>DATELN010000223.1:0-43754 GCA_035276605.1 Pseudonocardiaceae bacterium | reverse complement strand
CACGACGGGCCCCCGGGCTGCGGCGCCCGCGGCGGCGGCTGTGGTCGTCGCGAGGCTCGGCGGCCAGGCCCGCACGGGTTCGTTGGGTGACCGGGAGCAGCCCCGTGGAGTCGCCCGGGATGTCCAGGTCGGTGAACAGGTGAGCGGAAGTGGAGTACGTCTCCGCGGGCTCGGCGATACCGAGGCCCAATGCGTCACTGATCAGCTTCCAGCGTGCCTCCTCGTCCCAGTCGACGAGGGTGATCGCCACGCCGGGCCGTCCGGCCCGCCCGGTGCGCCCACTTCGGTGCACGTAAATCTTTTCGTCTTCCGGACACTGGTAGTTGATGACGTGCGTGACTTCCGGTACATCGATGCCGCGAGCGGCGACGTCGGTGGCGACCAGCACATCCACCTTCTCGGATCGAAACGCTCTCAATGCCTGCTCACGGGCACCCTGGCCGAGGTCACCATGGACGGCGGCAGCCGCAAAGCCGCGCTCGGTAAGCTCGTCGGCCACCTTCTGAGCAGTGCGTTTGGTCCGGGTAAAGATCATCGTCAGGCCGCGGTCGCGGGCCTGCAGGATGCGGGCGAGCAATTCCACCTTGTCCATCGCATGCGCCCGGTAGACGAACTGTCGGGTCCGCTCGTGGATAACGGTAGCGTCGGGTTCTTCGGCGCGGATATGCGTCGGCCGATTCAAGAAATTGCGGGCTAGTGTGATGATCGGGCCTGGCATGGTGGCCGAGAACAGCATGGTCTGACGTTGTTCGGGCACCATCTGCAAGACTCGCTCGATGTCGGGCAAAAAGCCCAGGTCGAGCATCTCGTCGGCCTCGTCGAGGACCAGCACCCGTACCTTGCCCAGCACGAGATAGCGCTGTTCGGCGAGATCCAGCAGCCGGCCCGGGGTACCGACTACCACGTCCACGCCGCGGCCGAGCGCGTTGATCTGTGGCTCGTAAGGACGGCCACCGTAGACCGACAGAACACGGATGCCAAGGTGGCGGCCTGCTGCGGTCAGATCAGCACTGACCTGCAAGCACAACTCGCGGGTGGGGACAACGACCAGCGCGCGAGGGGTGCCGTCCAGTGGTATGTCGCCGGTGGTGATCCGCTGGATGAGGGGGACGCCAAACCCTAGCGTCTTGCCGGTACCGGTGCGGGCCTGACCGATCAGGTCATCGCCGGCCAAGGCCAGTGGCAAGGTGAGTTCTTGAATGGCAAAGGTGCGTTCGATGCCCACCGTGCGCAGGGTCCGGACGATCTCGTCGCGGACCCCGAGTTCGGCGAAGGTGGGCGAGTCGTCCCGGACCGGAGCGCCCGCTTGCAACGGTTGTGGCAACTCGGGTTCGTCGCCGTCGGTCGGGGCACCGTCTGAGGTGTTGAGGTTGGAACTCTCCAAAGGGTGGGTGGTTGGCAGGGTGGTCTGGCTGACGGTCAGCGTGCTCGCCTCTCTCGTACGGCGCGCGTCCCTGCCATCTCACTGCTGTCTCGCTCTCGCCGGCGGGGCGCCGCAGATTGCGCTACCTCAGCCGGGAACGAAGACGCCAGGTCCGCGCTCACATGTCATTCGCTCGGCAGCATCAACCACCGAGCCGAGCGTGCGGCTACAGAGTTAGCGCAGCCGGGTTGTTTTAACCCGTGTTGCCTAACCCCGAGCGTCACGCCCTGTACATACATGTTACCCGTCCCCGTGTCAGCTATGCGCGCGACACCGCGCTGTCTTGCTTTTCGGCACTACGCTCGCGGCCGTGGATGTGGCACGTGCGGGCATCATCGACTTGCTGGGGGTCCTCGCTTGTGGCGAACTGTCGGCCTTCGACCGGTTCGCTGAGGATGCTCGCACTGCCCCCACACTGGCCGGCCGGGTGGCGATGGCCAGCATGGCGGCCGCGGAGATCGGACACTTTCGGCTCATTGAGGCCCACCTTGGGAGCCTGGGCGTCTCGGTGGACGACGCGATGCGCCCGTTCGTGGCGCGCTTCGATCAATATCATGCCTCGACGGCACCCCGGTCCTGGCTGGAGTCGTTGGTGAAGGCCTATGTCGGCGATGGGCTGGCGGCGGATTTCTATGGCGAGGTGGCTGGTTACTTGGACGAAGCCACCGCCGCGCTAGTCAAGGACGTGCTAGCGGACACCGGGCACTCGGCGTTCGCCGAGCGGGAAGTGCGCAGTGCATGCGGGCAGGACCGCAGAACTCGGGACCGGCTGGCCCTGTGGGGGCGGCGGCTGCTGGGTGAGGCGGTGACGCACGCGCAGCATGTGGTAGCCGAGCGGGATGCGCTGGCAGACCTGATCGTCCGCGGCTCCGGTGACTTCGGCGCCCTCGCCACCCTGATCCGCCGGGTGGAGATCTTGCACGGCCGGCGCATGGCCGCGCTCGGGTTGGCGTGAATCCGCGCTGACCGCTCGACTAGCCTGGCGCCAAGGTCGATCACATGGTGGAGGTTGTGGCGTGGAGGTCAAGATTGGCGTCGCGGACAGTCCTCGCGAGCTGACGGTGTCCACTGCGGACTCGCCGGAAAAGATTCAGGCGATGGTCACCGACGCATTGCGAAACACTGCGGGGCTGCTGACCCTCGTCGATGACAAGGGTCGGCGATACCTGGTGCCCGCTTCGCGAGTCGCGTATATCGAAATCGGGCCAGCGGACAGCCGGCGGGTGGGTTTCTCCGTCGGAGGGTCGTGAGTGGCAAACGGTGCTGTCGCACCGTTTGCCACTCACGAGGCTCACTATGTCTCGCCTGCTCGTAGTAGAGGACGACGAGACCATCGGTAGCGTCCTGGAGTCGAGCCTGCGTGCGCACGGGCACCAGGTCGGCTGGCAGCGCACCGGTCACGGTGCGTTGCATGCAGCCGCTGAAAACGATTTCGACCTGGTGCTGCTGGACCTGGGATTGCCCGACTTGGACGGCGTCGAAGTGTGCCGGCAGTTAAGGGCGAGCAACCCGACGGCGGTGCTGGTCATCCTCACCGCGCGGACCGACGAGATGGACGTCGTGGTGGGTCTAGAAGCCGGCGCGGACGACTACCTCACCAAGCCAGTGCGGTTGGCTGAACTGCTGGCCCGGGTACGAGCACACCTGCGCCGGGTGGCGCCGGTGAACCCGGGAGCCCACCCGACGCTCACGGTAGGTGATCTGGTGGTGGATACCGGCAGCCGGCGAGCGACCGTTGCCGGACGGGAGATGCCGTTGCGCGCCAAGGAGTTCGACCTCCTCGCCCGCCTCGCGGCAGCACCGGAAGCGGCGATCAGCCGGGAGACCCTGATGGCGCAGGTGTGGGACGAGAACTGGTTCGGTCCCACGAAGACGCTCGATGTGCATGTGGCCGCTCTGCGCCGCAAGCTGGCTGGAATGGCCGCAGTGGGCGCGGTTCCCCGGATTACGACCCTGCGAGGCCACGGATACCGGCTGGAAATGCCAGGGTCGTGAGTGCGTAACGGTGTTCTGACACCGAATGCCACTCACGAGCGTGGTATCAACGCATTGTGCGCACTCGCATCGTGGGTCTCGCGGTGCTCGCCGCCGTGCTCGCCATCGGCTTGTTCGGCGTGCCACTGGCCGCTGGTGTGCTCAAATACGCGAAATCCGATGAGCGGACGAAGCTGCTGCGGGTAGCCGATGCCGCCGCGGCGGCCGTCACGGCTGATGTTCTTCGCGGGAACATGCCGACCGACCTTCGTGACCCGAAGGATGGGACGCAACTTGCGGTCTATGTCGATCGCGGATTGCTCATCTTGGGGGCGGGGCCGCAAGGCGGCGACCTCCCGGTCTACCGGGCACTGCACGGCGAGATCAATACCGCTGACGTCGATGGTGATCTGGTAGTCGCCGTCCCGGTGACCCATGACAGCGATGTGATCGGCGCGGTACGCGCCGCCAGCCCGCTGCGCAGTGTCTATCGGATGGTGGGGCTGGTGTGGCTGGGCATGCTGGGGTTGGGTGGACTGGCTGTCGGTACGGTCTGGCTGGTGGCGCGCTGGCAGGCCCGTCGGCTGGCCGAACCGCTGGAGAAGCTGTCGGATGCGGCGCGGCGTCTCGGTCAGGGTGACTTCAGCGTCCGGACCGCGCCGGCCGCCATCCCGGAGATCGACTCCGTGGGTTCGGCGCTGAACAGCACGGCCGGACGCCTGGACGACATGCTCGCCCGCGAACGGTCCTTTTCCGCCGATGCGTCTCATCAGCTCCGCACACCTCTGACCGGACTGCGGTTGCGACTCGAAGCGGCACTGGACCGGCCTGGGCAGGACCTTCGCCATGCCATTACGGACGGGATCGCCGCTGCGGACCGTCTGGAACAGACCATTGAAGAACTACTGGCGCTAGCTCGCGATACTCGCAGTTCCAATGCCACCCCCTTGGATCTGCCGACCCTGCTCGACGAGATCGAAGCGGGTTGGCATGACCGGCTGGCCGCCCAGCACCGGGCACTGCACGTAGCAATAGACCCGCATGCGCCGGTGTCGCTGGCCTCGACAGCGGCGGTGCGGCAGGTGCTGACCGTGCTGCTGGACAATGCCGCCACGCATGGCTCAGGCACTGTCTCGGTAGCGGTACGCAACGCCGTTGATGCGCTGGCCATTGACGTGTCTGATGAAGGTGCCGGGATCACCGCGCCCGAACCGGAGCTGTTCACCCGGCGTTCGCGCCTGGCTGAGGGGCATGGCATCGGCTTGGCGCTGGCACGCAGCCTGGCGGAAGCTGAGGGTGGCCGGCTCCGGTTGACCCGACCCGCTCCGCCGACTTTCACCCTGCTCGTGCCCGCCCAGGCATGATCGTGCTGCGCTCAGCTTGAGGCTGGCCGTACCTTAGTCAGGCCACGAGTCAGGCCACGGGTCACGCCACGTCGAGGAGGGCTGCCATGATTGCGGTTCGCCGGCTCAACCACGCAGTGCTGTTCGTCAGTGATCTGGACCGTGCAGTCGAGTTCTACGAGCAAGTCTTCGGTATGAAGGTGATCGCCCGAGAGCCTCGTGCCAATGCCGCATTTCTGCGCGCGAGCCATTCGGAAAACCATCATGACCTGGGTTTGTTCGGGCTGGGCCAGCAAGCCTCCCGCCCACCACATGGACACGTCGGGTTGTACCACCTGGCTTGGCAGGTCGGCACCATCGACGAGCTGGTCGAGGCGCGAGAGGTGCTGCTTGCTTCGGGCGCCTTGCGCGGCGAGTCCAGCCATGGAGCGACCAAGAGCCTGTATGGCGCCGATCCCGACGGCAATGAGTTCGAGATCATGTGGATGCTGCCCAGGATGCAGTGGGGCGACTACGAGTCGAGTGCTCCCGTCGAGGCGCTGGACCTGCCCAGGGAGTTGTCCCGGTGGAGCGGGGTGATCACCGCGTGACGGGAACTGTGGCACCGATGATCACCCGGTGGGGTTCGCGCGACCCCGATGCCCCACTCATCGTGGTGTTCCAGGGCAGTGATTCGTTCGGGGATGCGCTCGGCGGCAGCTCCGAAGCGGACCTGGCGATGTTCGCGCGTTGCCTCCCGGGGGGAGCAGCGTACGCCGCGGTCCGTGTTCCGGGACCGGATTTGGCCGCCGTGCGTAGCTGGATTGACCAGCACCGGGCGCCGCAGGTGCCGGTGGTTCTCGTTGGTGTTGGCGGCGGTGCGGCTGTCGCCGGCGGGCTGCTGCTAGCCGATCCGACCCGGTTCGCCGCAGCGGCGCTGCTGTACGGGACGTTGCCGTTCGACTCCGGACTGCCGATGACTCGGGGCCGCTTGGCCGGGGTACCGGTCTTTTTGACCCACGGCGTGTACGACTTGGTCATCCCGGTCGAGCTGCAGCGCCGCACGTGGGACTACCTGGTGCGGGAGAGCGGATCGCCGCTGTGGGCGCAGCGCCAAGCAGGTGGTCACGAACTCACCCCGGAGACGGTGTCCAGCCTGGCCGGCTGGATCGAGGCGCGGCTAGGTTTCCTGCAGTGGGCCACCCCGGTGGCCGATACCACCACAGGGCAGGCGCGCTGGCCGATTCTGCCTGATGGCCGGCTGCCGGAGCGTCGCGGTGAACCGCCTGAGGTCAGTGTCACCACCCCGCAGCAACAGCAGTCGCAGAACGCTCCCGCCGAGCTGCAGGAGGCGCTGTTCGACCGGATCGTGCAACTCGACAGTGTCGCGACGGCGCCCAGCGCGATCTCGGTACCCGGCGCCAGGGCTTTCATCCTGTGCCCCGGCGGTACCCGGGGGTCGCGTGAGGCGTTCATCGTGCCCGACCTCGGGGAGTTCGCCCACCTGCATCCCGGTTATGACGGCAGCTTGCACCTCGCGCTCCCGGTCAGGTTGGCCCACGACGCCCTGGTGAAGGGGTGGGCAGTAGCCCACCCGCTAGCCGGGCTCCGGCTCACCGCGGGCATGGTCATGATCTTTGGGCCGCGGGACGCGGCGGAACTCGAGATCGTCACGGCGATCGTCCGGGCCAGTCACGCCTATGCCACAGGAAACCGGGCGCGATAGCTGGCGTTCATCTATGAACGGGTCCGCACTACCGGATTACCAGAGGCGTGCGCCGCTGGGGAGCTGCTCGCGGGCAGTGGGACGATCGATGTGCTCGACGCGCTGGTGGCACTCGTCGCGGTAGCCGGTGATCAGCTGCTCACCAGCGACCCACCGATCTTCGAGTGCTGGTAGCTCAGCGCGGCATACCGGTGACTGTGGTCCGGGTGTGAGCCGGTCAGCTGTGTTGCAGGGGGAAGCCGGCCAGACCCTTCCAGACCAGTGACGCGGTGAGGGCGACTGCTTCTTCCTTGGGAATCTCCCGCCGGCGGGTGAGCCAGTAGCGGGCGCCGTGCTCGCTGGCCCCGACCACACCGACCGCGACGAGCCAGGCGCGGTCGGCGTCGAGGCCGGCATCGGCTACCACCGCTTGCGCGACGGCGCGCACGCACGCGGTGTGCATCCGTTCCACGATGTCCTGCACGGGCGGCTGGTTGCGCAGATCGGACTCGAAGACGAGCCGGAACGCCTCACCGTTACCGTCGACGAAATCGAAGTACGCGCCGACCGCGTTGCGCACCCGCTGCCAGTTGTCGTTGGTCTCCTCGATCGCTGCCTGGAGCCGATCGACCAGCTCGTCGGCGTGGCGTTCCAGTAGTGCCAGATACAGCTCGAGCTTGCCGGGAAAGTGCTGGTAGAGCACCGGTTTGCTAACCCCGGCGTGCTCGGCGATGTCGTCCATGACGGTGGCGTGATAGCCGTTGTTGACAAAGACCTCGGTGGCTGCGGCGAGGAGCTGGGCGCGCCGCTCATCCCGGGGCATCCGTACCCCTCGGGGCGCTGTATCGACCCGGGTCGATGCGGTCTCGGTCATCGGCCTGCTTCACCTCCGCCTGACCGCTAACCCTACTCGCCAGTATCTGCCCTCCAGACTGCGGATCAGAGACGGGAAGAGCGGAGAGTGCGGGTACGTTCAGGTGAACAAGACAGCACGACACGGTGAGGAGAGTGCTGATGAGTCTGCCGCCGCTGGTGGAACCGGCCGCCGAGCTGACCAGGGAAGAGGTGGCGCGCTACAGCCGCCACCTGATCATCCCCGACGTCGGGATGGACGGTCAGAAGCGGCTGAAAAACGCGAAGGTGCTGGTAGTCGGTGCGGGTGGGCTGGGTAGCCCGGCGCTGCTGTATCTGGCCGCCGCCGGCGTGGGCACGCTGGGTATCGTCGAGTTCGACGAGGTCGATGAGTCGAACCTGCAGCGTCAGGTGATCCACGGCCAGTCCGACATTGGCCGGCCGAAGGGCGAATCCGCCCGGGACACCATCCGCGAGATCAACCCATTCGTCCAGGTGAACCTGCACCAGTTGCGGCTGGACTCGTCCAACGCCCTGGACGTCTTCCGCGACTACGACCTCATCCTTGACGGCACCGACAACTTCGCGACCCGCTACCTGGTCAATGACGCTGCGGTGTTGCTCGGCAAGCCCTACGTGTGGGGTTCAATCTTCCGTTTCGAGGGCCAGGTTTCGGTGTTCTGGGCGGATGCGCCCGGCGGGCAGGGACTGCAATACCGCGACCTCTACCCCGAGCCGCCACCTCCTGGGATGGTGCCGTCCTGCGCTGAGGGCGGCGTGCTGGGTGTGCTGTGCGCGTCGATCGGTTCGATCATGGTGACTGAGGCAATCAAGCTGATCACCGGGATCGGCGAGCCACTGCTGGGCCGGCTGATGGTGTATGACGCCCTGGAGATGAGTTACCGCACCATCAAGATCCGCCGGGATCCGGCCGCCGAGCCGATCACCAAGTTGATCGACTACGACGAGTTCTGCGGGGCGGTCAGCGACGCCGCCGCCAGCGCGGCGGCCAGCTCGACGATCACCGCCTTGGAGCTCAAGGAGATGATCGACTCCGGTAAGGAGTTCGCGCTGATCGACGTTCGAGAGCCCAACGAGTACGAGATCGTCAAGATCCCCGGCTCCACCCTGATCCCTAAGGGCCGGATCGTGTCCGGCGAGGCGTTGGCGGAGTTGCCACAGGACAAGCCGCTGGTGCTGCACTGCAAGTCCGGGCAACGTTCCGCCGAGGCGCTAGCTGCGCTGCATAAGGCGGGTTTCCGGGACGCCGTACACGTCGGCGGAGGGGTGCTGGCCTGGGCTAAGCAGGTTGATCCCTCCCTGCCCGTCTACTGACTGGGGCGCGACGCAGATGTCGATCATATCGTGGTGACCACTGCGGGCGATGAGTATCCCCACTGGCTAGCAGGCGCGCGATCCGCGCCTGCCGGTGACCGCCGCGCGAGGCTTGCGCGAAACTCCGGCCCTTCAGCCGCTGCGGCGGCGGCTGGAGTACTGGCGCGGCAGTGTCACCGGAGCGAACCGGTGTGGCATACCGGAGGCACCAGCGCGGTGTGCCGATACGCCGGATTTCCCACCGCGGCGCTCGCGGCGATTGGGCGCCGGCACAGCGGCATTCTCGGGTGAATTCTGGGGTTGACGTTGCTCGGCCATCAGTTCTCCTTGATGTCACCGTGCGTGAGCAGTGATGCGCCTAGGCGCGGGCAGGTAAGAGGCGCCACCACAAAAAAGGCGGTCACGGCGCTGGCGCCGGCGAGCGGCGCGCTACCAGATCAGCAGCTCATGCCACCACGCTAGCGCGCAGCTGTCCGCGGTGCACATACGTTTTCCCGACAGCTCGATGGGGGCCTCACGCCTGGTTGCATCGCCATGTGAACGGGAGTTCTCGGTTCTGCAACGTCTAGCAACATTGCGAACATAACCAGCCCATAGCGTCGCTTTCTGTACCACCAGCTGCATCCATCAGCCCAGGAGGCGCTATGAGCACGACCGAGGTGACGATACCGGGCAGACCGGTGCGTGGGGGGCGATGGATCGATTATTGGGAGCCGGAAAATCCCGACTTCTGGATGCGGACAGGCCGGCAGGTGGCGAATCGGAACCTGTGGTTCTCAATCTTCGCCGAGCACATCGGCTTTTCGATGTGGACGGTCTGGGCGGTCCTGGTGCTGTTTATGGGCAAGGCCTATCACATCGACCCGGCAGGCAAGTTCTTGCTGGTTTCCCTTCCCGCGCTGATCGGGGGTCTGATCCGGATTCCCTACACGATGGCACCAGCTCGGTTCGGCGGGCGGAATTGGACCATTGTGAGCGTCTTGTTACTGCTCATTCCGACGACACTGGCGCTGATCGTCATGCATCCAGGCACGTCGTACATGACGTTTGTGGTCGTTGCGACGCTCGGTGGCCTCGGCGGTGGCAACTTCGCCTCGTCTATGGTCAACATCAACGCGTTTTTTCCGGAAGGCCGCAAAGGTTGGGCTCTTGGGCTCAATGCCGGCGGCGGGAACATCGGCGTACCGGTGGTGCAGCTGTTCGGGTTGTTGGTGATCGCGACGGTCGGTACCAGTTATCCACGTCTGGTGCTGGCCATCTATATCCCGTTGATCCTGGTCGCAGCGCTGTGTGCGGCGCGGTACATGGACAACATCTCCTCGATGCGTAACGACAGTGGTGCGCTGCGCGAAGCGGTCAAGAAGTCCCAGACCTGGGTGATGTCGTTCCTTTACATCGGCACGTTCGGTTCGTTCATCGGATACAGCTTTGCCTTTGGCCTCGTCCTGCAGAGCCAGTTTGGCCGTACCCCGCTACAGGCGGCCTCAGTCGTGTTCATCGGCCCGCTAATCGGCTCGTTGATCCGTCCAGTCGGTGGTTGGATGGCTGACCGCTTTGGCGGGGCGAAAGTCACCCTGGTCAACTTCGTCGGAATGGCCCTGGCCACTGCCGTGGTGATCATGGCTTCCGGGGATAAGTCGTTGCCGCTATTCATGGTCGGCTTCATCGCCTTGTTCGTGCTTTCCGGTATCGGCAACGGATCCACCTACAAAATGATCCCCTCGATTTTCAATCTGCAGGCCCGGATGGCGATGGTCCCTGGTGAGGCCACGCGGTCCGCATTGATGACGGCGCGCCGGCTGTCTGGTGCGGTGATTGGGATAGCCGGCTCCATCGGCGCCATGGGTGGTCTGCTGATCAACCTTGCCTTCCGGCAGTCCTTCCTGACGACGAAGTCCGGGATACCTGCGTTCTGGTCTTTCATGATCTTCTACGGGATTTGCGTCATTGTGACTTATGTGGTCTACCTGCGCCGCGCTCCCGCTGTGGTGATGGCTGGGCAGTCGCAGCTGGCATACGCCCAGGTGTGACGGAATCGGGGGTGCTGAAACAGGGCCGAAACACCACGTTCATGAATCGCGCTCACGATGGCAGCAAGGTTTAACCGCTGGGTGAGCTGCTCGTTTGCGGCGAGCAGCGCCTAGCTGCGCCGGTCGTAGTCGCTGGGAAGGAAGGAGCACCCACGATGCGCACTGTCGTCATCGCAGGCCACGGCATGGTCGGCCACCGCTTGGTGGAGGCCTTGGTCGGTCGGGACATCCAGAGTCAATGGCGGATCGTGGTGCTCGCCGAGGAGGGCAGGCCGGCGTATGACCGGGTTGCCCTCTCGTCGTACGTGGACTCCTGGGACGCTGACGCGTTGAGCTTGCCTGCCGTCACAGACGACCGGGTGGAACTGCGGCTGGGTGACCCCTGCGTGGCCATCGACCGGCGCCGGCGCCGCGTGCGCACTGCGTCCGGGCGCCGGATCGCCTACGACGCGCTGGTGCTGGCCACCGGGTCGGCGCCGTTCGTGCCGCCGGTACCCGGGCACGACCTGCCCGGGTGCTACGTCTACCGGACGCCGGACGACCTCGACGCCATCCGCGCGGCGGCGCAGCGCGCGATGCACACCACGGCGGCGGGCCGGCGCTCCGGTGTAGTGGTCGGTGGGGGACTGCTCGGCCTGGAGGCCGCCTATGCACTGCGCCAGCTTGGCCTGTCCCCGCACGTGGTCGAAATCGCACCCCGGTTGATGCCGATGCAGGTGGATGAAGGCGGTGGGGCGCTGCTACGCCGGTTCATCGAGGATCTCGGGGTTCGGGTGTACTGCGGCAACGCCACCGAGGCCATCGAGCCCGACCGGGGTCGGTTACTGGTTCGGCTGTCCGACGGCACCGAGCTTGATACCGATGTGGTGGTGTTCTCCGCCGGCGTGCGACCTCGGGACCAGCTGGCCCGCGAGGCGAAGCTACCACTTGGACAGCGCGGTGGTGTGCTGGTCGACGACAGCTGCCGCACCGCCGATGACCACATCTGGGCTGTCGGCGAGTGCGCCGCAGTCGAGGGTCGTTGCTACGGCCTCGTCGCGCCCGGGTACGCGATGGCCGAGGTGGTGGCCGATCGGTTGCTCGGTGGCAACGCCACCTTCCCCGGCGCGGATACCTCCACCAAGCTCAAGCTGCTCGGCGTTGACGTGGCCAGTTTCGGCGATGCGCATGCGCAGGCCGAGGGTGCGTTGGAGGTTATCCACAACGACCCTGTTGCCGGTCGCTACGCCAAGCTCGTCGTGTCCGACGACGCACGGATCTTGCTGGGCGGGATCCTGGTCGGTGACGCCGAGGCATACGGCACGTTGCGTGCGCTGGTCGGGGCCGCGCTGCCGGCGGATCCAGGCGCGCTGATCTCCCCGTTCGGCGGGGAGCTCGATGCCGGCGCGTTGCCGGCTGGCGCCCAGGTGTGCTCCTGCCATGCGGTCACCGTTGCGACGATCACCTCGGCGGTGCACCAGCAGGGTTGCACCACTGTGGCTGCGCTCAAGGCGTGCACGAAGGCGGGCACCGGATGTGGCTCGTGCGTGCCGATGTTGAAGAAGCTGCTCGCTGCGCAGGGCGTCGAGCAGGCCAAAGCGCTGTGCGAGCATTTCGCACACAGCCGGGCTGAGCTGTTCCAGATTGTGGCCGCGACCCGGATCCGGACTTTCTCTGAGCTGGTTGCCAAGCACGGCACTGGGCGTGGCTGTGACATCTGCAAGCCTGCGGTGGCGTCGATCCTGGCCTCACTGAGCGGGGTGCTCAATCCGGGCAGCCACATCCTGGACGGCGAGCAGGCCACCTTGCAGGACACCAACGACCACTTCCTGGCCAACCTGCAGCGCAACGGCACGTACTCAGTGGTGCCCAGGGTTCCCGGCGGGGAGATCACTCCCGAGAAGCTGATCGTGCTAGGGGAGGTTGCCCGCGACTTCGGGCTCTACACCAAGATCACCGGTGGGCAGCGGATCGATCTGTTCGGGGCTCGGGTGGAGCAGCTGCCAGCGATCTGGCGCCGGCTGGTGGATGCGGGTTTCGAATCCGGGCACGCATACGGCAAGGCGTTGCGCACCGTGAAGTCGTGCGTGGGTAGCGAGTGGTGTCGCTACGGCGTGCAGGACTCGGTGGGTATGGCGATCGCGCTGGAGCTGCGCTACCGCGGCTTGCGCGCCCCGCACAAGTTGAAGGCGGCGGTGTCGGGCTGCGCGCGGGAGTGTGCCGAGGCCCGGGGTAAGGACTTCGGGGTGATCGCCACCGAGAAGGGCTGGAACCTGTACATCTGCGGCAACGGCGGGTTCCGCCCCCGGCACGCCGACCTGCTGGTGTCCGATGTGGACACCGAGAGTCTGGTCCGCACCATCGACCGGTTCCTGATGTTCTACGTGCGCACGGCCGACCGGCTGCAGCGCACCGCACCGTGGTTGGAGGAGATGGAGGGCGGCCTGGATCATCTGCGTGACGTGATCGTGCATGACTCGCTGGGCATTTGCGCGGAGCTCGACACCGCGATGGAGGCCCACGTGGCGGGCTACTCCGACGAGTGGCGCGGAGTCCTGGAAGATCCGGCCAAGCTGGCCAGGTTCACCTCGTTCGTCAACGCGCCGGACGTGCCGGATCCGAACATCGAGTTCGTCTACGAGCGGGGTCAACCCACGCCCGCCGGGCGCCGGCCCGGCCAGCCGGTGGTGATCGCCGGGCCGAAGCTCGCGGTTGTCCGATGATCGCCGGCGTCCTTTGTCCCGCGGAGGCGGCGAAATGACCGCCGACATACCTTGTCCCGCGGAGGCGGCGAAATGACCGCCGACGTACTTTGTCCCGCGGAGGCGGCGAAATGACTGCCCGGGTGGAGGCACACTGGACGATGGTGTGCCGCTACGACGACCTCATTCCGGAACGAGGAATTGCGGCACTGGTGGGCGGTGTTGCGGTGGCGGTATTTCGCACTCATGATGGTGCGCTGCATGCGCTGTCTAACGTGGATCCCTTCAGCAACGCCTCGGTACTGTCCCGGGGTATCGTCGGTGATCGCGGCGGGCGGGCGACGGTGGCATCGCCGATCTACAAGCAGGTCTTCGAGCTGGCCACCGGGGTATGCCTGGACGATCCCACTGTCTCGGTACGCACCTATCCGGTGCGCCTGGTCAACGGCGTCGTAGAAGTCGGCTACCCATGATTCCCCCTACCCCCGCGCGCCCGGCGTGTCGCGCCCCCATGCCCCGCGTGTCGCGTACAGGCGCGCGTTGGTCCAGGCGGTGCCCGTGACATGACCGCACCATCGCTTCGGTCGAGATCAGGGCTGCTGCCGCTGGCGGGTTTCACCGTCGGGGTTACCGCTGCGCGGCGAGCCGAGGAACTGGGCGCCTTGCTGGAGCGCCGAGGCGCCGAGGTACTCCACGCCCCCGCGATCAAGATTGTGCCGCTAGCTGACGACGCCGAGTTGCACGCCGCCACCGAGCAACTGATCATGCAGCCACCGGATGTCGTTGTGATCACAACCGGTATCGGGTTCCGCGGCTGGGTGGAGGCGGCCGACGGCTGGGGACTGGGCGAAGCGCTGATCGGCGCCCTGCGCGGCGCCACCCTGCTGTCCCGCGGCCCTAAGTCCCGGGGCGCGGTGCGGGCTGCTGGCCTCACCGACGCCTGGTCGCCGCCGTCCGAGTCGTCGGCTGAGGTGCTGGAACATCTGCTGGCCGATGATGTCGAAGGCACCAGGATTGCGGTGCAGCTGCACGGCGAGCCGCTGCCGGACTTTGTAGACGCCCTGGACTGCGCCGGTGCGCAGGTTGTGCAGGTGCCCGTCTACCGGTGGGCCTTGCCGGAGGATCTGGCGCCGCTGGACCGCCTGCTCGGGGCGATCCTGGATGGCTGCGTTGACGCGGTGAGTTTCACCAGCGCTCCCGCTGCGGCCAGCGTGCTTAGCAGAGCCGACGAGCTCGGGGTGCTCCAGCAACTGTTGCACCGACTGCGCCGAGATGTGATGGCCGCCTGTGTCGGGCCGGTCACCGCCGGCCCCCTGGTGGCTCGGGAGGTGCCTACCGTGCAGCCGGAGCGGGCGCGGATCGGTGCGCTGGTGCGCACTTTGTGTGAGGCGCTGCCGGCCCGGGCGTCACGATGGCCCGTCGCAGGCCATCTGCTCGAACTGCGCGGGCATGCCGCGGTCGTCGACGGGGTGTTGCGCGCCGTGCCACCAACCCCGATGGCTCTGCTGCGGCTGCTGGCGGCCAGCCCCGGACGCGTGGTGGCCCGCGCCGACATGTTGAACGTAATGCCCGCAGCCAGCGACGATGAGCACGCGGTGGAGACCGCGGTAGCCCGGCTGCGTGCCGCGCTGGGGGCCCCCGGGCTGGTGCAGACCGTGGTCAAACGTGGCTACCGGCTCGCCCTTGACCCTGGAGACTCTGGAGACTGCAGATGAGTACCCGTGAAGTGGCGATGCGGGTCATGACGCGCATCGCCACTCACGGACGCGTCCCGCGCACAATCGTGGTGGCGGCGCACGGCACCCGCGATCCCGCCGGCGTCGCGGTGGCACATCAGCTGGTCGACGCGCTGCGTGACCGGCCACACGGTAGCGAGGTGCTGCTGGGTTTCGTCGATGTGCTCAGCCCTGGCGTATGCGAGGTGGTGGCGACCGCGCCTGGCCCAGTCACCGTGGTTCCCACCTTCTTGAGCTCCGGATACCACGTGCGAGTTGACGTGCCGCGTGAGGTGGCTGCTACCAACCGCCGCGATGTGGTCATTAGCTCCGCGCTCGGGCCGCACCCGCTTGTGGTGGCCGCGATGGCCGACCGGTTGCGCGAGGCAGGGTGGTGCCGAGACGACGCGGTGGTGCTGGCCGCTGCGGGTTCCTCGGACCCGCGGGCGGTGGCCGATGTCCGGGCTGCCGCGTGCCTGCTGTCCGGCCACGTTGGTCGCCGGGTCCGAGTCGGGTTCGTCGCCACCGGTGCCCCGCGGGTTGCGCCGCTCGTCGCGGGTCTGCGCGCAGCTGGGGAACCCAGAGTCGCGGTGGCCTCATGGTTGCTTGCTCCCGGGCTGTTTCATCGCAAACTCGATACCGTTGGGGCCGATGTGGTGGCCGCGCCCCTGGGTGCCCATCCTGCGGTCGTTGCCCGGCTAGGCCACCTCGCCGGAGCCACCGCAGCACTGCGCACCGCCTAACTCTTCCTCACCCAATCCCGATATGGAGACATATCGGGCTTTATCGGGGCCTCATCACCCCGATATGTCTCCATGTCGGGATTGGGCATGGTTAACGTTGGGTTGCAAAAGGGAGTGGATTGGGTGGGTCATTGTCTGCGGGGCCGGGATCATTGGGCTGTCGGTGGCCATCATGCTGGCCCGCGAGGCGTGGTCGTCCTGGAGTCGTCAGGGCGTCGCCCAATTTCAGCAGCCGCACAACCTTTTGCGCGGTTCCGGCAGATTTGTGTCGACGAGATGCCGGGACTGACCGAACGGTTACTCGCCGCGGGATGTGTCTGGGTGAACTATTTGGATGCGCTGCCGCCGAAGCTATCTGCGGGGCCTGCCCGCCCGGGTGATGAGAAGCTGCCTTTCGTAACCGGCCGTCGCCCGGTGATCGAATCCGCGATCGCTGCCGCCGCCGGGGACACCCCGGGGATAGCGCTACGCCGCGGAGTCCGGGTGATGGGTCTGCTGGCCGGCGCCTCGGCGATCCCGGGAACGCCACACGCCTGCGGCGTGGTCACCGCGGCCGGTGAGCAGTTGCGCGCCGATCTCGTCGTGGACGCAATGGGCCGGCGCACGCCGACAACGGATTGGATGGCACAGCTAGGCGCACGGAAGCCGCACGTCGAGGCAGAAGACTGGGGCTTTGTCTACTACTCGCGGTACTTCACTGGGACCAGCCGGCCCCGCCGACGCGGCCCTTCGCTGTGCGCGATCGGCAGCTTCTCCATACTGATCCTCGATTCATCCGTTACCGTTGTCCCTGCTAAGCCTGCATAGCCAACTCACGGGGGGTCTGCTTCGGTGAGTGGTAAGTTGCGGTGCTCTCGCCGCTGCCGGACGTCCACATGCATTTCCACCGGGGTACGCTCCAGCACGGAATCAACGAGCGTCGCCATGAATTTTGCCGCATTCAAGTCGTCTGGCACGGCATCCTGGCGTGCCCGGACACCTGCTGCGGGATCGGCGTCGCTCCATTCCGCGATGAGAAGGCAGGTTCCGTCGTAGACATCGGCTTCCGCCTTGAGTTTTCGCAACATGTCTATCGCACGCTCTACGGTGCCGGGCTCGTCGAGCGCGGTGGACCGCAAGACGAACAGGAAACCCATTGCCGCTAGTGGGTAACGGCCCCTCAGGTTTTTGGCGTCACCGTATGCCTCCTCGAATCGGTTCGCGAGATTCTTGCGGAAGGATGCGACCATTGTTTTTGTGGACACCAATAACTCTGCTCCGCGGGACCACTGCGCAATCAGGACGTCGACCTGCTTGACGTACGCTCGCCCAAGGATACGGGCGTCCGATGGCGCGACTGACCGACTTCTTGCGAGACTGGCCTCCGCCGCGCTCCGGATGGCGGCAGGTAAAGATTTAATGAAGAGGCTGACCTCTCGCGGCAGGATTCTTGGTGCGGTGAGTCGCGGCCAGACTTCGTCGGCACCAAAGCCGGCGCGTCGAAGCTCGTGTGCCACCCAGGCGTCAGCTGCTTTGGCCAGCCGGCCGGACTGTGAGCCAGCGCCTTCCCTGACGGGAACGCTGAGCATGTGCTCCAGCAACGTGTAGTCCGGGACGTACTGCATGCCGCCTGGCGAGACGAGTGCCCACGGATTCACTTCCGGACGTTGCGCAACGAGTGGCTCGAGCAGCGCGTACAAGTCCGGCGGCTCATCCTGATGTGGCATCAGGACCGTACTCCGGCCAACCGGCTTGCGTTTGCTCGTGCCGCGCGGCGAGCGGACAGCTCACTGTGCGCATCCCACAGCGTATTAACCGTCGAGCGAGCGATACCGAGTTGACCGATAAGGAAAACATCGTCGACGAGCCTGACTGCCTCGGCCAGCCCTCCGGGCTCGCTCAGCAGAGCCGCAACGAGCGGGCGGATCGCGGCCAACGCGGGCTGGGCCTGTCGCAGCACACCTGGCTCGGGAACGGGTAGCCTGTCGGCTTCCTTCGGTTCCAGCTTGAGCATCCCGCCACCGTAAGCTCGTCCGATCGTCTCAGCCCCCAGTAGGGTCATCGACGTCAGCGCGCCCAGCGGCAGCAGATCGACCCCCAGCTTCCTCAGTTCGGGCTGCAAGTACATACCGTGCACGGAGTTGAGGTGATGCGTGCGAGCGTGGTTCGCGCACAGTCGTGGACTGTCCGCGTTCATATAGGTCAGCAGCAGATCAGCTGGCGGCACCAGTGGCACCCGCCACCAGGGCGAGCGAACCCGGCACTTGTATGCGGTGTGCACCCCCAGTTGCTCGCCGGCTCGGATGTAGCGCCGGGCAGCTGGTGAGGGCTCGCCTTCTGGCCGGAACAGCAGCGTGGGCGACCCAATCCTGGCCAGCTGCTCCTGGGCGGCGCACGTCCAGGCCAGTCCACGCAGATGGCGCGACCCCGGGGGGGACAGCGGCAGCAGCTCATTGGCGCGCAGCCCCAACTCACGGGCGCGCTGTGCGGGCAAAGCGAAATACTTGTTGTTGCCGGTCACCATGCCCAGGGTGGTCTCGCCCCAGGACTGCAGCGTGGTGAACTGCCCACCGCGCAGTAAGGCCAGCTGTGCGTCCAACGCCGTGGTGGACAGCAGGGACGCCGTCCACTTGCCCTCGACCGGGTCAGGTGTCCAGCTTCGGATCGGCGGCGCCGGCTGCGTCAGATCTGCGGCGGTGGGGTGCTGCTGGAGTTCGCAATGTGTGGCTGGTCCCTGTCCATAGCCATCGGCGAGCAGCAGCACAACCTCTTCCTGCACGTTTGGGAAGACGCGCTCGGTAAACAGAACCAAGCGGACTCGAGCGAAGCGCTGCATGAGAAATCTGCGGACCTCGCTGGCGTAGTTCACCGACATCAGCTCCGCGGGAAGCACCAGCCCTAGCCGGCCTGCTGGCTTCAGGAACAGCGCGGCATGCACCGTGAACGCGGCCCAAGAGGACGCCAGTCGCGTCAGCCGAACACCCGCCCGGAGCGCGGCCTCCCGGCTATGGACCCGGGCCTCCCCGGTGAAGTCTTGATACCGGATATAGGGTGGGTTGCCGATCACAGCGTCGTAGCGAGCGGTCGGGGTGACCAGGAAGAAGTCCCCGGCGACCACGCGCGCGCGGTGGCCAGCGGCTCGGATGCACGCCTGCGCCTGAGCGGCGCTGTCCCGGTGTAGCTCGATACCATCCAGGCGGCCCTGCTTGCCACCTTCTCGCGCGACCAGGGTGTCGAATCGCTCACCGGCGGCGAGCAGGAACGCGGCCTCCCCGCACGAGGGTTCCAGCACGTCATCTGACGCTGAGCGGATCGCCCAGTCCACCACGTGCCGGCACAGCTGTGGCGGGGTGAAAAAGGCTCCCCGCGCCTTGCGTGCTTGCGTGGTGTCGCAGCGGAGGCGGATGGTCACTTTGCGCAGTCTGCCCTACGGGTATGACAGTCTCGGGGACCCTCGCCGCTAGCTAGGGACTGTAGGAGCTCACCACCGCCGCGCAGGTGGTGGCGTGGACACCTCCCAGGCGCGGGCGTAGCGGCGCGCAGTTCGGGGAGTCACATCGCGGCTGCGGTAGACGACATAGGGCCGGGTCAGGTAACCCAGTGGTGCGCTGAAGACGTGGACCAGCCGGGTGTAGGGCCAGACGCCGAGCAGGGTGAGCACCACCAGATTGTGAATCTGGAAGCTGACCGGGGCGCTGGCCATCAGCTCTGGGTTCGGAGACATGCTGAACAGGCTGCGGAACCAGGGCGACACCGTCTCCCGGTAGTTGTAGCCGCCCCCGATGAGGTTGCTGCCCACAGTGTTCAGCATGCCGGTCACGATCGCGGCAGCCAGCAGGGTGTACATGATCTTGTCGATGCGGGTGGTGGCGTTGCGCACCGCTGGCACGGTGACCCGCCGGTACAGCAGCAGCGCCAGCCCCACCACGGTGACCAGGCCGGACAACGTGCCGAAGGACACCGACATCAGGTGGTAGACGGAATCCGGCACGCCCCACGCTGCGGTCCAGCTCGCCGGCACCAGAATGCCCAGCACGTGTCCGGCAAGCACCGCGAGCAGTCCGAAGTGAAACAGCGGGCTGCCCAGGCTAAGCAGCCTGCTCTCATACAGCTGCGAGGAGCGAGTGGTCCAGCCGAACTGGTCGTGCCGGTACCGCCACAGGTGCCCGAGCAAAAACGAGGTGAACGCCACGTAGGGCACGGTCAGCCACAACAGGGTGGTCATCGCCGCCCTCCTCGTTGCTCGGCGAGCATCGCCTCCATGCCGAACGGCTCCAAGCCGACCTCTTCGGCCGGCGGCCCCTGCGCGGCCAGCTCGGCAACCCGACGCTGGTCGGCGACGCTGAGCTGCGGCAGCGTGGCGCACACCGCGTCGAGTACCGCTACATAGGGCGAAGCCGTCTCTTGCAGGGATTGCCTGAGCAGTTCCATGACCGGCCGGTACTCGACCAGCAACCGGTGACCGGCCGCCGGGTCGACGGTCGAGGCGAATTCCAGTACCACGGCCAGATGATCTGGTAGCTCGTGCTCGCCCAACTCGGCCCCCGCAGCACGGTAGGCGTGCTTGAACCGCAGCAACGCCATGCCGCGCTTGCGGGTGTCACCGAAGGCGTAGTAGCTCAGGTGCAGGCAATGCCGGCGTCGCAAGTCAAAGGTTGCGACGTAGTGCGCGGCCAGCTCCATCGGCGGCCTGCGACCGAGCTCGTTCAGAAACGACACCAGCGCGGAACCCACCGGCGCGGGCAGCGACATCGCCGCCGCGCGCAGCTCGTCGAGCAGGTCCAAAGTCTGCTGGGTGGGGTAGTCAAGCAGCAGCGCGGCGATCCGCCACACCATGCGCTGCTCCCGTTGGGTCAGCGCGTGCCGCCGCGAGGTACTCATCGAGTGCGCTCCGGGACGTGTTCCACACCGTTGGCCGGTGCTGCTGGGAACAGCCCGTCGGTGCTTTTGCCGTCCCAGTTGAGCAGGTTGATCCGGTGCGCCTTTTCCACCGGCGCCGCTGCGCCATTGGTGTCGGCTGGGCGAGCGGTGAGGTGGAACTTGTCGGCGATGGCATCAAAGGCGGTCATGCCCGGACCGCCGTCGGAGTCCAGGCTGCAGCCGGTGGCCAGGGCATCCAGCCGGTGCGCATCGGAGCCGGCCGCGCTGGGGATGACATATCGATGCTCGTATTTCGCGATGGCCAGCAGCCGGTACATCGCCTCGATCTCAGCCGGGCACAGGCCCACCGATTCGGCAACCTCCGGTCGCACCGGCTCCCCGAGGTTGACCCGGCGCATGTGCGCGCGCATGGCGGCCAGCCGGTCCAAAGCGGCGCGCACCGGTCCGGTGTCGCCCGCGGTGAACAGCTCCGCCAGGTATTGCACCGGGATACGCAGCGCGTCGATCGCGCCGAACAGGTTACCGGCGTCCTCGCCGTCATGCCCGGTGCCTGACAGCACGTCCACCACCGGGGACAGTGGGGGTACGTACCAGACCATCGGCATGGTGCGGTATTCCGGGTGCAGCGGCAGGGCCACCTGGTAGTCCACGATCAGCTGGTACACCGGCGACGCCTGCGCCGCCTCGATCCACTCGTAGGAAATCCCGGCCCGTTCGGCCTCGGCCACCACCCGCGGGTCGTGCGGGTTGAGAAACACGCTCAGCTGCGCTGGGTAGAGGTCCTTCTCATCGGGCACGGATGCGGCGGCCAGCACGGCGTCGGCGTCGTAGAGCAGTACGCCGATATAGCGCAACCGCCCTACGCAGGTTTCCGCGCACACCGTGGGGATGCCCACCTCCACTCGCGGGTAACAGAACGTGCATTTTTCCGCTTTGCCGGTCTTGTGGTTGAAGTAGATCTTCTTGTAGGGGCATCCCGTGACGCACTGCCGCCAGCCGCGGCAGCGGTCCTGGTCGACCAGCACGATGCCGTCCTCGCTGCGCTTGTAGATCGCGCCAGACGGGCACGACGCCGCGCACGACGGGTTGAGGCAGTGCTCGCAGATTCGCGGCAGGTAGAACATGAACGTCTGCTCGAACTCCAGTTTTACCTGCGCGGAGACCTTGGCCAGCACAGGGTCGCGGCTGATCTGCTCCGGTCCGCCGCCCAGGTCGTCGTCCCAGTTCGCCCCCCAGGTGACTTCGGTGTACTCACCGGTGATCTGCGACTTGGGCCGGGCCACCGGGGTGGTGTCTGACGGCGGCGCGGACAGCAGGTTGTCATAGTCGTAGGTCCAGGGCTCGTAGTAGTCAGCCACTGTGGGAAGGTCGGGGTTGGCGAAGATGTTCAGCAGCCGCTTGGCTCGCGAGCCCGAGCGCAGCGTCAGCCGGCCGCGCTTGGTCAGCGTCCAGCCGCCCTTCCACCGCTGCTGGTCCTGGTACTGCCGCGGGTAGCCCTGCCCGGGGCGGGTCTCCACGTTGTTGAACCACACGTACTCGACGCCGCCCCGGTTGGTCCACGCCTGCTTGCAGGTGACGCTGCAGGTATGACAGCCGATGCACTTGTCCAGGTTCATCACCATGGCCAGCTGTGCCATGACTCTCATCAGTAGCTCACCTCCTGGCTGCGGCGGCGAATGGTGGTGACCTCGTCGCGCTGGTTGCCGGTGGGGCCGTGGTAATTCAGCGCGAACGACTGCTGGGCGTATCCGCCGATCAGGTGCGTCGGCTTGATCATCAGCCTGGTCAGCGCATTGTGGATCCCGCCGCGCTTGCCGGTCTTCTCGGTCCGGGGCACACCCACCGCACGGTCCTGGGCGTGGTACATGAACACGGTGCCTTCAGGCATCCGGTGGCTGACGATCGCTCGAGCGACGACCACGCCGTTGCGGTTGACCGCCTCGATCCAGTCGTTGTCCGCCACTCCGATCTTGGCGGCGTCCACATCGGACATCCAGATGCACTGCCCACCGCGGGACAGCGTGAGCATGTGCAGGTTGTCCTGGTAGGCGGAGTGAATCGACCACTTCGAATGCGGCGTGAGGTACCGGACAGTGACCGCGCGGTGGCCGTTGCCGGTCACGGCACCGACTGCCGGCTCGCCGAACAGCCCGGTCATGTCCAGCGGCGGGCGGAAGATCGGCAGCTGCTCACCGAGCTCGGCCATCCAGTCGTGGTCGAGGTAGAAGTGCTGGCGGCCGGTGAGGGTATGCCACGGCTTGAGCCGCTCGGTGTTGATGGTGAACGGGGAGTAGCGCCGGCCGCCGGTCTCGCTGCCCGACCACTCCGGTGAGGTGATCACCGGCACGGGCCGGGCCTGGGTGTCGGCGAAGGTGACCCGTTTACCCTCGTTTTCCGCGGCGAGGTCAGCCAGCGCGGTGCCGGTGCGCCGCTCCAGGGCGCGGAAGCCCTCGGTGGCCAGCCGCCCGTTCGTGGTGCCGGACAGCGCCAGGATCGCCTCAGCGGCGTGGACGTCCTTGGCCAGCGACGGCCGGCCGGCGGCCCGCCCGGAGATGATCGCGCCATTGGCCGCTTTGAGATACTCCACCTCGGCGTCCGGGTGGACGGTGACGCCTTTCGTGGTCAGCCCGACCCGCTCCACCAGCGGGCCGAGCGCGGCCATCTTCTCGCCGATCGCCGGATAGTCGCGCTCGACCACCACCAGCCGCGGCATGGTCTTGCCGGGGATGGGCTCGCACTCACCTGCTTTCCAGTCCCGCACTCGGCCGCCCGGTTGCGCGGTGGCGTCGGCAGTGTCATGCATCAGCGGTACGGCCACGATGTCCTTGCGCACGCCGAGGTGTTTCTCAGCCAGCCAGGAAAAGCCGCGCGCGATCCGGTGGAACGCCTCGAAGTCGGTTTTGGTCTCCCACGGCGGGGAGATCGCGGGGGAGAAGGCGTGCACGTATGGGTGCATATCGGTGCTGGACAGGTCGTGCTTCTCATACCAGGTCGCGGCCGGCAGCACGATGTCGGAGAACAGCGTGGTGCTGGTCATCCGGAAATCGAGCGACAGCAGCAGGTCCAGCTTGCCCACCGGCGCCTCGTCCCGCCGCGTGACTTCAGCGGGGCGCACCCCATCGGCGTCGCTGACCTGCAGGTTGGAGCCAGTACCCAGCAGGTGGCGCAGGAAGTACTCGTTGCCCTTGGCCGACGAGCCCAGCAGGTTGGCCCGCCACACTGTCAGGCACCGCGGGAAGTTCTCCGGCGCATCTGGGTCTTCGCAGGCGAACCGCAGGTGCCCGGTGGCCAGGCCGTCCACGATGTGTTCGGCGGTGTCTTTGCCCAGGCGGGCGGCCTCGTCAGCAAGATCTAGCGGGTTGCGGTTGAACGTGGGATAGCTGGGCATCCACCCCAGCCGGCTGGCCAGCGCGATGTTGTCCGCCGCGGTGCGCCCCGCAAAGCGGCCTGTCGCTAGTGGTGAGGTCATCGCCTCGGCGGTGAACGGGTCATACCGCCACTGATCGGTGGCCAGGTACCAGTACACGGTGCCCTGCATCTGGCGTGGTGGGCGCTGCCAGTCCAGGCCGAAGGCCAGCGTGGTCCAGCCGGTGATCGGTCGGCACTTTTCCTGGCCGACGTAGTGCGCCCAGCCGCCACCGTTGACGCCCTGGCACCCGGTGAGCATCACCAGCGCAAGAAATGACCGGTAGATCTGGTCGGAGTGGAACCAGTGATTGGTGCCCGCGCCCATCAGGATCATCGACCGGCCGCCGGAGCGCTCGGCATTGTCGGCGAACTCTCGCCCGATGCGCGCGGCCGCGGCCGCCGGCACTCCGGTGATCGGCTCCTGCCAGGCAGGGGTGTACGGCTGATCAGCATCGTCGTAGCCGGTGGGCCAGTTGCCCGCCAGGCCGGCCCGGTGCACCCCGTACTGGGCCAACAGCAGATCGAACACCGTTGTGACGAGCTTGCCGGCGACATTGCGGGTCGGCACTCCGCGGCTCAGCACCCCGGGCTCGGCGGAGTCAAACCGCGGCAGGTTGACCTGCGCCGTATCACCTCCATACAAGCTCAGCAGCGGATCTACACCCTGCAGATTGAGATTCCAGTGGCCCTCCCCGGAGCGGGTGAACCGGTGGCCCAGTGACCCATTCGGGACCACTGGCTGCCCGGTCGTTGCGTCTATCAGCACGGTCTTGGACTCGGCACCCTCGCCGGTATCGCCCAGATCGGCCGCGGTGAGGAACTTGCCCGGCACCGACGCGCCGCCGCATTTTTCTACGGTGATCAGGAATGGCAGGTCAGTGAAGCGTTTGAGGTAGTCGATAAATCGCGGCGTCTGGCGGTCGACGAAAAACTCCTTGAGAATCACATGCCCCATGGCCATGGCCAGCGCGGCGTCGGTACCCGGTCGCGCCGGTAACCACTCATCGGCGAATTTGGTGTGATCTCCGTAGTCGGGAGATACGACCACCACTTTTTGACCGCGGTAACGTGCCTCGGTCATGTAGTGCGCATCCGGGGTCCTGGTGACCGGGACGTTGGAACCCCACATGATCAAGTAACTGGCGTCGAACCAATCGGCGGACTCGGGGACGTCAGTTTGGTCGCCGAAGACCTGAGGCGAGGCCTCCGGAAGATCGGCGTACCAGTCGTAGAACGACAGCATGGCCCCGCCGATCAACGAGATGAATCGGGCGCCGGCAGCGTGGCTGACCATCGACATCGCCGGAATCGGCGAAAATCCAGCGATCCGGTCGGGGCCATATTGTTTAATTGTGTGCACATGCGCCGCCGCGGCAATCTCGACGGCCTCCCACCATTCGGCGCGGACGAAGCCGCCCATACCGCGCGCTGCCTTGTACCGGCGCGCTTTCTCGGGATCGTCGGCCACGTCGGCCCACGCCAGTACTGGATCTTTGAGCCGTCGCTTCGCCTCCCGGTACAACTCCAGCAGCGTGCCTCGTATGTAGGGGTAACGCACCCTGGCGGGTGAGTAGGTGTACCAGGAGAACGACGCACCTCGGGGGCAACCGCGGGGCTCGTACTCGGGTTTGTCCGGCCCGATCGATGGGTAGTCGGTCTGCTGCGCTTCCCAGGTGATGATGCCGTCTTTGACGTAAATTTTCCACGAACACGAACCGGTGCAGTTGACCCCGTGCGTCGAGCGAACCACCTTATCGTAGGCCCAACGGTCGCGATAGAAAACGTCCGCCGATCGACCGCCGATTCGATGAACAGTGTGCAGATCGGCCGACGTATCCCCTCGCTGGAAATGCCGACCCAAGCGCAGCAGTAAATCATCAAAATCGGTCTCAGTGCTATCAATGGTATTGGACACGGTCGCCACCTCGTTGGGCGAGAATTCACGTTTGGCAGCTAGCCTGCTTACCCTATAGCCTGGTTTGATGGCTGTTCAAGAAGGCTAGAAGATGCTCACATCGCTACCCCGATGACGGTGCGGCCGACGTAACACAGCGGTCACCTCGCAGGCCGGGCCAGATTACCCTCTGCGGGCTTTCGAAGGCGCGATGACGTGCCATAACAAGAAATCGCGAAGCCTTGGTGAGTCCAAGGGGTGAGGTAGCTCACTGTTATGGCGTCGCAACTGTTTCTGGGCGCTTTACAAGCCGTAACACAGTAGTTACTTTTCTCGATGCAAATACTTTCCGGTCGGCGCTACTTTCGATCGCCAAAAGTAGAGCCCTCACCGTGCGGCGCGCCATGCTGACAGCTCACTTTCGGCGATCATGGTGCCTCTATCCCGTGGACCCCGGTATCGGCGCAGGGGTACTCGCCCGTCACGAGCGAGGACGCCCTCGGCGCGTAGCCGGCTCAGTTGCTCGGTTGCCAGCCGCGGCGCGGGAGTTCCGTCGGCGCGCAGTACCCGATGCCAAGGGAGGTCCTGACCGTCCTCGGCGAGGATCCGCCCCACCAACCTGGCCCTCCCGGGTATCCCAGCCTGGGCCGCGACGTCTCCGTATGCCAGCACGGAGCCCGCCGGGATGGCCGCTATCACCTCTCGTACCCGTTCCACGGTTGCCTGCTCCATCGCGTCCTCCGCCCTGCACGCCCGGGAAATCGTCGCCTGTGCTGTAACGCTTCGCCACAGGGGCCGATTACTTCCGAGCCAGCTGAGACTTAGGCAAGCCTAAGGATCATAAAGCTTAGCCAACCCTTATTTACCGCTGCTCGCCCTTGGAGGTGCGTGCCCATGGCTGCTGTCAGACGCTCCCTTCTCCTGGCCCCTAGCCTTCTCCTCACCCCTGCCCTGGTGCTCGGTACCGGCGGACTCGTCAGCGCCGCCGCTGCGCCGGGGCCGGCACGTGATTTATCACCGCTGACCCAGGTCGACATGTCCGGTGACGCTGCGCAGGGACTGATTGACCGTGCGCTGGCGCACTCCCTCGTTTTGCAGCCGCCGGGGAGGTCCACCATCAAGGAGATCGCCAACCTGAACACTGTTGTGCCCTTCGCCCAGAAGTGGAAACAGGCGATTGCTCGCCGGGATGTCGCTGCCGCCAAGCAGGCCGGCGAGGATTACGAAGCTGCCTGGCAGGCCGTCGAGGTCTACATCAACCACCGGTCACTGCCGCTGTACACCGCCATCGAAGTCGATACCCAGTTCGTCATCGACGACGGCCTCAATGCGCAAAACCCCGATTGGCGCAGACTATCCGACCTCGCAGACAGCCTGCGCAAACAGCTCAGCGTGGCGATCGACTTCATCGCCGCCCAGCCCGCGCTGAGCCCAATATTTGATGACCTGGTACCGCTGCGCGGCGTGCGAGCCCAGCTGCTGATCAGTCGCGATGCCCTGACCAAAAACGACGTGGCTAAGGCCAAAACGTTCTACGACAAATTCAAGGCCGGATACAACCAAGGCGTCGCGAATTTGATTAAATTCCGCTCGACTGCGGCGGCTGGCGAGATCCAGGTCTCCTCGGACGCCCTAGGGAACAAATTCCACGATCCCACCGCTACGGCCGCACAACTCACTCCGCTGCTCACCACCCTGCTCGACCGTGTGGGTTATGGCGTGAACTTGACAAACGCTGCGGCGCGCGCCGCTGATCTGCACAAGGCCACCTTCACCGACGCCGACAAGACCGCGCTCACCCAGCTGAAGACGGTGGCGCAAGACCTGAAGAACGGCCCGTCTCCGGTAGCCGGGGCAACCGGACCGGGATCGCCCTTTGCCGATGTCCAGCCGGCTCTGGAGGCCAAGGCCCGCCTGGTCAACACCGCGGCCACGCTGCGCAGCGCCTTGGCGGCCTATGCCAGCTCGCCTTCCGATCAGCGAAAGAAGAGCGCCTTGGAGGCCGTGGCGCTGGCGCAACAGACGTTCGTGGGCCAATTCTGGGGCGATCCTGGCCTGCAGCCCTTCTTGATCCCGCTGCCCTAACTCCTCGCTGCTTGACGAGGCGTGACTCGGCCGGCGCCTCAGGCCTGATCGCTGTTTGAGTGCGTTGCGTGGACAAGAGCGGATAACAATTGTCGCCCCAGGCACCCAAACAGCGATCATGTGTTTGGTTACTCCACGCGCACCCTCCCGCGCCCCGGCTTGTCAGCGCCGCGTGGTTGCATGCGCAGCGTGCCCGCCTTGGTTCGCTCCGTAACCACCTTGTCTTGCGCCGCCACCTGGGATGGCCATGCCCGCCGAGTGTTGGACCACGCCGGTGGTCCACTTCGGGTCTTAGGTGGTCCGGGTACCGGTAAGACCACGCTAATCGCGGATACGGTCGCCGACCGCGTACGTCGCGGAACGGACCTCGAGCGGGTGCTGGTACTCACCTCTAGCCGCCGCGCAGCCATTGACTTGCGGGAACGCATCGTCGAGCGGCTAGTCGCCGGCGGGATTACGCCCACCGTGCGGGACCCGCTGGTGCGCACCGTGCACTCCTATGCCTTCTCCGTGCTGCGGCTGCAAGCCTCGCTGCACGACGTGCCGCCGCCCCGGTTGCTGTCCGGACCCGAACAGGATGTGGTGATCCGAGAGCTGCTCGCGGGTGAACTGCAGACCGGTGGGCGGGGGTGGCCGGCCCGGCTACGGTCGGCGCTGGGCCTGCCGGCCTTCGCCACGCAACTGCGTGAGCTGCTCATGCGCGCCGCAGAACGTGGCCTGGCGCCGGAGGACCTCATCGCCCTGGGACGCCGCTGCGGGCGCGATGAATGGGTGGCAGCCGGGCGCTTCTGCCGCAGCTACGAGCAGGTGATGCTGCTGCGTGGATCGGTAGGCACCGCCATCCCGGAAGCCACCGCGCCGGCCCTGGACGCCGCCGAGCTGGTGTCCGCGGCTTTGCTGGTTCTCACTACCGATTCTGCAGTGTTGCGCCGGGAGTCCGACCGCGTGCGCCACCTGATCGTCGACGATGCCCAGCATCTGGACCCATTGCAGGCCAGGTTGGTGACCACGCTCGGCTCCCGGGCCCACGAGTTGCTGCTGTTCGGCGATCCGGACCAGACGATCTTCTCCTTCCGCGGAGCTGACCCTGGCCTGCTCACCACCGGCGAGTCCGCAGCGGTGCGGATGTGCACTGGCTACCGGATGGCTCCGGCGGTGCGGACCGCAGTGTCCCGGCTGGCCGGCCGGTTGCCCGGGCCACGCACCGACCAGCAGGGACCAGCAGGGCAGCAGCCGGGTGGGCAGGTCAGCGTCCGAGTGTTTGGCTCCGCCGCAGTCGAGGCGTCCTGGGTGGCTGATCAGCTTCGCCGAGCCCACCTGCTCCACGGCGTGGCGTGGTCGGATATGGCGGTGCTGGTGCGCTCTACCGCGCGGGCACTCCCGGCGCTGCGCCGGGCGCTGCTGGCGGTCGGGGTACCGGTAACGGTGCCGCGCGAGGAGTTGCCGGTGGCTTCCGAGGGCGCGGTGGCGCCGTTGCTGATAGTGCTGCGCTGCGCGGTGCACCGGGCGGCCCTCGATCAGGAGACGGCGGTCGCGTTGCTCACCTCCCCGCTGGTGGGTGCCGACCCGGTGGGTTTGCGCCGGTTGCGCCGCGAGCTGCGCCGTCGTGAGCTCGCCGCCGGGGGTGCGCGGACCAGCGGTGAACTGCTGGTCGACGTGCTCGATGCCAATGATCAACTAGATGGGTTCGACGACCGAACTGCGGCGCCGGCCCGCAGGCTCGCTGGCCTGTTGAGCACGGCCGCTGACGCCGCCCGCAGCGGTAAGACCGCCGAGGAGGTGCTGTGGCAGGTATGGCACCGCAGCGGGCTCGCACCGCGCTGGGCCGCCACGGCGATGCGCGGCGGTCCCACCGGTGCGCAGGCCGATCGGGATCTCGATGCGGTGGTCACGCTGTTCGACGCGGCCGCTCGATATGCCGACCGGCTACCCGGCGCCGACCGTGGTCCGTCCGGAGTGCTCGGGTTCTGCGACTATCTCAGTGAGCAGCAGATACCCGCTGGCTCGCTGGCCGCGCGGTCGCCGGACGGCGAGGCGGTGGCCGTGCTCACCGTGCATGCTGCCGCGGGACGGGAGTGGTCTGTCGTCGCGGTGCCCGGGGTGCAGGAAGGCCACTGGCCAGACTTGCGGCTACGCGGCTCCCTACTCGGCGTGGAGAGTTTGATCGACGCAGTCGCCGGCATCGACCCCGATACGGTGTCGCGCACCGCACCGCTGCTGGCCGAAGAACGGCGACTGCTGCTGGTGGCGGCCAGCCGGGCTCGGGACCGGTTGCTGGTCAGCGCGGTGTGGGGAGAAGACGAGCAGCCCTCCCGGTTCCTCGCCGAACTGACGGGTATCGACGCGCCCATGCCCGAGCGGTCAGCGGCCGTCCGGGACCGCGGCCTGAGCTTGCCCGAACTTGTCGCCGAGTTGCGCAGGGTGTGCTGTGACCCGGACGACACTGACGCGCGGCGCCGCGAGGCCGCCGCCGGCCTGGCGCAGCTGGCGCGGGCGGGAGTCCCCAGCGCGCACCCCGATTCGTGGTACGGGCTAGGGCCGCCATCGAGTCAGGCCCCGCTGCGGGTGGTGGGCGAGCCGGCCAGGGTGTCGCCATCCCTGGTGGAGCTGGTGTCGAGCTGCCCGTTGCGCTGGCTGCTCACCCGGCACGGGGGCGAGGATGTTCGGGCGCTGGCCGCGGTCACCGGGTCGGTGGTGCACCGGTTGGTTCAGGCGGTGGCGGCCGGTGCCACCGATGAACAGGTCGACGCGGCGCTAGCGCAAGCGTGGGCCGGTGTCGACGCGGGCGCCCCCTGGTACTCCCGCGCTGAGCAGCTGCGGGTCCGCCAGATGATCGAGATGTTTCGCCGCTGGTGGCGTGAAAGCCGCGAGGACCTCACCGAAGTCAGCTGCGAGCAAGACATCGAGGTGCACCTTCCCCCATCCGATGGGTATCCGGACGAACCCCCTAACGACCCAGCGGTCACCCTGCGCGGGCGGGTGGACCGGCTGGAACGGGACCGTCACGGCCGACCGGTGATCGTCGATGTGAAGACCAGCAAGGTGTCGATCAGCAAGCAGGCCGCGCAAGAGCACGCGCAGCTGGCCGTCTACCAGCTTGCGGCGGCCCACGGCGCCTTCACCGAGCAGGGCTTACCGGCTGAACCCGGCGGAGCGTGCATCGTGCAAGTCTCGGCGCGCACCGCCGCCGCCGTGCAGCGCGATCAACAACCACTGGACCAGCCGAGGGTGGCGCACTGGCGCAGTGTCGTGCGGGAGGCGGCCCGGCGTACCGCGGGGCCGCAGTTCGTCGCAACCGACAATGGCGACTGCGCACGTTGTCCCGCGAAGATCGCCTGCCCGCTGCACGACTCCGGCCGGCAGGTGACGGAATGACCGCGGCCCCGCGCCAATACTGCGAGCTTACGAGCGGTATTGGACCTGTCGAGCTCGCTGCGGAACTGGGTACCCCGCCGCCCACCGCGGAGCAAGCCGACGTCATCGCCGCCGACCCCAGCCAACCAATGCTCGTCGTCGCCGGTGCCGGATCGGGCAAGACCGAGACGATGGCGGGCCGGGTGGTGTGGCTGGTGGCGAACGGGTACGTCACCCCCGATGAGGTCCTCGGTCTGACGTTCACCCGCAAGGCAGCCCAGCAGCTCGCCGACCGGATCCGGGCGCGGCTGCGCCGGCTCGCCGGCTCACCAGTACTGGATCGACTCGATCCAACCGGGCAGCGCAGGGCCGCGGTGCTGGCCGGTGAGGCCACCGTGCTGACCTATCACGCCTACGCCGGCCGGCTGGTCGCTGAGCACGCGCTGCGGCTACCGACCGACCCCGGAGCCCGGCTGCTCACCGAGACCGGTGCGTGGCAGCTGGCGCACCGGGTCACCGCCGGTTGGGAACCCGATCTGGACCTGGACGGGAAGGTGCCGCGCACGGTCACCGGCTGGCTGCTCGGGCTGGCTGGGCAGCTTGCCGAACACCTCTGCGAGCCGGCCCAGTTGCGCGACTACACCACAGCGTTGATCGACGCGCTGGTTACCGCCGCGCCCGGGTCACGTCAACGTGGTCCGTTGCGCGCCGACCTCAAACCGGTGCTGGACGCGCAACGGTCCCGGCTGGCGATGGTGCCCCTGGTGCAGCGTTATCTCGAGCTCAAGCGGCGCGAGGCAGTGCTCGACTTCGGTGACCAGATGAGCATCGCGGCCCAGTTGGCGCGGGACCATCCGGAGGTCGGTGCGGCGGAGCGGGCTCGCTTTGGGGCAGTGCTGCTTGACGAGTATCAGGACACAGGGCATAGCCAGCGGGTGCTACTGCGGTCGTTGTTTGGCGCCGCCGGGATTCTGGTGACCGCGGTCGGTGATCCCTGCCAGTCGATCTACGGCTGGCGTGGTGCATCGGCGGCGAACCTGCCACGATTCACCACCGACTTCCCCCGCGTGGACGGGACGCCAGCGGTCACCTGCGGGCTGCTCACCAGCTTCCGTAACCCGCCGGAGGTGCTCGCGGTGGCGAACGCGGTGTCCGGTGAGCTTCGTGATGCACCGGTGCGGGTCGGGGAGTTGCGTTGCCGGGATGGCGCCGAACCCGGCGAGGTCCGCGTTGCGCTGCTGCCCGACGTCCGGACCGAAGTCAACTGGGTTGCCGGTGCCGTCGCCGACCGGTGGTACCGGGTGCAAGCCCAGCAGGGCGTCCCACCCACCACAGCGGTGCTGGTGCGCCGCCGCGCGGACATGGCGGAGCTCGCCGCCGCTTTGCGGGCCCGCGACGTCCCGGTCGAAGTGGTCGGACTCGGTGGGTTGCTGGACACCCCAGAGATTCGCGACTTGGTGAGCGTGCTGCGGTTGCTGGTCGATCCGTTGGCCGGTACCGCCGCGGTGCGGCTGCTCACTGGCGCGCGGTGGCGTATTGGCGCTGCCGACTTGGCCGCATTGTGGGCTCGAGCCGGGGAACTGGCGATCGATCACCAGATGCCATCGCCTCCGAACAGCGCCGGCCACCCGGGCTCAAGCCAGCCCGCCAATCCGGCAGCGGTGCTCGCCGCGCTGCCCGGGGACCTGCCCGGAGAAGCCGCTGAGTCGGCAGGACTGGTGGACGCGTTGGACTCACCCGGCGATCCGAGGCGTTACTCCGAGTTGGGCTATCACCGGTTGCGCGCGCTGGGAGCCGAGTTACGAGGTTTGCGACGTCGGATCAGCCAGCCGCTGACCGACCTGGTGGCCGACGCCGAGCGAATCTTGCTTCTGGACACCGAGTCATTGGTGCGTCCCGGCCCGGCTGGCCGGGCCCATCTGGACGCCTTTGCCGACGTGGTCGCAGACTTCGCCGCAGCCAGCCCGATGGCCGGGCTCCCTGCGCTGCTGGACTACCTGAGCACCGCCGAGGACACCGAAGACGGTCTTGAGCCAGGCGAGGTGGAGGTCGCTTCGGACCGGGTGCAAATTCTCACCGTGCACGCTGCCAAAGGTCTCGAATGGCAGGTGGTGGCCCTGCCACACTTGGTCGACGGGGTGTTCCCGGCAGCCAAGAAAAGTTCATCGTGGCTGCGGACGGTCACCGAACTGCCGGTCGTGCTGCGTGGCGACCGCGCCGATCTACCCGATCTCGCGCTGCCCGCTGATGCCGACCAAAAGCAACTTGCCGAGGTGCTGGCAGCACACGAAGTCGCCTTCGATGCCCGGCGGCTGACGGAGGAACGCCGGCTGCTGTATGTCGCACTGACCCGCGCGCAGCAGACCCTGCTGGTCAGTAGTCATCATTGGGGCGAGGCGGGGAACGCGCCGAAGCAGGTGTCGGATTTCCTGTTAGAGATTCGTGCTGCCCCGCATTGTGTGATCGATCAGTGGGCCCCGGCGCCCGGCGAGGGCCAGACCAACCCGCTCGATACCGCGCCGCGCCAACAAGCCTGGCCGGTTGATCCACTGCGCACCCGCCGCGACGCCGTGGCCGCCGGCGCAGCGCTGGTCCGCGATGCCCTGCAGCTGGACCCTGATGGCCGGTCACCAGAGTCTCCTGCGGGGGAGTGGCAGCATGAGATTGACGTGCTGCTTGCCGAGCGGGATGCCCGACGTGCTCAGCAACAGGTGGTGCTGCCTACGCACCTGTCGGTGAGCCAGCTTGTGGAGCTTGCCGTGGACCCGTCGGCCTTGGCTGCGCGCTTACGCAGGCCGCTGCCCCTGCCGCCCAACCCGATGGCGCGAAACGGAACTGCGTTTCACGCGTGGCTGGAACGTCGGTTCGGTTCCACCCGCCTGATCGACCATGATGAACTGCCCGGCGCTGCTGACGAGGGTGCCGCGCCGAACAGCGAACTGGGATTGTTGCAGGCAGCATTCCTGGCCAGCGAGTGGGCGCAGCGTAGCCCGCATGATGTCGAAGTGCCCTTCGAGACCGTATTAGACGGAGTAGGGGTGCGCGGCCGGATGGATGCGGTGTTCGCCGACCCTGACGGCGGCTGGACAGTGGTCGATTGGAAGACCGGCACGGTGCCCGACGAGTCGGCGCTGCCTGCGGTGAGCGTGCAGCTCGCCGCTTATCGGTTGGCCTGGTCGGCGCTGTCCGGGGCCCCGCTCGACCGGGTACGGGCAGCATTCCACTATGTCCGGGACAACCGCACGCTTCGACCCACCGACCTGCTTGACGCTGATGGATTGCGCGACCTGTTACGCGGTATCCCCGCCGGTTGACCGGGTGCAGCGATGAAGTGTTGGTATCTCATCCCCAACAATCTCCGTACGGTATTGCGCAATCCTACGTGCTAGAAAAGCAATATCCCCTGCTAAGTAGTTGGTTTGGGGATTTACGTGCAACTACCGATTGCCGCATGGCCTTAGTCCTCGGCAGGGTAGAGGGTACCAAGTCGGCAAAGGGGGTCGATGAGGTGGTTTTGTGTGCCCGGTTGTGCCGGCACTCACCTTTCCTAGGAGGACCTGATGTCTGATGCACTGAGCTTTGCGGAGATCGACGTGCAGCACGTCGAACTGCTGCCCGCACGTACCGTCCTGTCAATGTTCAGCCTTTCCGGCGGCTCACGCGCCGGCGACGCGGGCAACGGCGGCCAGGGTGGCAAGGGTGGCGTTGGTGGCGCGGGTAACGGCCAGGCTGGCTTTTGGTACCCCGTTTTCTACGTCGAGGGTGACGTGACCAACACGCTCACCGGTGGTGCCGGCGGTGCCGACAGCGCCGACGGTGGCGCCGCTACTGGTGGTGCTTACACTGCTGGGCCGGCTCCTGCTGCGGATCCTGCTCCTGCTGCGGCTCCTGCTCCTGCTGCGGCTCCTACTCCTGCTCCTGCTGGTTCCTAACCACGGCGCTTCCAGCGACTAGATCGTCGCTGGGCAAAAATTTCCGGGAAGGGTGGCCATGTGGCCGCCCTTCCCGGTTTGCTTTTTTGCGGTAAGTCCAGGATCGGAAAATGCGGTAGAACTGGTGGTCGACCTACGTACCGAGTAGGCATTTTCCTTGGTTTGCGGCCCGGCCGTTAGGTAGATCGTATCGATGAGTTACGTGTGAATACTGATTGCTATGCGACCCTAATGTGGGCAGTGTATGTGTTGCCGAGTCGGTATGCCGCCGATGACGTATTCGTTCCGGACAGTCACCGGGACGCCCTTTCCTAGGAGGATTCGATGTCTGATGCACTGAGCTTTGTTGAGATCGACGCCCAGCACGTTGAGCTGCTGCCGGCCCGTACCGTGATGTCGCTGCTGCGCACCGGTGGCGAAAATGGCGGACGCGGCGGGAATGGCGGCCACGCCGGCGCTGGTGGCAAGGGCCACGGCGGTCTCGGTGTCAACCTTTTGAACATCGACCTGTTCGGTGACCAGACCAACAGCGCCGGTGACGGAACTGGTGGCGCGGGCGGTAGCGCTGACGGCGGCAAGGGCGGATCTGTGTCTAGCTAGTAAGCCGATGCCGCTAGCGATCTGACGATCGCAGCGTGCCGTTTATTAGGAGGGGTGGCCACACAATGGCCACCCCTCCCTTGTCATGTCTAGCGGGCGTTGCTCGCAAATGTCATCTTCGTCGTAGGTGTTGGAATGAAAAATATTCGTCCGGCTACGTGGTCTACCTGCACAGTTACGTGCGAGTACTGATTGCCGGGTCCCTTTATGGCAGGCAAAGTATGTGGTGCTGAATCGGTAATGTCCGCCGATGAGGTGATGCGCAGTCCTCGGTATCACCGGGGCGATATTCCCTAGGAGGATTTGATGTCTGACGCACTGAGCTTTGCTGAGATCAACGGTCAGCACGTGGAGTTGCTGCCGGCTCGTACCGTGATGTCGCTGCTGCGTACCGGTGGCGAGAATGGTGGTCGTGGTGGCAATGGCGGCCACGGTGGCGATGGCGGTAAGGGCCATGGCGGTCTTGGTCTGAACGTCCTGAACATTGACGCGTTCGGTGACCAGACCAACAGCGCTGGTGATGGCACCGGCGGCGCCGGCGGTAGTGCTGACGGCGGCAAGGGCGGGTCTGTGTCCAGCTGATCGAGTTAGTGTCGTCGGACGATCACACGGTCGTGGGCGGCAGGGAGTAGTGAAGGGGGCGGCCGGGTCTGGCACCCCCTTCACTACCCGATCTATCAGGTCCGATGGGCACCGCCGGGTGCCCCGGTGCCGTAGTGGCAACACCGCGAAGTTGGGGAAAAACCCTCTGCGATAGGTACTCGTTTCGCGACATCTCCGTGGGATTTTCACCCGACTACGTATTCGGAACAAGATTCGAGTCCTACGTAGTAGGTCTGGAAGAGTTACGTGTGACTACTGATTGCCACATGGCGTTACCACTAGGCAAGGTATAGGCAGCCAAATCGGCACTGCCACCGATGAGGTGTTGAAGCCCGGTTCGCCGGGATCACCTTTCCTAGGAGGATTGATGTCTGACGCATTGAGCTTTGTTGAGATCGACGGCCAGCACGTTGAGCTGCTGCCAGCCCGTACCGTGATGTCGTTGCTGCGCACCGGTGGCGAAAACGGCGGCCGTGGCGGAAACGCCGGCGACGGTGGCAATGGCGGTAAGGGCCACGGTGGTCTCGGTCTGAACATCCTCAACATTGACCTGTTTGGTGACCAGATTAATGACGCCGGCGATGGCGTCGGTGGCGCCGGCGGCAACGCTGACGGCGGTACCGGTGGCGCGCAGGGCAGCTGAGTGAACTGTCACGATTGGGTGATCACCTGATCGTGGGTAGCGCCGTCGGCTAGTGGAGGGGCGGTCCGCGGTGTGGCCGCCCCTCATGCCGGCAGAAGGCGCTGACCAGTGAAAACGAGACAAGGTGGGCGTTCGATGTAAGTAATGCGCTGACTGGATCTCCGTGGCATCTGAGGTTGCTACGTGCTGAGTGAGTCCGTGGGGACGACGCAGTACTACGTAGTGCACCTACAAGAGTTAAGTACGACTACTGATTGCCACATGGGTGGGGGAGTGTGCACCGTAGGTAAGCGCCGAATCGGCACTGCCACCGATGCGGTGTTCGCAGTCCCGGGGCCGTCGAGAGGCCGCCGGAACACCTTTCCTAGGAGGATCTATGTCAGACGCACTGAGCGGGGCTGAGCTCGATGGGCAGCATGCGGAGTTGCTGCCGCGCCGTACCGTGATGTCGCTGTTCAGCACAATCAGTGGTGGCCGTGGTGGCGAGGGCGGCGTGGGTGGTGCTGGTGGCAAGGGCCACGGCGGCCTCGGTGCCAACCTCATCAACGTCAACCTGTTGGGCGATCAGACCAACGCTGCAGGTAGTGGCTATGGCGGAGCGGGCGGTGCCGGTGACGGTGGTGCCGGAGGCGCCATTCACGGCTGAGTCGAACGGGTAGTCCCGGGCGTCATCCGGTGCTTGCCTGTAATGCATTGTGCGGAAGGGGTGGCTGGAGGGCGGCCGCCCCTTCGCAGTGTCCTAAAGCACCACGAGATTACGCGGTGACGCCGGTGAAACTAGGTAGTCAGCAACCGTCGGCGAGACATTGACATCGGTTAGGCTGGATGGCAATCCATAAATGCCGCTCCGTTGTCTTGGCGGGAATTTTTGCAGTTGTACCAGCTTTCGATGCGACGGAGCGGGGTTTCGAGTCGGGGCGAGTCGGGGGGAGGGCGTCATCGACACCGAACATGTGGTGGTTGATTCAGAATCAGCTGTGAGTACGGCGCCCCGGTTGGCTGAGGGAATGGAGCTAATCGGGGAGTATCAGGGATCGGGTTTTGTCCAGGCGCCCTACATTGTCCGTCGGGCTGACGGGCAGGTCATCCAGTTGCCCCGCCTGTTGTATCTGTTGGCGGCCAGTCTGGATGGCAAGCGCGACCACGAGCGCTTGGCCAGTGTGCTCAGCGCCGAGTTCGGCAAGGTGGTGCAGGCCGACCAAGTCGCGTTCCTCCTGGACCAGCGGTTGCGGCCGGTAGGGATCGTCGCAGACGATGCCTTGCCCGGCACGGACCAACCCGCCAGCAAGCCTGTGAAGTCTGATCCGTTGCTGGCGTTGAAGTTCCGGGTCGGGGTAGTGCCCGAGGGGATGGTCTGGCGCATCGCCGGGTTGTTCGCGCCGATGTTCTGGCCGCCGGTGGTCGTCGCCGCGTTGGCGGCATTCGTCGGGTTGGACGTGCTGATCGTCGCCCAGGGCGGTCTTGGGCAGATCGTGCCCAGCGCCGTAGCACTGGTGTATCAGCCGGCGTTGACGCTGCTGGTGATTGGTTTGCTGCTGGCCTCGGCGGCGTTTCACGAGTGCGGGCACGTGACCGCGTGCCGTTATGGCGGCGCCAAACCCGGGGTGATGGGCTTCGGGTTGTATCTGGTGTGGCCGGCCTTGTACAGCACCGTCACTGACTCCTACCGGCTGGGCCGGGTCGGTCGGCTACGCACCGACCTGGGAGGCGTCTACTTCAACGCGGTGTTCATCACCGGGATGAGCGTCGCCTACCTTGACACCGGCGCACCGTGGCTCCTGGTGGCGATCGTGGCGCTGCACATCGAGACCGCGACGCAGTTCCTGCCGATGATCCGGCTGGATGGCTACTACATCTTGTCCGACTTGATCGGGGTGCCCGACCTGTTCAGCCGGATGGGGCCGGTGCTCGCGAGCATCATCCCCGGCCGGCCTACCCATCCTCGGGTGCTGGAGCTCAAGCCGTGGGCTCGCCGTACGATCACCCTCTGGGTCCTCGTGGTGGTGCCCTACCTGGGCTACTGGTTGATCGGGTTCTTGCTGATCATCCCGAAGGTGTTGCCTGTGGTGTGGGATCGGCTGGTCTATCTGTGCCACGCGGTGGCGGCCAAAGCGGCGGAAGGTCAAATCGCCGAGATGACGCTGGGCACCGTGCAGATCATCTTGCTGCTCATACCATGGGTGGGTTCCTTGCTGATGCTGGGCATGATGGTTCGCCGGCCGATCCGCTGGTTAATGACCCGCTTGCCGGTAGCGCGGTTGCGTGCGGGCAGGGCGTAGTGGGTGGTGGCCCGGACCGTGATGTCAGGTGGTACACCGCCCGGGCTGCCCCGGCGGTGGTGTTACTGGCCATGACGGCACTGCTGGCGGGTTGTCTAGGCACCTCAGCCGGACCATCTCCGGGTTCTGCTGGTACCGGCACTCCCGGTACCAGCAGAACCGGTGCCGGTGATAACGGCGGTAACGGAGGTCGAGGGGGTGATGGTGGGGACGGCTATGGCGGTTGGGGTGGCAATGGCTATGGCGGCGACGGTGGCGACGCCGACGGCAAGCCCGGTGCGCAGGGGGCACCCGGCGCGCCCGGTGGCGGTTTCGCCAATTCCACGGTAACCGGCTCGGGCCGCCTGACCAGCCGGACGATCGACCTTTCCGGAGTCACCTCGGTGGTGGCTGGGGCCCACTTCGTGGTGCACCTGCGGACAGGCGGGCCCGCGCAGGCGGCGGTCACCATGGACAACAACCTGGTCGAGGCTGTCGACTTGACCGTCATCGGCGAGACGCTGCGGCTTGGCATCAAGCCGGGCATAAGCGTGCGAGACGCCACCTTGTCGGCCGATGTCACGGTAGGTCAGCTCGATCGGCTGGCGAGCAGCGCAGCCAGTCGCGTCGTCTTGACCTCTGCCATCACCAGCCCTGCGCTGCAGGTCGACATGAGCGGAGCCAGCTCAATCACTGGGCCGATCAGTGTCGGCCAGGCGCAGGCCGAGGTCTCCGGAGCCGCAAACCTGGGCCTATCTGGGCAGGTACAGGACCTACGCCTGCGGGCGGCAGGCGCTAGCCGGCTACCGTTGGCTGGTCTCACCGTCGGCAACCTAGACGCGACGCTGTCCGGAGCGAGCCACGCTGTCGTCACGGTCAGCGACACCCTGGCCGTGCAGGCCAGCGGAGCGTCGGTGCTGCGCTACCGCGGCATGCCGCACATCACCCGCTCCCAGACGGCGGGGATGTCGTCCGTGGTGCCCGATTCACCATAGTGACGTTAAGTAATTGAGTTGTTGTTTCACGACTGCGCAATCCAGAGATCTTTGAAATATTCAAACAATGCGTCACCATGTGCATACAGACTGTTACCGAGTGGCCGGGGCAATGCGCCAGCACTCGATCCTACTGAGAGTGATATTCACCGACTAAAAAGAAGTCGCCCATGGCTATCTCGTCACAGTTAGCATATGCTGACGTCAAGGGGTATTGGCGCGACGCGGGGGGGCGTAGCCAATGTGTCAGGGGGGGCCGTGGCGGCCGGCTGTTCTCGTCATGCCGCCAACAGTGCCGCCGACCAGCGCCGGGTGCCGAGCGCGTTGGTCGGGTTCGCGATGAGAACGGATTCGTGGACGCTCACGGGGCGTGACTCAGAGTTGCAGTTTATCGCTGAGCGTTTAACCGCTGGGGAATCACGCAGTGTCGTCATCGCCGGTCCAGCTGGAGTCGGTAAGACGCGACTTGCACGGGAAGCGCTGGCGGTGGCAAAGCGTGGTGGCCGGGTCACGCGGTGGGCCGCGGGCACCAACGCGGCTGCGGCCATTCCCTTGGGTGCGGTGGCGCACCTGCTGCCCGCGGTGGAAACGGTGTCGGAGCCGTTGACCTTGCTGCAGCGGGCCGGGGCGGCCATCGCCGAGCAGGGTAAGGGCCACCGGTTGGTGATCGGCGTCGACGACGCACACCTGCTCGACGAGCTGTCGGTGACGCTGCTTCATCAGCTCGCCTTGACCCGCACAGCGTGTGTGGTGCTGACCGTGCGCACCGGGGAACCTGCTCCCGACCCAGTGGTGACGCTATGGAAGAACGGGTTGGCCGACCGGTTGGAGTTGGCGCAGCTGCCGCGGGCGGCGATGAACCGGCTGGTGACCGGTGTGCTCGGCGGAGTGGTCGACAGCCGCACCATTGAACGGTTGTGGCGCGCTACCCGCGGCAATGCCCTGTTCCTGCGGGAATTGGTGGAAGGCGGGTGCGAGACCGGTTCACTGCGGATGCGCGATGGCGTATGGCGCTGGGAGGGCCGGATGGAGCCCACTCCCCGGCTCCGGGAGATCGTCCAGGCTCAGCTCGGTGGGCTCGGCGCCGACGAGCGGACCGCGCTGGAGTTACTGGCCACCGACGAGCCGCTGGGCCTGGGACGGGTCGCCAGCCTGATCAACCCCGAGGTGGTTGCGGTGCTGGAGCGCCGTGGCCTGGTGACGGTGGTGAACAGTGGCTGGCGGGCCGAGGTGCGGTTGGCGCATCCCATCTACGCCACCGTGGTGCGGGATCAGCTGCCGGAGGCCAATGCCTGCCAGTTGCGCCGCAGGTTGGCCAACACCCACCTACCGTGGAAGCGTCAGGATGACCTGCTCCGGGCCGGCATGTTGTTGTTGGACAGCGACCAACCTCAGGCGCACGCCAGCCTGCTTGCCGACGCAGCGGTGCACGCCAATGCCCTACTTGATCACGAGAATGCCGCTCGCATGGCACAGGCTGCTATTGACGGTAGCGACGGCCGCGACGGTGTGCAGGCACACCTCGCCTTGGTCGAGGCGGTGCGCTGGCAGGGCTGCCCTGACGAGGCCGAGCAGGTGGCGGCGGCAACGGCGCCCTTTGCCACCTCCGCAGAGGACCGCTCGCGGCTGGCCGTGGGGCGGGCGCTGAACCTCTTCTTCGGTGTTCATCAGGTAGCCAAGGCCGAGGCGATGTTGCACAAAGCTGCCGCTGACGCCGCTGACAATGAGGTGCGCAAGCGCATCAGCGCGGTGCGTGGAGTGCTGGCGTTTTTCGCGGGGCGCCCGAACCAGGCTGCCGAGTCCGGCGCCGAAATCCTGGCCTCTGAGGGTGTCAGTGCGGAGGCGGCGGTGTGGGCGGCGAGCGCGGCCGGTGCAGGGTTGGCCGTCCGGGGTCACACCACCGAGGCGTTGGCTGCTGTGGAGGCGGGCTGGGCGGCCCTGGCGCGATGCACGACCGAGCCCGAAGTGGCCTCGTGCCGGCAGGTCCTGGCGCATGCCGAGGTGTCGGCGCTGCTGCTGGCGGGGCGCGTGCCCGATGCGGTGACGCGAGCCACCGAGTTGCACGAGTGGTGCATGAGCCAGCCGCAATGGGCCGGGGATGCCTTGGCCGCGGCTCATGTCGGCTGGTCATCGCTGGCCGCAGGACGTCCCCGCACCGCCATCCGGTGGCTCTCAGAGGCGGTGGCAGGTCTGGGCCAATGCGACCCAGGGGGATTCCGGGAACTGTGTATTGCGCTGCTGGCGCAAACCCATGCCCAGCTGGGCGATGCAGCGCTGGCCCGGCGGCTACTGGAGGGCGGCGACATCGGGCACCACTGTGTGGTGTTTGAACCGGAATGGCTGCTGGCCGAGGCCTGGCAGGCGGCCGCCGAGGATCGCACTGCTCAGGCGGTCGAGCGGGCGCTGCAGAGCGCCAAGGTAGCCGGCGATGTGGGGCAGCGGGCGGTGGAGGCGCAAGCGCTGCACGCCGTGGTCCGGTTGGGGCGGGCCAACGAGGTGGTCAGTCGGTTGCGGCAGCTGGCCGGCGAGGTCGAGGGCCCGCTGGTGGCTGCCTACAGCGCACACGCCGAGGCGGCAGCAGCCAACGCCGGTGGCGGGCTTGACGACGTGGCAGCGGAGTTCGAGAGCTTGGGAGCCCGGTTACTGGCCACCGACGCCGCAGCGCACGCCGCCGCGGCACACCTGCGCACCGGTGATCGGCGCCGCGCGGCGGCCTCCACCGCTCGAGCCGCCGGGTTGGCGCGAGCCTGCGAGGAGATCCGCACCCCGGCTCTCGAACAACTAGCGCCGCGTCCGCTGACCAGTCGGGAAGGTGAGGTTGCCAGCCTGGTTGTGCAAGGCTTGAAGAACCAGGCCATCGCCGAGCGCTTGGTACTGTCGGTCCGGACAGTGGAGGCGCACCTGGCTAATGCCTACGCCAAACTCGGCATCAGCAGCCGTGCCGAACTAGCGAAAGCCCTGCGCGCCGACTAGCCCTCCGACGACGCGTCAAGCCCCGTCATGTCGAGGGGAGCTCACGAGCTGGCGGGTGGAGGGTGACTCGTGATCGTGCTTTTCGGGGCGACCGGGTACACCGGCGGACGGGTGGCGCAGGCCATGGTGCGGCGGGGGTTGGCACCGATCCTGGCTGGCCGCAATGTCGGCAAGCTCTCCTCGGTGGCATCCCGGTTGGGCAATCTGGATGTGGTACGCGCTGACGTGGCAGATCCCGCGTCGGTGCGGGCTCTGATCGGCCGGGGTGATGTGCTGGTCAGCACCGTCGGCCCGTTTGTCCGGCTTGGCGGGCCGGCGTTGCGGGCGGCGGTCGACGCGGGGGCGATCTATCTCGACTCCACTGGCGAG
>DATELN010000222.1:0-30274 GCA_035276605.1 Pseudonocardiaceae bacterium | reverse complement strand
GTCCACCCTGGCATCCTGCCGATCGGGCTCAGCGAGCCGGCGCTAGCCAGCACCGCGCCCGCGGACTCGCCGGAAGGCCGGTTGCGCGAATGGGTCGGCCATGAGTTGGCTGAAGGTCGGGGCGCGCACCCCGATCAAGTCGCCGGGCTGCTGCTGCGCATCGCCACCGGCGAGTTCGACCGGCTCAGTGGCCGTCACCTGTCCGTGCACGACGATCTCGACGCCCTGCTCGCTCATACCGACGACGTCCTGCGCGACGACCTCTACGTATTGCGACGCCCCGATATGCCTGGTTGAGGTCACCATATGAGCTGTGCTCATCACAGCCGGCTTGATTGTGGCTTTGGGGGCGTTGGTACAGGGCACGGTCGGATACGGCATGGCCCTCGTGGCGGCACCATTGCTGGCCTTGGTGGAGCCAACCTACGTGCCCGTTCCGTTGATCTTGCTGACGTCGGCTCATGCGGTGCTCGCCGCGGTTCGCGACTGGCAGCACGCCGACTGGACCGGGATCGGCTGGGCGATGGCGGGCCGGTTGCCCGGCACGGGACTTGGCGTGCTCGCCGTGGTGGCGTTGTCCCCGCGAGTGTTCGCCCTGCTGGTAGGCCTAGGTGTGCTCATCTGCGTGCTGCTTTCCCTGCTGAGCTGGCGTCCTCGCCCGCGGCCAGGATCGCTGCTGCTGGCTGGGCTGGTGAGCGGAGCCGGCGGCACCGCGGCGTCGATCGGTGGCCCGCCACTTGCGTTGCTGTACCAGGAGGCAGCGGGGCCACGGGTCCGCGGCACCATCGGGGGGTATTTCGTTCTCGGCTCGGTGATCTCACTCGCCGCGCTGGCCGCCGCAGGGCAGGTCACCGGTGAGTCGCTGGGCAGGACCGCGGCCCTGGCGCCGTTCCTACTGATCGGTTTCGCGCTGTCCGGTCCGGCGCGCCGGGTGCTTGACAACGGCTGGACCCGGCGGGCGGTGCTATCCGTTGCCGCTGCCAGCGCCGCCTTATTGCTCGGACGCGTGGCACTCACCAGCGGATAATCCCCAGCATGACAATGCCGCGGGAGCGCCGTACCGGCGACCTTGCCGATGTGCTGCAGCGCGCGGTCGCAGCGCAAATCCTCAGCGCTGAGCAGGCGCAGGCGGTGTTGGCCGCGGAACGAAGCCGTGTTGGTGGTGGGCGCCGGTTGCCGCTGATCGAGGCGGTGGGCTACCTCGGCGGGCTGCTCGCGCTGTCGGGCGCGGTGACGCTGGTCATCCAGTACTGGCGCGAGGTGCCCACGGCCGGGCGGCTGGGGCTGCTAGCCGCCGTCGCTGCCGCCACTTGGCTGGTGGGCGCCCGGATCAGCGAAGCTTCCGCGGGCGCGCTCATCCGGCTGCGCGGCGCGTTGTGGTTCGCCTCCACGGCGGCGGTAGCTGCCTTCGCCGGTCAAGCGGCGTCAGACCTCGCCCATGCCGGCGACGCCCCGGTGTGGCTGTGGGCAGGTGTCGCGGCGGCCGTGCACGGCGGACTGTTATGGGGACTGCCGGGTCGATTGCGGGATCGGCCGGCGCAGCATCTCGCCTGCCTGGCCGGTGTGCTGATGGCTGCTGGTGGCGCGGCGGGCTTGGCCGGTGGAGAGAGCGCGGTCGGGCTGGCGATCGCCGGGGCCGGGGCCGTCTGGGTGGCCGCAGGGTGGCGGGCGCTGCTGCCTCCGCCGGTGATCGCCATGGCCGCTGGCGGTGTCGCGGTGCTGGCCGGTGCGGGGATCACCGCCGGTGACTGGTCCGACGCGGCCCCGCTGCTCGGCTTGGCAGCGTCGGGCGTCTTGCTGGCCGTGGGGGTGGCGACCGACCGGACCCCGTTGACCATCGTTGGTCTCGCCGGGGGATTCGGTTACCTGCCCTGGACCGTCGGGCACTTCTTCGCCGACTCACTAGGCGCGCCGCTGGCAATTCTGCTGTGCGGTATTGCCCTGCTGGCCATCACCTTCGTAGTCCTGCGCCGCCCTTCGCGATCAACCGGCACCGGAGGTGCATAAGGATCGATGAGACCCCTGCCGGCCCGGTTTCACGGTGCATATGCATCCATGAGATCCCAGGACGGGTGTTGTTGCACGCCTGGCCGTGGAGGAGGAGTTACTGAGGCACAGCAGGCCCGGTGGCCTGCCGGCGAGCTGCTGCGCGTGGAGCTTGGAGAAGATCCTTACTCTGCTCGGCTGATCGCCGCGGCTACCACTTGACGGGCGAGCGCAGCCGAAGACCCGCCCCGTCTCAGAACGGGGGCGGCTGGTCAGTGCATGGCGCGGCGGGGGCTCTGGTGGTGGCCGTTGCAGGATGGGTCCCGTCTCGGCGCGGATGATCAGTGAGGGAAAGCGATGGAGAGCTCGTGGATCAGGGCGACGGCTTAGGCGGCGTGGGCGATTCTGATTCCCGTCGACGGCAGTCGCTCGCGAGGTGTGGGCCGAACCGGTCGATGATTCGGTGCACTGCACCACTGGCCGGGCCGCCACATGTACGTCCGAATCCGGGCCAGGCCCCTTCACCACTCGGCACCCGCTACTGGTTTGATCCACCGTTGAACTGCTCACTGAGCAGGGGAGCTTTACCCACCGGGAGAGCGGAAGGATACGCAGTGTGGCTTGACGCGCTGATCGGGATCGCGGTCGCCCTGCTGACCATCTGGCTGCTGTTGGTCGTCGGGTTGCTGCTGGTGCGCCCGAGGGGCGCGGCGCTGGCTGACGCGGTGCGGCTGCTGCCGGACCTGCTGCGGCTGCTGCACCGGCTGGCGGCAGACCGGTCCCTGCCGAGGGCGGTGCGGGTGCGGTTGTGGCTGCTGATGGCTTACTTGGCGATGCCCATCGACCTGGTGCCAGACGTCATTCCGGTGCTGGGATACGCCGACGACGCGATCATCGCTGCCGTCGTGTTGCGCAGTACGGTGCGCCGAGCCGGCATCGACGTTGTACGCGGCCACTGGCCGGGCAGTGCGGACGGGTTCGCCGCCCTGTGCCGGATTGCCGGCTTGACGCCTACTCCCGGGTGAGCTTGCGGTAGGTGACCCGGTGCGGTCGGGCGGCCTCGGCGCCGAGGCGTTGGATTTTGTTGTCCTCGTAGCCTGCGAAGTTGCCTTCGAACCAGAACCACTGGCCCGGATGGTCGTCGGTGCCTTCCCAAGCCAGGATGTGCGTGGCCACTCGGTCCAGAAACCACCGGTCGTGCGTGGTGATCACGGCGCAGCCGGGGAAGTCCAGCAGCGCGTTCTCCAGAGAGCTGAGCGTCTCCACGTCCAAGTCGTTGGTGGGTTCGTCGAGCAGCAACACATTGCCGCCTTGCTTGAGGGTCAGTGCCAGGTTGAGCCGGTTGCGTTCCCCGCCGGAGAACAACCGAGCGGGCTTTTGCTGATCGGGGCCCTTGAAGCCGAATGCGGCCAGGTAAGCCCGGGACGGCACGTCCACCTGCCCTACGGTCAAGAAATCGTGCCCTTCCGACACAACCTCCCATGCGGTGCGATCCGGGTCGATCCTTGCGCGATTCTGGTCCACATACGACATTCGCACGGTGTCACCGATACGCAGCTGCCCGGCCTCGAGCTGCTCCTCGCCGACCAGGATCCGGAACAGCGTGGTCTTGCCCACGCCGTTGGGCCCGAGAACTCCCACGATCCCGTTGCGGGGCAGGGAGAACGACAGGTTGTCGAACAAAACCCGATCCCCGTAGCGCTTGGTCAGGTCGCGTGCTTCGAGGACCAGGTTGCCTAGCCGTGGACCGGGTGGGATTTGTATTTCATCGAAGTCCACCGTGCGGCGCCGCTGTGCCTCGGCGGCCATCTGCTCATAGCGTTCCAACCGGGCGCGGCTTTTGGCTTGGCGGGCCTTGGCACCAGCACGCACCCACTCCAGCTCCTGCGCGAGCCGCTGGCGGCGCTTGGCGTCCTTGCGCCCTTCGACGGTCAGCCGGGCTTGCTTGGTCTCCAGGTAGGTGGAGTAGTTGCCTTCGTATGGGTATGCGTGGCCGCGATCCAGCTCCAGAACCCACCCGGCCACGTGGTCGAGGAAGTACCGGTCGTGGGTGACCGCCACCACCGTGCCGGGGTATTTCTCCAGATGCTGTTCCAGCCACTGGACGCTCTCGGCGTCCAGGTGGTTGGTGGGCTCATCGAGCAGCAGCAGGTCCGGTTGCTTCAGTAACAGCGCGCACAGGGCCACCCGGCGCCGTTCCCCGCCGGACAGCGAGGCGACCTGCGCGTCACCCGGCGGACAGCGCAACGTGTCCATCGCCTGCTCCAACCGGGAGTCCAGATCCCAGGCGCCGCTGGAATCCAATTGCTCCTGCAGCCGGCCCATCTCCTCCAGCAACGCGTCGGAGTAGTCCTCGGCCAGTTGCTGGGTCAGCGTGGTGTAGCGATCCAGCATCGCTTTGGTCTGCGCCACTGCCTGCTCAACATTGCCCAGGACGGTTTTGCTGTCGTCCAGCGGCGGTTCCTGCAACAGGATCCCGACGCTGACCCCGGGCGCTAGGGTGGCCTCGCCGTTGGACGGCTGCTCCAGCCCAGCCATGATCTTCAGCAAAGTCGACTTGCCGGCGCCGTTAGGGCCGACTACGCCGATCTTCGCGCCGGGTAGGAACGTCAACGTGACGTCATCGAGGATCAGTTTGTCGCCACGGGAGACCCGCACGCGGTTCATCTGGTAGATCCACTTCACGTGGGGCTCCTTGCTCACTGGTTAAACAAACTGGGGCAGCACTAATGCCAGCACCCTGCTGCACGCTGCAACGCCTCAACATGGGCGCGCCACCGGGACGGGAAGTGGTGCAGCACCTTTTCAAACGTCACCAGGTAGGTAGATATGCCAGCCAGCGCCGCAAAGATGCACCGCGCCACCAACTCGCGGATCTGGTTCGCGACGGCCGCGAGTGATCGTCTTCGCGGATTCCTCAACTACCGGCTGAGTAGCGATCAGCGTGTCGGACGAAGTTCTACCGGGTCGTGGGGTCGCAAGCGGCTAGGGTGACTGGTGATCGGCCGGTGCGCAAAGGAGACCGGTTCATGATGCGTATCCACAGGGCCGCTGTCGCGGCCGTGGTCGCTGGGGGGCTTCTCGCTGGCTGTGGTGGCACCACTGCCACGGGTCCCGCCACGACGACGCCGTCGGTTGGCCATGCTGCACCTGCTGGCAGCCAGGAGCGGCATAACCAGGACGATGTCGCGTTCTTGCAGGACATGCTCCGGCACCACAGCCAGACCGGAACCATGTCAGATTTGGCTCACTCGAAGGCGACGTCGTCGAAGGTGAAAGGTTTCGCGCTCCGGATCAAGGCCGCGGAAGATCAACAAGTCACCCGGATTCACGACCTACTTGGTGCTTGGGGGGTTGCGATCTCAGCGGGTGATGGCGGTGACCGCCAGGTGCCGGGGATGTTGAGTGACCAGCAGCTGCAGCAGCTCAAGTCAGCTACCGGTGGGGACTTCGACCAGCTGTTCCTGCGGCTGATGATTGAACACCAGCAAGGCGCGATACAGATGTCCCAGACCGAACTGGGTCAAGGCAGCGACCCTCAGGCTCGCCGACTGGCGCAGGACACCGTCACCGGGCAGCAAGCCAATATCAACCAGATGCAGAAGCTGTTGCAACCGAGCTGACCTGGTGAGTTCTCACGCCAACCCGGCCACCACTGCCAGGACGGCGAGCACGGCGATGAGCATGTAACCGAGGTAGGCGTCCAGCCGGCCGCTTTGCAGTCTTTTCGCGGTGCGCACGGTGGCCAGCAGCGGCCGGCGCAGCGGGCGGAACAAGAACCGCTCGACCACTTCGACGACGTCGGTGGTGTAGCCCAGGTGGGCGCCCGCGGCGTCGCGGTGCGGGTCATCGGTGCGCCCACCTGTCTCCCGCTCCAGGACGGTGAGCTCAGACCGGGTGAGTAGCAGGTTGGCCAGCACCTTGCGGGTGGGGTGGGCGAACCCGAACGGGGTGTACTGGTTGTCCCCGGCCACCCCGCCAGTCGCTGATCGCCACGCCGGAACCCGCCGCACGGCAAACATCCGGCCCCGCCCGAAGGCGATGCTCATCCCCAGCACACCGACGAGTAGCACCGGCATGGTTACGGCGAGCCAGGACGGCGACAGCGCGGAGAACTCGGAGTAGACCGGTTGCAGCACCCAGTCTGACGCTAGCGCGCCAGCCGCCACGTCGCGCGGCACGATGGGATTGAGTCCAGCGATGACCACCCGGATCCACAGCGGAGCGACCGCGGCCACCCCTATGCAGCCGATCGCCAGCAGGGTCAGACCGGCTGTGCCCAGCGGGCCGACGTCGCGGCCCCGAACCAGGTCGGTGTGCTGGCGAGGACCGAGCACGGTGAGCCCCACGATCCGCACGAACGCCACCGCGGCGAACCCGGCAGTAATCGCGACCAGGGCACCGGCCAGCGCCAGCGGCAGCGCGTAGGCCAGCCGACCGACCCGGAACTGTTGCATGAGTGACTCGAGAAGGAACCATTCCGAGACGAACCCAACCGTGAGGGGCAACCCGGCGAGGGTGAGCGCCCCAATGGCCAGGCCGGTTCCGCTGGCGGGCAGCCGGTGCCCGACACCGCGCAACGCCTCCAGTTCGGTGGTGCCCGTGGCGTCCGAAATCCCAGAGGTGGCGCAGAACAGCAGGGACTTGGCCAGCCCGTGCGCCACGGTCTGCAGGGTGGCGGCGAGCAGCCCTACCGCGACCAGCGGTGGCCGGTTGACGGCGGCCCCGACTAGGGCGACGCCGTACCCGACACTGATCAGGCCGCCGTTCTCCACGCTGGAGTAGGCCACCACGTCGGCCAGGTCGGTCTGCACGGTGGCGTGCGCGATGCCCAGCAGCGCGGTGAACCCGCCCACCAGCAGGACGATCACGGCCAGCCAGCCGGGCGGCACCCGTAGCAGCTCCAGGGTCCGCCACAGGCCGTAAAAGCCGACGTTGACAGCTACCCCGGCCATCACCGCGCGCAGTGGTCCCGGGGCCGCCCGGTAGCCGCGAGGCATCCACACATGCAGCGGGACCAGCCCGACCTTCACCGCGAACCCGGCGACTAGTAGCGCGAATGCGGCGTCGCGCAGCCCAGAACGGGGTAACGCGGCAAGCGCGGCAAAGCTGAAACTGCCCGCGCGGCCGGCGAGTAGCAGCAAGCCCAGCAGTAGCGCTGCGCCGCTGACCTTGCCGAGAGTGACCGTAATGATGGCTGCGTCGGCTTTGGCTCGTTCGAAGCCGGCGAGTAGGTAGAACGCGACGGTGAGCAGCTCCCAGCCCAGCAGGAACACGAACGCGTTGTCGGCGGTGATGACGACCGCGACCGATCCCAATGTCAGGCAGTGCGTCGCGCCCAGGCTGCGGTGGGCAACCCGATCTGGCCGAGCGGCCCAGGCCGCACACACCAGACTCACCGGCACCGCCACCGCAAAGCTGATCAGCAGGAACAGGCCGGAGAGCCGGTCGGCAGACAGGGCAATCGGGCCGGAACCCAAGATTCCTGAGCCCAAAATGGAGTCCAGCCCGAGCCGGATGCTGGCGCCGGCGATGCCGGCGGCGCCAGCCGTGACGAGCAGCGCGGACGCCGCCGCAGCCACCAGATAGGGGACCGTCCTCAGCGCGGCATAGCGGACGCCGGCGAACAAATCGATCAGCCCGCCGCCGAGCAGCGCCAGCAACGCTATGGACAGCACGGCCTCACCGCCCTTTCGGGTTGATCCGGCCGACAGCCAGCAGCAGCGCATGCAGCAGGCTGAACGGGGATGGCGGTGAGCCGGGAACCCACACATCAACGTCGATCAGCTCTCCGAGCCCACCGGCTACCGCGTAGCTCGGGGCGACCAGCCCGCCGCTGACCGCATCGGTTCCCGCCGCGATCACCACCAACGGTCGGGCGGTGGCTTCCACGGTGCGGCGCAGCGGTTCCGCCATACCGTGTGACCCGGCTCCCGTGATCAGCAGCACATCGGCGTGCCGGGGGCTGGCAGTGAAAAAGATCCCGAGCCGGTGCACGTCATAGACCGGGTTGAGCAGCGCGAGTACTTCCCATTCCTCGGATCCGTCCGAGCCGGCGTCGACATGCCTGACGTGCACGGAGCGACGCAGCATGGCGGTTCGGGCGGCGAGCGCCCGACGAACGCACTCGACCGCCTCGTCGGTCTCCGGCAGCTGCGGCACGATCAGGGCGTCGCGGTGGAGCCGCGCGGTTTCGCTACCCAGGACCCACCCGAAGAGGTCTGGCCGCTCCCGCACGCACCGGCCGCACAGGATGCACTGCCCGGTGTCCACCCACACCACGCCGTCGGCGCTGCGAATCGCCCCGGTGGGGCACAGGGACATGTCAACAGGCGAATCGGTGAGCGGTTGCACCGTGGCGAGAAAGGTCTCCGCGTAGGAATCGGTCCGGCGCGGGTAGCCGGTCGTGACGACTCCGTTGCGCAGGCCGCGCAGTGCCCACGGCATCTACATCACCACCCCGGCGATAGACAACCCGAAGCTGGCTTCGTTGAAGGGGAAGTCGGTGAGGATGTCTCCGACGAACGTCGACGGGAACAGCACGAGGTTGTGGAAGGACGCCGAGCGCGGCGCGCAGTAGCTGATCCGCCCGTCATCGGCCAGCTCGATGAGGTAGAGCACCTCGCCTTGAGCGGCTTCGGCCCACCCCACGGCTTGCCCAGTAATCGCTGGTATGGGCACTCGAAGCCGGTCAGCATCACAGTCGGGCAGTCGCGCGACCGCCTGCCGAGTGAGGTCGAAGGCGATGTCGATCTCGTCGATGCGGACCTGCATCCGGGCCTGCGCATCCCCCACGTCCCGGACCGGGACGCGGGGCGGAGCCAGCTGGCGGTAGCCGTCATAGGGCCGGGTCACCCGGCAGTCATCGGCGACGCCGCTGCCCCGACCGATCGGTCCCAGCGCGCCGTGGTCGCGGGCCAGTTTCGGGGTCAGCGGCCCGGCGCTGCGCACCCGATCCAGGAACGAGGACGTGTCCAGTAGCGCGCGGATATCACCGTTGATGGCGCGTTCCAGCCGGTCGAGCTCGGCGGTGACCTGGCCGAACGACAACCGGGGCGGTGCCGTCACGCCGCCGGGTACCACCACGCCACGGCCAAATCGGCTACCGCACAGCGCGCTGATCAGCCGTAACGTGTGTTCTTTGTGCAGGCTAAACCGTGCGGTGGCCACCGCGAGACCGGCGGCGTCGGTGAGCTTGGTTAGCACGTCTAGGTGGTTGGCGATGCGTTCGAGTTCGGCGTGCAGCACGCGGATCATCGCCGCGGCGACCGGTACGTCAGCGCCAGCGCCGGTTTCCACGGCGTGAGCGAACGCCAACGCGTGCGCCACCGACGCGATGCCCTCAACGCGTTCTGCCAACAACGCCCCGTCGTCGACGGTCATGCCTTCAAACCGCTTCTGGATACCGCGGTGCTTGTGATGCGGCCGGATTCGCAGGTGCGGGATGTCCTCGCCGGGGGTTTCCACCAGGTACTCGACCGACTCGAACACCCCCGAGCGGACCGGCCCGTGCGGGATGGTGAACACCCCGGTGCCGTGCAGGTGCACCGACAGCGCCCGCTCATCGGGCTCGATGCGGTGCGGCTGGCCCGGTGCTCCAGGATGCGGCAGCAGCTGCCCGGCCTGCTCGCCGTGCGGCAACACCAACGGGTCCAGCCGCGGATGCCCGTTGGGCACCAGGCCGACCAGGTCGTGAATTGCCCGCTCGTACCAGAAGGCCGCGCGAAGCTGTGGGGTCAGCGCCGGGTAGTGGGTGACACCACTGGGTAGCGCCGCTCGCAGCGGGGTGATACCGCCGTCGTGCGCGACCAGGGCGGTGAGCTCGGTACCCGTGGCGGGATCGCCGCGGCCCAGCAGCGCGGCGAACCGCTGGCCAATGGCCAGCCGCATACGCAGTGCGTCGCTGAGTGCACCGGCTGGATCCGAAACCGCCGATCGGCTCACCGCGCACCGCCCAGCTCGGCGGCCCCCTGCGCGATCAGCGCGCTGAGTGCGTCCGGTGGGTGCAGGCCCAGCACCAGCAGGGCGATGACACCCACGATCATGGGCGCCACCATCCAAGCGCTCGGCTCGCTGCGAGGCGCAGTCGCGGCTCCGGGACCGGTTTGGATGGGCAGGAATAGCATCCGGGTGGTGGCCATGGACAGCCCGAGAAACGCCAGCGTCACCAGCGCGACCATCGCCACGGCAGGCGCGAACCTGGCCGATCCCAGGCCGCCGGCGACGATCAGGAACTCGCTGCGGAACAGCCCGAAGGGCGGCATCGCCGACAGCGCGAGGATGGCCAGCAGGAACAACGGTGCGGTCCACGGCAGGCGGTCGAAGCCGCCCCTGATCTGGTCGATCTCTTTGGTGCGGTAGGCGCGGACCAGTACGCCCGCACCGAAAAAGGCGTTGCCCTTGGCGGCCGCGTGCGCCAGCACGTGCAGCAGCACCCCGGCGTAGGCCAGCGGCGCGCCGAAAGCGGTCCCGATGGCCAAAATGCCCATGTGCTCGACGCTGGAGTAGGCCAGCAACCGCTTGAGGTTGCGCTGCTCGATCAGGTACAGCGCGGCGAGCAGCAGCGACAGCATGCCGAAAACCAGCAGTACGCCCCGCGGGAAGGCACCGCCGAGTGCAGCGGTGGCAATCTGGTAGTACCGCAGCACGGCGTAGAAGCTGACTGCGAGTAGCGACCCGGACAGCATCGCCGAGACCGGAGTGGGCGCCTCGGAATGCGCGTCGGGCAGCCAGGTGTGCACCGGAAACAACCCCACCTTGGTACCGAACCCGACCACCGCCAGCACGAACGCCAGCCGCACCGCGCTGTGCGGCAGCATCGGCCCGGCACCGAGCAGCGGCGCGATGGCCAGGTCGTAGCCAGGCCCGAGCACCGACGCCCCGGCGGAGTACGCCACGACGGTGGCCAGCAACGCGATACCCAGTCCCGCCGAGGCGATCAGCACGTACTTCCACGCTGCCTCAGCGCTCTGCCGGGTGCCATCCAGCGCGACCAGCAGCGCGGAGACCACAGTGGTGATCTCCACTGCGATCCACAGCAGCGCCAGGTTGTCCATCAACGGCGCGCCCAGCATGGACCCGCCGAACAGGTTCAATCCGACCCAGAACAACCGCGCATAGCGCGGGAAATCAGCTCGCTGCTGCTCGCCGCGCAGGTAGCCGACGGAGTACACCGCGGTGGTGGCGTAAAGAAGCGCGGTGGCCAGAGCGAAGATCACCGAGATGGCGTCGACGCGCAGAAAACCCGCCGTGACCGGCCCGGTAGCCGCGGCGGGCACCAGCACCAGGGTGAGCACCAGGCAGGTCACGCCGGCCGCGACAGAGACCGCGGGCGCGGCCAGGCGTCCCGGCAGCAGTGCCAGCACCGCCGCAAGGAACGGCAGCACCGCGAGGGCGATGAGCATGGCGGTCATCTGCTCACCCCCGCAACTCGGTGAGGGCCGCAGTGGATAGTGACTCGGCTTGCTCGTGATGCACCCGGATGAGCACGGCGAAGACCACGACGGCGACCAGCAGGTCGAACAGGAAGAGCACCTCGAGGATCAGCGGCAGCCCGGCGGCGACCACCATGCTGGCCAGGGAAACGCCGTTTTCCAGGGCGAAGAACCCGATCGCCTGGGAGGCGACGTCGCGCCGGACGATCATCAGGACGAAGGACACCAGGACGATGGCCACGGCGACCGCCAGCGTGGCCGCCGGCAGCACGGGGCTGGCCAATCCGAAGCGAGCGCTGGCGAAGAACCCGAAGGCGGCGACGGCAACGGCGACCAGCACCATGCTGGCCACCCCCAGGGCACGGCTGGCGGCGATCTCCTGATTGGCCAGTGGCAGCTGTCGCAGCAGCCGCAGCATCACCAGCGGAACGGCGACCACCTTGAGCAGCACGGACAACGCCGCCAGCCCGTAAAGTTCGGGCACGTCCCGGGCGAAGGCGACCACAACGGCCAGGATGGAGATCACCACCGACTGGGCCGCATAGAGCCGGACCTGGGCCCGCAGCAGGGTGGCCTGCAGCATGCCGAACTCGATGACCAGCATCAGCACGGCTAACCCGGTGGTCAGCCCGGAGTAGCTGGAGGGGGGCGCGGCGACACCCGGCGCCAGCAGTTGCATCAGCCACCCCCGAAATAGAGCGTGAAGACTGACAGCACGGCCAGCATGAAGGCCGCTGACACGAACTCAGTGATCTTGAATAGCCGGAGTTTGGCGAACGAGTCGTCGATTACGGCGATGCCGGCGCCGAGTAGCGCCGCCTTGCCGATTAGCGCGAGGATCGCCAGCCCTACGGCCACCACGCTGGCGTCGGACGCCAGGCCCCACGGGGCGACGAACACGTTGATGAGGATCACGAACAGGATGAGCTGCTTCATCGTCGAGTCCCAGCGCAGCAGCGCCAGGTACGGGCCGGAATGCTCGAACGGCCGCGCCTCCTCGATCATCCCGAACTCGTTGGTGCCGGTATGCGTCTCCACCGGGATTCGCCCGGTCTCGTAGAGGATCACCATGAACAGGGCCGCCGCGGCCAGCAGGTGCGCCGGGCGGACGATCTGGTCAGCCGACGCGCGGACCGTCTTGGCCAGTGCGTACGGCAGGTCGGTGCCGGTGACCAGCGCGACGGTGAACACCACGAACAGCACCACCGGCTCGGTGATTGCCGCGAATGTCTTGGCGCGGCTGGCGCCCAGCTGCGCGTATGGCGATCCAGTGCTGGCCGCCGCGACGGCGACCACGAAGCTGGCCAGCGCGAGGATGAACCCGCCGCCCAGGATGTCGCCCATGTAGGCCAGCGGCAGCGGGAACGTGGTGAGCACCGGGATGAGCAACGGCACGGTGAGGTAGCAGGTCATCGCAATCAGCGGGGCGGCTAGGAAGACCCAGCTGGCACCCAGCGGAGCAAGCGCCTCCTTGCGAAACAGCTTGGCGATGTCGAAGTAGGGCTGCAGCAGCCGCGGCCCGCGCCGGCCCTGCAGCCGGGCCTCCACCTTGGCGATCATGCCGTTGATTCCCGGGGCGGCGATCAGCACCGTCAGGACCTGTAAGGCCTGCACCACGGGGATGGGTAACGTCATCGCCGGCACCGCCGTTTGGTGTGGGCGGCCCAGCGCAGGCGATTATCGTCGACCACCCGGACCTCCTCTACCGTCAAATCAGCACAGATGTGCTGTGTGATGTGGTAGAGACCGTCAGCGGCCCAGGTGGTCCGCGGTTTCGGCGAGCCTCATCGCCGTGGGTCGACTATAGCCGGGTCGCTCGCCACAGGCTTACCGGCAGCAGGATGGCCACCGCAGCGGGCAGGATCCACCAGGCGGGCATCGAGGTGGTGCTAACGGCGTAGGTCAGTGCCAGCGCTGCCACCACCCCCAGCGCCACTCGCCAATCGTCACCGACGACGAAGTCGTACGCCCACCGCAGCAGCGCGATGATCCGGGCAGTCATGGCCGCCGACCAGCCGGAGTGATAGCCGGGATCTTCAGGCGCCATGCCGCGACGAGCGTCACGGCGAACAGCGCGACCGCCGGTACCACGACGAGCAACGCTGTATCCCCGCCGGGCCAGGAGGCGCCAGCACCTTCCGCGCCCCAGAACACCCCGAATGAGGTCAGCATGACTCCAACGGCAAACTTCATAGTGTTCTCCGGAACCCGGGCCAGCGGGGCCCGCACCGCGAGGCCGGTGCCGGTGACGAGAACGACCGCGGCTACCGCGGCCGCGGCCGCCAGCGGGATGTTGTGCTGGTTGGCGCCGAAGGTCAGGGCGATGAAGGCGACCTCGAGCCCTTCGAGCAGCACTCCCTTGAACGACAAGGTGAACGAGTACCAATCGGTGATCATGGTTTTGCTCACGGTCGGGGCAGCTCGTGCGGCGGCGAGTTCGGCGCGGTAGATGGCTGTCTCGTCGTGCAGCGACTTGAGCCCGCTGGCCCGCAGAATCGCCTTATGCAGCCACTGCAACCCGAAGATCAACAGCAGTCCACCGACCACCAGACGCAACCCACCCAGCGGGATGGCAGTTAGCGCCGGACCCAGCGCGGCCACGATGAGCACCAGCACCGCGAGTGCCGAGCCGGCACCGGTGATGGCCGAACGCCAGTCGCGACCCGCGCCCGCGGCGAGCACGATCGTCAGCGCTTCGACCGCTTCGACCAAGCAGGCCAGGAATACAGCGATGAACAGCGCACCGCTGCCCATCACGCCCTCCTCCGCCCATATTTGCCCGCTGATCACCGGTTGGGTGCCTTCCGTGACATCCAATGTCGTCCTAGGCACCAATTTTGATCATGTGGTTCCCGGTCGCCGGGAACGGCAACTGGGCGCGGTCGCCCGGGGCGGTCGTCCCTACCGCCCCGGGCCACCACATCCCCCCGCGGGACCCCCAAACGAGTCTTCGCCTACTAAGCGTGGCCCATCGCCGAGGCAAAACCCAGGGCGAAACATACCAGCGGGTGTGTTTGCACCGCCACCCAAAAGCGTTGTTTTCGGGCACCCCAGTAAGCACAAGACGAGTAGCGTCAAGGCGTCATGTCCAGCACCGGTCAGCGACGACCCGGGGCCGGCGGCAGGAGCGCCCGCGCGGGGCGGATCAAGCCGCAGCCCAGGGCCCAGGCCACGCGGCAGGCGATTCTCACCGCCGCAGCGGAGCACTTCGCTCGTAATGGCTATCACGCTACCTCGCTGGACAGTGTGCTGGCCGACAGCGGCGGCACAAAGGGGGCGCTGTACTTCCATTTCGCGTCAAAAGATGCTTTGGCTCGTGCGGTGATAGCAGAGATGTTGCAAGGTTGGGGAACTCTGCGGGGTCGGGTCAGCGCTCGTGGACTTGATCCGCTGTCGACCTTGCTGGCGTTAGTAGACGAGGTTATTGCGCGCCTGCTCGACGATCCGATCGCCCGCGGTGGCACCCGCCTGCTCAACGACTTGCCGGTGCCTGAGCTAGCACGTGTGCACTATGACTTCGGCGAACAGGACACTCTCGAGCTGCTGACGCAAGCCGCGCAGGCCGGGCTACTTCGGGAGGGTATCGACCCGGCACTGGTCGCGCCGCAGATCGTTGCGGTCATTGCCGGCAACCGGCAGATCTGCGACGCATTGGGCGAACGCGAGAATCTCTGGCAGAGGGTCGGGCAGGCGTGGACACTCTTGCTCCCAACGATCGCCGTTGACTCCTGGCTGGCCGCTTGGCGCACCTCCTCCCCGCAGACCCGCCAACCACCCTCACATGGAGACATATCGGGGTCGGAGGGCACCAACTAACCCGATATTGAGCCATCGGGGTTTGGATGGGAAGGGAGACAGCGACACGAAAGGGCCCCGGCGTCACGGGGGCAACGCGACGCCGGGGCCATAAACCCGATCCGCCCGGGCGCGGTCGGACAGATCGGGGGCTCATGGCGGCAGGATCAGCCGGCGGAAAAAGGCAAAACCGGTCCCGAGGACCGGTCGCCGGCAACGGCGACCCACCCGGTTATCGCGAGGTCAGTCCGGTGACGTGGATGGCTGCACAGCAAGCGACCGCGGCAGGTCGCTACCGCTGCTCTGCAGCGGGCCATCCGGTAGGGCAAGGTTGCTCGCCGCCGCACCGTTGTGCACGGCGAAGTCAGGCGCGTTCTTGGTGCTCGCGCCACTCGACGTGCTGCCGACTGTGCAGGTCGGTGGCGTGCTTCCCGGTGGGCTCGCTGGTACCGGGCTCACTGGACCGTTGCGAAGGGGTGGCTGCGTGGGTCCGGGTTGCGTAGCAGGTGCCACGGGGTCGCAGAGCACCACGGCGGGTGCGACATGTCGCACCGGGGTGGGGGCAGCGTCGGGTACCGGGGCTGCCCCAGCCAGCGGCGCCATAGCGGGTGCTGTCGGCGGCACCGGCGCGACTTTGTCGATCGGCGCAGCCGGCGGCATGGCGGTGTGGCGGGGGGCGGGACTGGACAGCGGCCTGGGTAGTGGTGTCAGGACATTCGTCAGGGGCTTCGCACTGCCGACAGCATGCACGATCGGTCGCAAGATGCCGATCTTCTTGGCGGGCTGGACGGCCAGTCGCGGCGCGGAGGTGGTGGACAGTGCCTTCTCGACGATGGATCCGGCCGCACCATTAGCAGGTTGAGCGTTGACGGCGGAAATCAGGCCGGCGCCGGGTAGGCCCGGATCTTCGTCCGCATGGCTGAGCCCAGATCCCAGTAACCAACCCACCGCGATCAAGGCGCTGAGTACGACGACCCGCAGCAGCGCGCGTAAGACCCCGTGAAGCGCATACCTTGCGCCTCCTGCGTCGGGGCTGGCGGCCACCGGTTCCCCCTCAACCAATCGCCCAATCCGGCCTTACCCGGACAGTTGTACGACTCATACTACACACTGTGACTGGTTTACGTAATATTCGTAATCAGCAGCTGCCTGCCGTCACCGCCGAGCCGACGCCAGGCGGGTAATCGCCTCGTCGAGCACCTCCTCGCGCTTGCAGAACGCGAAGCGCACCAAGTGCCGCCATGGCAGGGGATCGTCGACGAAGACCTGCACCGGCACCGCCACCACACCGGCGCGGGCGGGCAGCTCACGGCAGAACCGCAGACCGTCGGGGTATCCGAGCGGCCGGACGTCCGCACAGACAAAGTAAGTTCCTTCGGATCGGCGCACGCCGAAGCCCGCAGTGCGCAAACCAGCGGCAAGCCGCTGGTGCTTGCGCTCCAACGCTCTACGGTGCGCGGCGACCCAGTCGTGCTCGACACGCAGCGCGTGAGCCACCGCCGGCTGAAACGGTGCTCCGCCGACGAAGGTGACGAACTGCTTGACCGCCCGCACCGCGGCCACCAGGTGCGCTGGCCCGCACACCCAGCCGATCTTCCAGCCGGTGACGCTGAACGTCTTGCCCGCACTGGAGACCGACAATGTGCGTTGCGCCATTCCGGGGAAGGTGGCAATCGGCAGGTGTTGCGCTGCGTCGAAGACCAGGTGCTCGTATACCTCATCGGTGATGACCAGCAGATCGTGCTCAACGACCAACGCCGCCAGCGCCTGCAACTCACCGCGTTGCAAGACCATGCCGGTGGGGTTGTGCGGGCTGTTGAGCACTAAAGCCCTAGTGGCGGGAGTGATCGCCGCGGCCAGCGCGTCGATGTCCAACGCGAACCGGTCCCCGTCGGCGGTCAGCGGTACGCACCGCCGGGACGCGCCGGCCAGCGCGACCGCAGCGGGATAGGAGTCGTAGTAGGGCTCGATGAGCAGCACCTCGTCGCCGTGTCCAACCAGGGCCAGCAGTGCGGCGCTGATCGCCTCGGTGGCGCCGACGGTGATCAGCACCTCGGTATCCGGGTCGTAGCTCAGGTTGTAGCGAGCCGCCTGGTATTCGGCGACAGCGGTGCGCAGCTCGGGGATCCCCGACCCCGGCGGGTACTGGTTGTGTCCGCTGGCAATGGCAGACCGGGCTACCTCGAGCATGCCGGCGGGGCCGTCGGTGTCCGGGAAGCCCTGACCGAGGTTGACCGCGCCGGTGCGCGCCGCCAACTCGGTCATCTCCGCAAAGATTGTCGAGGTAAACGGCTGTAATCGGGGTAGCAGTCCGTGAGGGCGCACGGTTGCATCCTGCTCGAGTCCCACCCCCCGAGGCACAATCGGCAGCGTGGAGCTGACCCGCAACGAGCAGGACAAGCTACGTGGTCTGCGCCGGATGAAGGCCGTCGCACTGGCGTTCCTGCTGGGTGCCGCGGTGGTGTACGCGCTGACCCGGCTCTACCCCCATGCGCCGTCCTGGGTGGGATACGTGCAAGCGATGGCCGAAGCGAGCATGGTCGGCGCGCTGGCCGACTGGTTCGCGGTAACCGCGCTGTTCCGTCACCCCCTGGGGCTGCCCATCCCTCACACCGCGATCATCCCTCGGAAGAAGGACGCGCTCGGGGAGAACCTCAGCGACTTCGTAGGCGCCAACTTCCTCGCCGAGGCGGTGGTAACCGACAAGCTGCACCGGGTCGGGATCAGCAACCGGCTCGCCAGCTGGCTGGCGCAGCCCCGCAACGCCGAGCGCGCCACTGCTGAGCTGGCCACCGCGGTGCGCGCCCTGGTGACCGTGCTGCGTGATGAGGATGTCCAACCGGTGCTGGAAAATGCCCTCGTCCGACGGCTGTTGGAGCAGCCGTGGGGGCCACCGCTGGGCCGGCTGCTTGCCCAGCTGCTCACCGATGGGGCGCATCACAAGCTTGTCGACCTGCTTACCGAGCGGGCCTACGAGTGGGTGCGGGACAACCACGGTGCGGTCCTGCGGGTAGTCAGCCAGCGCTTGCCGGGGTGGTCGCCGAGGTTCGTCGACGAGCTGGTGGCCGACCGGCTCTACGGTGAAGTGCTGACGTTCGCCTGGGCCGTTCGCACCGAGCCCGAGCATCCCATGCGCAAAGCCGTGGACACCTTCTTGCTTGAGTTCGCTGAGGATCTGCGCACCGATCCGGACATGATCGAACGCGCCGAGGCGGTGAAGCTGCAGGTCCTGGCGCACCCGGAGGTGCAGATTCTGGTCGGCTCCGCCTGGGGTACCGCTAAAAAGATGCTTCTCGGTGCCGCCGAGGACCCGTCGTCAGAGCTGCGCCAGCGGGTGCGCGACGGTTTGATCTCGCTTGGTGGGCGCCTGTCCGAGGACGCCGAGCTGCGGTCCAAGGTGGACAACTGGCTACAAGACGCGGCTACCTACGTGGTCTCCAACTACCGCGGGGAGATCACCACCTTGATCACCGACACGGTACAGCGCTGGGACGCCGAGGAAACTGCTCGGAAGGTGGAGCTCCAGGTCGGCCGTGACCTCCAGTTCATCCGGATCAACGGCACTGTGGTCGGCGCGCTGGCCGGCCTGCTCATTCACACCCTGTCCCAACTCCTGCTCTGACGCTGCGTCTCCATGTCGGGGAGGGGCAGCGGCTGCGTATCCTTGGGGGCGTGCTGGAGTACTTGGATTTGTGGGTATTCGAAATCTTGTACTGGGCTGCGGTCCCGGTAGGGATTTTCGCCTTCGTTCACGCCACGCTCCAGCGGGCCGACGCCTATACCGCCGCTGACAAGCTGACCAAGCCGGCGTGGCTGGGCATCACCGGCGGCGCATGTGCCCTGTTGCTGCTCAACCTCGTGGTGCCCGGATCGATGCTGTTCTACCTCATCGGCCTGGTGGCGGTGCTGGTCTACCTGGTGGACGTCAAACCGGCGGTGACTGAGGTGCAGCGCGGGCCGCGCTGGTGACGTCGCTGGGTTCGGTCGCTGGCCGGCTGGAGCCCCGGCTCGCTCTAAACGCTGTCGAGCTGCTCGCCGAGCCGGTGCGAGTCGCGCTGGCTGCGCTGCCTGGCCAGCTCGCGGCCCGCTGCGCGGTCGCCGAAATTGACCCGATGCTGGCCGATACTGCGGCGCTGTGCGAGCACTATCAGGTGCCACTGCACGCATCGGCGAACTGCGTAGTGGTCACGGGTAAGCGAGGCGGCGTGCAACGCTGGGCCGGTTGCGTCGTGCTGGCGACCACCCGGGCCGACGTCAACGGCGTGGTGCGGCGACGCCTCGACGTGCGCAAGGCGTCGTTTGCGGGGCAGCAGGAAGCGGTGGAGCGGACCGGGATGGAATACGGCGGTATCACCCCGCTCGGCCTGCCTGCCGGGTGGCCGGTGCTGCTCGACGCCGCGGTGGCCGCCGCCGACCAGCTGGTGGTGGGATCCGGCTTGCGGCGTAGCAAGCTGCTGCTGCCAGGCGCGGTGCTCGCGGCGCTACCCGACGTTGAAATCGTCGAGGAGCTCGGCTTCACCCCACCGTGCCACTAAACCATGCGCAAACATGCATGTATGGTGGTCCGCATGGGTGGTCACGTGCACGGGCATGGGGGCGTGCCCTCGGACCGCCGGCGGCTCGTGCGCGCCCTGGTGATCATCTCCGCGGTATTGCTGGCGGAGGTCGTCGGTGCCGCCGTGACCGGTTCGCTGGCCTTGCTCGCCGACGCTGGGCATCTGGCCACTGATGTGCTGGGCCTGGCGGTCGCGCTGGTCGCCACGGTGCTCGCGCAGCGTCCACCGACTCATTCCCGGACTTACGGGCTGGGTCGAGCCGAGATTCTCGCCGCCGCGTTCAACGCCCTGCTGCTTCTGGTAGTCGGTGCGGTGGTAGCGATTGAGGCGCTCGCCCGATTGGCTGCTCCACCACCGCTCGATGGCGTCTCGCTGGTCGTCATCGGGACGATCGGACTGGCCGGAAATTTGGGCGCGCTGGCGGTGCTCGCCGGCGGTGGATCCCGCGAACGCAGCCTCAACCTGCGCGGTGCGCTGCTGGAAGTGCTCGGCGACGTGCTCGGTTCGGTCGCGGTGATCGGCGCGGCGGTAGCCATCCTCGTCGCCGGCTGGCACCGGGCCGATCCGGTCGCCTCCCTGGCGATTGCAGCGCTGATCGTGCCGCGGGCGCTGGCGCTGCTACGCGAAGCTGCGCACGTGCTGCTGGAGGGCACCCCGCGGGGCGTGGACGCCGCTGAAGTCGACCGGTTGTTGCGTACTGTGCCCGGGGTGCGTGATGTGCACGACCTGCATCTGTGGACGATCACGTCTGGCCGGCATGCCGTCTCCGCGCACCTGGTCGTCGATGAGGCCCGGTCGCTGCATTGCGGGGACGCCTCCGTGCTTGACGCCGCCGCCCATGCGCTGCGCACCCACTTCGGGCTCACGCACAGCACTCTGCAAGTCGAGCACCACAGCCACGCCGATCACGAACACACTTGCTAACCGGCGTGTCGCGCCCTCGTGCCCGCTGTGTCGCGCGCTCGTGCCCGGTATGTCAGCGGCCGGCCCGGGTGAGTTCCACCAACGTGCTGTCGCCACTGACCACCGCTCCGGACGGGCGACCCCAGACGGCGCGGTAGACGGCGTCGGCCAGCCCGACCACTGACGCATCCGGTTCGGTCACCGCCTCGGCCGCGGTCTGCGGTAGCTGGCCGGCCACCAAACGCACCGTCCAGACCCGACCGGCATCGGCGGCGTGGTACAGCACCGTGCCGGTCTGGGTACAGACCGCCCACGAGTCGGTACGGCGTTGCACCAGCCGGGTCAGCACCTCGTCGATCCCATCGGCGGCGAAGTCGGGATCTACCGCCGAGTCGGTGCCGGCCGCGGCCTGCGCGTCTATCCGGTGCACGCTCACCTCATGGGCCATCCGGCGGGACCAGAAGGCGGCAGCCTTCGGTGCAGTCGGGGTGGGGTGCCAAACCGGGGTGGTCGGATCGGTCGTCGCGAGGACGTCAAGCATGGTCGCCAGTTGGCCGTCGAAAGCGGCGAACACGTCGCCGGGCGCCGGCTCCACGCGCCCAGGAGGCGACTGCGGATCAGCGGTTTGCACCACGCGGACCACCATGTCGAAGACCCGACCGAGATGCTGGATTAGCCGCTGCACCGTCCAGCCGGGGCAGGTCGGTACTGGCGTGTCTGGGTCGAGGGAGGTTGCAACGGCCCGCAGCAACCCTGCCTCCGTCGCGATCCGCGACTGGTAGTCCTCGAGCTTCACGGTCGACCAGCCTAGGCCCGAGCGCCCACGGCCGCGCGCTTCCCACGACGGGGAGAGGAGGGCTTAGGTTGCGGGGGTGCGTAGGTAGGCCAGGGTGAACTGGTACTCGCTCTGCATCAGGCCGGCGATGTTGTCTGTGACGAGCTTCTCCACCTTGCCACCGATCAGCGGCAGCGGTACCTCCGCCGTGAGCTGGGCGCCTAGCACACACCCGGCGGGATCAGGCTCAAGGAGCATGACGCCCGTGATCGCGCCCGGTGCCCCGTCGATCACCGCTTCCACGCTGCCGCGACAACCGCGCCACCTCTCGGTACGGCGGATCGTCAGGTCGCCGGGCAGCAGTGACCGGAGGAACGGTGGTATCGCGTCGCCTGGCACCGCCTGATGCAACACAACGGTGACGCCTTGAGTGTCCTGCTGCCACGACATTAGTTCGGCCCGCGGGCCACCGACCGCCCGCAGCTTCGCTTCCTGGTACTGCCGGTCGGTGAGCACCTCTCGCATCCGCTCTACCGAGGCGGGGTACTGATGCCGCAGTGCCAATTGGCTGGCCATGACCGGAGGCTACCGTGGGCGCCCGTGCTGAGGCCCCGACCGCATGACAGCGGCCAGCGATAGACGCGAGAGGTTGGCACCGTCGATATGGTCGGCCCATAACAGACGAGGAGAGGTCGGATGCGCGTTACCGGACTCGGACACGCCGGACTGTACATCGAGACGCGCGCAGGAAGTGTCCTGTGCGATCCGTGGGTGAATCCGGCGTTTTTTGGGGCATGGTTCCCGTTTCCGGATAACAGTGAGCTGGACTGGAACCGGTTCGGACAGCCTGATTACCTCTACATCTCGCATCTGCACCGTGACCATTTCGATGCCGAGCTGCTGGGTCACCAGATTTGCAAGAACACCACCGTTCTGCTGCCTGAATACCCGACCGACGAACTCGAGCGTGAGCTAGCGGCGCTGGGCTTCACGGAGTTCCTCCGCACCCAAAGTGGCGTCCCGATCGAACGCGACGGGCTGCGCATCATGATCACATCACTGACCGGGCCGAGTGATGGGCCGATCGGTGACTCTGCACTATCGCTGGACGACGGGCGAACCGTGCTGCTGAACCAGAACGACGCACACCCGCTTGATATCGAGGCGCTGCGTGAGTTTGGGAATGTGCACGCGTACTTCACGCAGTTTTCCGGCGCGATCTGGTGGCCTATGGTCTACGACCTGGCACGGGGCGCAAAGCAGGAATTTGCGCGGCGCAAGCGCGTGGGACAATTCGACCGGGCGCTGCGTTACATTGACGCAGTCAGCGCGGCGCACGTGTTCCCCACTGCCGGTCCGCCGTGTTTCCTTGATGACGAGCTATTCCACCTCAACGGGCACGGTGTCGACGGGGAGAGTATCTTTACTGACCAGGTCGAATTCCTCGACCAGCTGCGTGCCGCACGACCTGCGGTGTCGGCGCATCTGCTGTTGCCAGGTTCTGTCGCACAGTTCGACGGTCCGCAATGCACGCTGACTCACGAGCGGCACACCGACAAGGAAATTCGGCACGTCTTCGAGGAAAAGACGGCGTATCTGCGGGAACTCCAGCGGCGCAAGCAACCCGAACTGGCGCGGGAGCGAGAGAGCCGCGCCCCGGTGCCCGCCGACCTCCTCAGTCAGCTCAAGGCCTGGTGGGAGCCGCTACTTAAGCGTGCCGACAACATCTGCGAGGGTGTCGGCGGTCCGGTACGGATCGACGCCGGTGAGCTATCGATTGTTGTTGACTTCCCGGCGCGTGAGGTTCGTGCCTACGCCGGCGACAGCTGTCGCTACCGCTTGTCCACCGCCGCTGACCTGGTCGCAACGAACATCGCGCGTCGTGAGGTCGACTGGTCCAACAGCCTATTCCTTTCGTGCCGTTTCACCGCCCGCCGCGTCGGACAGTACAACGAGTATGTATACATCTTCTTCAAGTGCCTGTCCGAGGAACGCATCGATTACGTCGAGAACTGGTACGACGAGCAAAACGACGATGGCCAGGACATCACGCTCGACGGTTGGCGCATGCAGCGGCGCTGCCCACACCTGCGCGCTGACCTCGCCAAGTTCGGCAGCATCGACAACGGTGTGCTGACTTGCGCTTTGCACGGCTGGCGATTCGACCTCGCCACCGGACGCTGCCTCACCTCCGGCGGTCACGAGATCCGCGCCGCGCGCATCGAGCACTGACTCAACTGGGGATTACCTGATCCGTTACATCACCACCAGCTCCTGCGCGCGTCGAAACGGGTAAGCGCACACTGCGCGATTGAGCTTGACAGCACGGATTTAAACGGGGACATAGGTAACGCCGAGGTGGTACGCCTGCAAATGAATAAGCAGGCGAAGCCGGAGAGGCCATAGCATCTGCGACGCCGTCGAACGACACTCCGATCGCGGAGTCCAGTGTGTCAAACAGCGCGCTGCGATCTACGCGTGAGGGCTGGCGCAAAAGAAATTATTTTAATCCGCAAGGCGTGGTATGTGCCCGTGACAATCTTGGCGGAGTCGGCGTGCGACGCGGAAGTGACAACGATTCGAACGCCTACCTCGTCGTGGTCGTACCTGGCATCGGCGGCAGCGTTACCCCTGCGCAGCACCATGCTGCTCGGGCGGGGTCAGGCGCCGTTCGCAGCGGCGGTAGCGTGCGCTGCCGTGCAGACGATGCTGGCAGCACTCACGACGATGCGCGTGGGGGGTCCTGCTAGCGAGTTCGAGGTTGCACGCACGTCCGAGCAACTTGTCGCGCTGATCCGGGGCGCCGACGCGGAGGGCAAGCCGGTTCTCGTGATGGGAGGCGGCTCTAACCTTGTCGTCGGCGATCAAGGTTTCAAGGGCCTTGTCGTGAAGGTCGCCACGTCCAGGATGAAAATCCATGCAGAAGACCTCACCGTCGACGCCGGCGTCGAGTGGGACACGGTCGTCGAGACCTCTCTTGACGCAGGGCTCGCCGGGCTGGAGCCACTCTCGGGCATCCCAGGCACGGCCGGCGGAACCCCGGTGCAGAACGTGGGTGCTTACGGTGCGCTTACCTCGGAGCTGCTTCACCACCTGACCGTGTATGACCGCCTGACTGGTGCGGTCGAGCGGTGGGCGCCGGACAGGTGTGGCTTCGGTAGCCACCGCCAATCGGTCTTCAAGCACACCGACCGTTATGTGGTGCTTGACGTGACCTTCCACCTGACTCGCTCCACGCAGTCAGACCCCATCCACTACACGGCTCTTGCTGAGCGTCTTGCCATCGCGCCCAGCGCGACGGCGCCGACCCGGCAGGTGCGAGAGGCCGTCCTAGCTCTGCGCCGTGAACGCGGCATGATTCTTGATGCGGACGACCACGACACGTGGAGCGTGGGATCGTTTTTCATCAACCCGGTGCTCACCTTCGTGCCAGATAAGGCGCGACACTGTCCGCAATATCCCGATCCAGCGGGTATAAAGCTTTCGGCAGCCTGGCTTATTGATCATGCCGGTTTTCCCCGTGGCTACGGCCGTGACCGGAATCGTGGCGCGGTTGCTCTGTCTTCCAAGCACACCCTGGCGGTGACGAACCGCGGTACTGCAACGACTGCCGAAGTGATGGAATTCGCCGCGCATATCCGGGACGGTGTTGAGCAGCGGTTCGATATCCGTCTCGGGCCGGAATGTGACCTGGTTAATTGCAAGTTCGGCTAGCATGCTGTGTGCCGCCGGTAGGAACACTCAACTCGGCAAGCGTCTGGGCATGCTGGAAAGGGGCGTAAATAGCCGAAGTGCTTCCGCCAACCGGATCCCCTAAGCCGGTGCCCGTCAGCGCGTGCCCGAAGCGCTCTTATCTCGGCCAGAACCCACGCGAGTTAACTTCGCCGGGAGACGCGCATCGCGGAGTGCTGATCGCGCGGTTTGACCACTATGAGGTCGAGGTTGACGTGGGCGGGCCTGGTCACGGCGAAGGCAATGACGTCCGCGACATCCTCCCCGGTCAGGGGGGTGAGCCCGGTGTAAACGCGATCCGCCTTTTCGGTATCGCCACCGAAACGCACCAGGGAGAATTCGGTTTCCACCATTCCGGGGGCGATCTCCACGAATCGCACCGGCTGCCCGAGGTGCTCGGCGCGCAGGGTGCGGTGTACCACCGATTGAGCGTGTTTGGCCGAGGTGTACCCGGCGCCGTTGTCGTAGGCTTCCAGTGCGGCAATCGACGTCACGGTCACCAGCACACCGTCCCCTGAGTCGATCAGCTTGGGCAGTAGCGCCCTGGTCATCCGCAGCGTGCCGAGCACGTTGGCGTCCCACATCCAGCGCCACTGGTCCTCGTCAGCCGCCAGTACCGGCTCGAAGCCTTTCGCGCCGCCCGCGTTGTTCACCAACACCTGCGCTGCGGGTACCGCCGCGGCAAAGGCCGCTATCGAGTCTGGGTCCAGCACGTCCAGCCTGAACGCGGTCCCGCCGATCTCGTCGGCGATCTGCTGACAGCGTTGTACCCGGCGAGCGCCCAGCACCACATGGAAACCCGCCCCGGCCAGCGCTCGCGCCGTCGCCGCCCCAATCCCGCTACTAGCTCCCGTCACCACAGCTACCGGCCGCTCCACACGCTCAACCCTATGGCCGGTCGCCGTATTGAGCGGGTTCCGCGGGGTTAACGCGCCCGGTTTACTGCGCTGAGCCTGTTGAACGTGCAACAGGCCATAGGGTGGAAGCGTGATGGGGTGGGTTGGGCGGGCGTTGCGGCGGGTTGCGGTGCTGTCGGTGCATACTTCGCCGCTGGATCTTCCGGGTACTGGCGACGCCGGGGGGATGAACGTCTATATCGTGCAGACCGCGACCCGGTTGGCTCGCCGCGGCGTCGAAGTGGAGGTGTTCACCCGGGCTACCTCCTCGGGGTTGCCCTCGGTGGTGGATCTTGCCCCGGGCGTCACGGTGCGCCACATCACCGCCGGGCCATTCGAGGGCCTGGCTAAAAATGATCTCCCTGCGCAGTTGTGTGCGTTCACCGCTGGAGTGTTGCGGGCCGAGGCGCATCGAGAGCCGGGCTACTACAGCGTGGTGCACTCGCACTACTGGCTGTCCGGCCAGGTCGGGTGGGTGGCCCGGGACTGCTGGGGGATGCCGCTGGTGCACACCGCGCACACCCTGGCCAAGGTGAAAAACGCCGCGCTGGCCGACGGTGATATTCCGGAGCCGCTCACCCGAGTGATCGGCGAGCAGCAGGTGGTGGACGAGGCCGACCGGCTGGTGGCAAATACTCCGGCTGAGACCGCTCAGCTCGTCGAGCTCTACGGCGCTGACCCGGCCCGGACCACCACCATCTCGCCGGGTGTCGACCTGGACCTGTTCACGCCGGGATCGCAAGACGCCGCTCGTACCGCGTTGGGTCTGCCACTCGACGCCGTGGTGCTCGCCTTCATCGGGCGGATCCAGCCGCTCAAGGGGCCGGACGTACTGCTACGTGCGGTAGCCGAGATGGTGCGCCGCGACCCCGCGCTGCGGGCCAAGCTGCGGGTGCTGGTGGTGGGCGGACCGTCCGGCAACGGCCTGGCCGAACCCACTGCCTTGCACCAGCTAGCCGCGCAGCTGGGAATCTTGGGGCAAGTAGTGTTCGCGCCTCCGCAAAGCGGCGCCGCGCTGGTCGGGATGTACCGCGCTGCCGACGTGGTCGCGGTGCCCAGTTACAGCGAGTCGTTCGGCCTGGTGGCGCTGGAGGCGCAGGCGTGCGGGACGCCGGTGGTCGCCGCCGAGGTGGGGGGCCTGCCGGTGGCCGTGGCCGACGGCCGGTCCGGTCAGCTGGTGGGCAGTCACCGTCCCGTTGACTGGGCTGACGTGCTGTCCGACATCGCGCTGCACCCGCGGCGCCGGGCACAACTGGCGGCCGGTGCCGCTGCGCATGCCCAGCAGTTTTCCTGGGATCGCACCACTGAGGCGCTGCTGCGGGTGTATGTAGACGCTGCCGCGGCGTACCGATTTGACGCGCTGGAACGCGAGGTCGCGGTGTGAGCCGTCCGGCCCAGCTGGATCAGTTTATTGCCGAGGTCCTGGCGGAAGCCGGGCTCGAGCACGTACACAGCGGGCCGGGCAGCTTCATCATCACCCTGCCCGGCAGCAAGAAGCTGCAGACCGTGTGCCGGCTGGTGGTGGGCCACCATGGGGTGCTGGTGGAGGCTTTCGTGTGCCGGCGTCCCGACGAGGCACACGAAGACGTCTACCGTTGGCTGCTGCGTCGCAATGCCCGGCTCTATGGCGTGCACTACGCACTGGACGCTCGCGGTGACATTTATCTCATCGGTCGGCTAGCCCATCACTCGGTGACTGCCGAGGAACTGGACCGCGTGCTGGGTCAGGTGTTCGAGGCCGCCGATGGTGACTTCAACACCTTGCTGGAGATCGGATTCGCCTCGTCAATCCGGCGGGAGTGGGCATGGCGGGTCGCCCGTGGCGAGTCGTTGCACAATCTTGCTGCGTTCGAGCACCTGGTGCGGTGACCACCCAGTGTTGATGACCCTGAGGTTGGTGGCGGGGCGGTCCGGGGGAGAGGGGGGAGTCGCACACTCGAACTCGCCCCGCCACTTGTGTGTCCCGCGTGAACGGATATCCCTGAGCGAGGGGCACCCAGAGATCCTGGCGGGCCGCGGTCCGATGGGGGGTGGACGAACCGCGGGCTAGTGCTCACCTGCCGGGAAGTGCGGTGGGAGCGGCTAGGAGAGCGGTGACACACTCTCAGCCAAGGGGACGGATCTCAAGGCCTTCGACGTAGTTGATTTTCAGCGCAACCCGATTGGCCTACATGGCGTGTCGGTCTGTCACTGCGCGACACCTGCCGCATCCGCTGCGGATCGTCACAATCGGGTAACAGTCACCATGGTCGGTGCGACAACAGACCGTGCAATGCCCAACACGGTCTGCTGGCAGGCTGGCCCCCGCCACCGCCGAGCGAGCGGCCAGGGGTTGGATACGGTTGGCTGCACAGCGTTCTGATCGCCCGAACGGCAGCTTCGGGGAGCCAATACCACTGGTATGAAGTGCCTCTTGACCGCCCGTTGTAGGATGCACCGATCTCTGGGAGGTAGATGGACATGAGCATGGCAGCGATCCTGGCTGAATTGCCGGATATGTGGCGTAGCGCGCTGACGGCGCATGTTCCTGACTCGGAAGGTCGCTGCTGGGCTTGCCGCGACGAGAACGGCGTCGCGGCGACGTGGCCCTGCCTGACGCGCGAGGTCGCGGAGGAGGCCAAGTACCTTTACGAAGGCGGCCTGCCGGGTACCTTCGGTGGCCGTCACGCGGTCCGCAAGGACCAATGGCAGGCTTAGATTGGCGTTCTAGAAACCCGGCTGTGCAGGTAACCCCACCTGCGCAGGGAACCATTGTTGCAGCCAGCCTTTCCCGGGGGGCGGGGAAGCAGGCGCCAACGGTTCCCTGCAACGACGGTGGGGGTGTCAGCAGGGGGTTCCGATACACCGTCGTCGCGGATTAATTTACGCGTAACCCAGTAGTCACGGCCAGCGCCCAATCGGGCCAAATGATTTGGGGTATTGGTCCCGCATTCCCAGCTTAGTTCGCCGCCGGTGAATTGACCGAAGGCCGGTGCTCGTGCCCGGGTCCGGGTCGCCTGGCAGGCTAGTCATATGAGCGTAGGCACCCTGGTCCTGCTCCGCCACGGCGAGAGCGAGTGGAATGCCAAGAACTTGTTCACTGGGTGGGTAGATGTGCCGTTGACCGCCCGAGGCGAGCGTGAGGCCGTGCGATCCGGTGAACTGATGAGCGAGACCGCGTTGTTGCCCGACGTAGTGCACACGTCCCTGCTGCGCCGCGCGATCACCAGCGCCCATTTGGCGCTCGATGCCGCGGACCGGCACTGGATCCCCGTTCGCCGCGACTGGCGGCTCAACGAGCGGCACTATGGCGCGCTGCAAGGCAAGGACAAGGCGCAGGTCCGGGAAGAGTACGGCGATGAGCAGTTCGCCCGGTGGCGCCGTTCGTACGACATTCAGCCACCCGAGATAGCGTTCGGCAGCGAGTTCAGCCAGGACGGTGATCCCCGGTACGCCGGAGTCGAGGTACCCAGGACCGAGTGCCTGGCTGACGTGGTCAGCCGGATGCTGCCGTACTGGGAAGCGTCGATCGTGCCAGACTTGCGGGCCGGATGGACCGTGCTGGTGGTGGCGCACGGCAACTCATTGCGGGCGTTGGTCAAGGATCTGGACGATCTCGATGCGCAGACCATCGTCGGGCTCAATATCCCGACCGGCGTTCCGTTGCGCTATGACCTCGACGACCGGCTGCACCCACTGACCCCTGGCGGGACTTACCTCGATCCCGACGCGGCCCGTGAGGCCATCGCCGAGGTCGCGGGGCAAGGTCGCTAGCTGGCTGCGCCGGTATGAACTTAGGGTGAACGACCGGCGAAAGTTCGCCTTATTGTGGCTGTATCTCGTCACTCGGGGTGCGCTGGGGCTAGGGATACACCCACCTGGGGTGCTTACGATTGTCCCGTGATATTCCCCCTGACATCTGGGGCGATCGTGACCCTAGCGATCGGCACGCTGATCGTCGGGTTGATCGTGGGCATCCTGATCGGCCGGCGCGCGGGCCGACCAGCGGCCGCGTCGCGCCCGGACAGTGCCACGGTCGCCGATCTGGTACAGCGGGTGGTGCTGTCCTCCCACAACGGCGTGGTGTTGCTGGATCGGATGGGTGATGTGGTGTTGGCCAACCCGCCGGCGGTGGAGTTGGGGTTGGTGCACGGGTCGCGTCCGGATGAGCGCGCGCGTAAGGCCGCCGAGCAGGTCCGCGCCTCGGGTGAGGTGGTG
>DATELN010000221.1:0-4348 GCA_035276605.1 Pseudonocardiaceae bacterium | reverse complement strand
CTAAGCCGCCTCCTGCGCGGCCCAAACGGCCGACCGCGCCACCCAAGAAGCGCAAGGGGAAAGCGGCAGGGCCGAGGCCGGTACCGCCAGCCAACCTGGCCCCGCCCCCGAGCGCCGCGCCCCCGGCGCCGGTTCCGCCGGCCCCGATTGAACCGGCGCCGGTAGAGCCGGTTAGGCCGGCGCCGCCCGAACCAGCTCCAATAGAGCTGGTAGAGCCGGCGCCGCCAGAACCGGCTGTTACACCACCACCGATTCCCGAGGCACCACCAGACGAGCTGGCCGAGCCGATCGACGCGCCTGCCGGCCGGTTGGTCCGGTTGCGCGGCCGGCTGGCCCGGTCCCGCTCGGCGTTCGGGCAGAGCCTGCTGGGCCTGCTCGGTGCTGGTGACCTCGATGAGGACTCATGGACCGACGTGGAGGACACACTGCTGCTTGCGGATCTGGGTGCGGCTACGACTAGCGAGATTGTGGACAGGCTGCGCGAGGAGCTTGCCGCGCGCGGCGTGCGAACCACCGAGCAGGCCCGCGCGGCGCTGCGTGATGTGCTCATCGAGGCATTGCGTCCGGAGCTGGATCGGTCGGTGCGGGCACTGCCACACAGCGACAACGGCGCGAAGGTTCCCGGTGTCGTGCTGATCGCCGGGGTGAACGGCACCGGCAAGACGACCACGACCGGAAAGCTGGCCCGAGTACTGGTCGCCGACGGCCGCCGGGTACTGCTCGGCGCGGCTGACACGTTCCGGGCCGCGGCTGTTGACCAGCTGGCCACCTGGGGCCAGCGGGCCGGCGCGGAGGTCGTGCGCGGAGCTGAGGGCGCTGACCCGGCCAGCGTGGCGTTCGAGGCAGTCAAGCGAGGTAGCGATAGCGGAGTAGACACAGTCCTGATCGACACCGCTGGCCGGCTGCATACCAAGACCGGTCTGATGGACCAGCTCGGCAAGGTCAAGCGGGTGGTCTCCAAGCAGACCGAGGTGGACGAAGTGCTGCTGGTGTTAGACGCCACCACCGGTCAGAACGGCATGACCCAGGCGCGGGTGTTCCGTGAGGTCGTCGACGTCACCGGGATCGTGCTCACCAAACTGGACGGAACCGCCAAGGGCGGCATCGTCTTTCATGTGCAGCGCGAGCTCGGCGTTCCGGTCAAGTTGGTCGGTCTCGGCGAGGGTGTCGATGATCTCGCGCCATTCGAGCCTGCGGCGTTTATCGACGCGCTGTTGGGCTAACGTGTCCGCAGTGCGGGAGGCACTCAGGGCGAGCATCGTCGCTATCGCAACCTGGACGTAACAGCAGAAGCACCACAGTTAACGTGGCCGAAACGCGCGGTGCCTCCGGTCGAAACACGCACTACTCACTCTTTTCACACGCACCACCCGATCGTGGTGCCGTGTTCGACACAGAGGAGTGAACCCGTGCCAGACACTGGTGACACTGCCTGGATGCTCGCCAGCTCGGCCTTGGTCCTGCTGATGACTCCAGGCTTGGCGTTCTTCTACGGCGGCATGGTCCGCTCGAAGGGCGTCTTGAACATGATAATGATGAGCATGTCCGCGATGGGAGTCGTGGGCGTCCTTTGGGTGCTGTACGGCTACTCGGAGGCATTCGGCAACGACGCCGGTCAGGGTTTGATCGGCAACCCGTTCGAGCATTGGGGGTTGCACGGTCTGTACGGCGGGACCTATCTCGCCAGTGGGGGCTCCAAGGTCGACATACCGCTGGTAGGGACCCTCCCAGCGACAGTGTTCGTCGCCTTCCAGGCGATGTTCGCGATCATCACCGTGGCCTTGGTGTCAGGTGCCGCCGCGGACCGGCTGCGCTTCGGACCATGGCTGGCGTTCGCCGCGTTATGGGCGACGGTGATCTATTTCCCGGTCGCGCACTGGGTGTTCTCCTTCGACGGCGTCAGTGCCCCGGTCGGCGGCTGGATCGCCAACCGACTCAAGGCGATCGACTTCGCCGGCGGCACAGCAGTGCACATCAATGCAGGTGCCGCCGGCTTGGCGCTGTGTTTGGTCCTCGGCAGGCGCCGTGGCTGGCCCCGTGAGGCGATGCGGCCACACAACCTGCCACTGGTGATGCTTGGCGCCGGTCTGCTGTGGTTCGGTTGGTTCGGGTTCAACGCCGGATCGGCCACTGCCGCCAACGGCGTCGCAGGTATCACCTTCATCAACACCACAGTTGCCACGTGTGCCGCGATGTTGGGCTGGCTGCTGGTGGAGCGCATCCGGGACGGCCGACCCACCAGCCTCGGTGGGGCATCGGGCGTCGTGGCGGGTCTGGTCGCCATCACCCCGTCGTGTTCGTCGGTCTCGCCACTCGGGGCCATCGCGGTAGGTGCGATTGCCGGGGCATTGTGTGCACTGGCCGTCAGCATCAAGTTCCGCTTCGGCTTCGATGACTCGCTCGACGTGGTCGGCGTGCATCTCATCGGCGGCCTGGTGGGGACGCTGCTGGTCGGTTTCCTGGCCACCGCGTCGGCGCCGGCCGGGGTCGACGGTCTGCTCTACGGCGGAGGCGTCACCCAGTTGGTGCGCCAGGCCGTGGCGGCGTTCGCTGTGATGATTTTCTCGTTTGTCGGTGCGTTGATCATCGCGCTGGTGCTGAAGTACACCATCGGTCTGCGGTTGGATCGTGACGCCGAGCAGACCGGCATCGATGAGGTCGAACATGCTGAGGCCGGTTACGAGCTCAGCGCGGTCTTCACCGGAGGTGGTTCGAACAGTAAGCACGTCCAGCCACTTTCCGCCGGTAAGGTCCCGACCTCGACCCGGCAGGAAGGGTGAGTGGCGATGAAGCTGGTGACTGCGATCGTCAAGCCGTTCACACTGGAAGACATCAAAGGTGCCCTGGAACGCATCGGGGTGCTCGGTATGACGGTCAGTGAGGTACAGGGCTTCGGCCGCCAGAAAGGCCACACCGAGATCTACCGCGGGGCGGAGTACTCGGTGGACTTCGTACCCAAGATCCGGGTCGAGGTCGTGGTCGACGAGGCGCAACTGGACAAGACCATCGACGCGATGGTCGAGGCCGCTCGCACCGGAAAGATCGGGGATGGAAAGGTCTGGGTCACCTCGGTGGAAACCGTGATCCGGGTCCGAACCGGGGAACGGGGCCTGGACGCGCTGTAAGACGGGCAACCGAAGGCGAGTCCCGGGTGGGCACCGGCGCAGGTAGCCGGTGCCCACCCTCTTTCACGTCGGGGAAACGCTGCCGTAACGCGCGCCGGACCAGTTCACACCGCTGAAACACGCCGGTTTATTGGTTGCAACACAATTCGCGAAACCTCTGTACCGAGGTGCAGCACAGAGACGCGCACCATCCCGCCCAGCGGTGGCGGTGCTTGCGGCTAGATGGGAGGGGCGGCGATGGCGCGCTCTGGTGCGCTGCCCCGGGGCGGTGGCCCGGATGCCGCGGACGACCTCGTCAGAGCCCGTGCCGCGCTGCTCGCCGGGACCTCCCGGCAGCGGCAGCTGACGGCGCCGGCGCTGCGGGCGGCGTTGGCGGACCTCTACGAGCTGTGGCTCACGTCCCGTTGTGCTGCGGTAGGTGTCGGCAGCGGCAGCGCGCTGGTCGCCGTCGGTGCCCTAGGACGCCGTGAGCTGGTGCCCTACTCCGACCTCGACCTGTTGCTACTGCATGACGGCAAGCGCGACGTGGCGCAGCTCGCCGACGCCCTCTGGTACCCGTTATGGGATGCCCGCGTCGAACTCGACCACAGTGTGCGCACCGTCGGTCAGGCCATGCAGGTGGCCACGACCGACTTGCGCGCCGGCCTGGGGTTGCTCGATGCCCGACTGATCGCTGGCGACGAAGAGCTGTTTACCGCGATGGATACTGCGGTGCGGCGAGCCTGGCGCAGCGGCATCCGTAGCCGGCTGGAGGAGCTCGCCGAGTCGGCGCAGCAGCGCTGGCTGCGCAGTGGTGATATCGCCCATCGGGTGGAACCAGACCTCAAAAACGGCCATGGTGGGTTGCGCGACGTTCAGTTGCTCGACGCGCTATCTGTCGGCCAACTCGTAGACCGGGCCGGGCCGGACATTCGTGAAGCGCATGACCTGCTGTTGGACGTGCGTACCGAGGTGCACCGGTTCGCCGGACGGGGCCGTGACGTGCTCCACGCGCAAGAGGCCGACGACGTGGCCGCGGCCCTGGACCTCGGTGACCGGTTCGACCTGGCCCGGCGCCTGTCCGGGGCGGCCCGAACTGTGGTCTATGCGCTGGACGTGGCGCTGCGCACCGCGCGCGCCGCACTGCCTCCCCGGGGACGGGCCCGGCTGACCGGCCTGCGCAGCCTCGGGCGGGCACCGCAGCGTCGCCCCCTGGACGAAGGGGTGGTCGAGCATGGCGGTCA
>DATELN010000220.1:0-21304 GCA_035276605.1 Pseudonocardiaceae bacterium | reverse complement strand
CGGTGGCGGGGCATCCGATGGTCCGGCCGCGCGGGGAGCGGTGGCTGGCTGACTGCAGGCCACCATCGCGGTGGCGAGCAAGCCGCCCAGGCTCGCCACCATGATCGGCTCGGGCCGGCGCACTGGCGACATAACGGCAGGTAGTCAACCATGCCGGCAGTCGACCGCAGCGCCCGGGTGCCGAGCATCTCGCGCGATGCCACCGTCAAGTTTCCGCGCCGAAACGGGCATTACAACCCACAGTTACTAGCAATGACGCAGCGTTACCTACTTCGAGTGATTTGATGTCCGTAGCCGGACAACTCGTTGGCAATTCGGCACGTCCAGCAGGCTTCGATCAAGCCGCACTTCACCGTTCGGGGAATAGTCGGGTCACCGGTCGTATCTGCGCCGACTCCCACCTCGTTGAGCCGGTACCTGGATGCACGGAGGTCAACCCACCCCCTGGGTGAATTTTCGGGCGTCTATGCCAGGTACGAGGGATCCACGGCACCCGAGGGGGACAGCCGTACCGCCCTCTCGCGGAGAGATCTCGAACGAGGAGGAACACCGGAACATGACGTCACGCACACCCAGGAGGCCTCGCCGCCTGGCTCTCATGGCCGCCGGTACGGCAGCCGCGATGGTTTTGCTGCCGGGTGCTGCCTCGGCGCAGGTGGTCCACTCAGCGCAGCATTTCCTGAGCACCCCCGGTGGGGCTTCGCCCAGCGATCCGGTGGTGCCCCCCGGCGGCCCTAACGCACCGGGCTTGCCCAACACTCCAGCCGGACCCGGCGATGTACCGGGCGGTGTCGGCGGAGTGCCACTTCCCGATCTCAATGGCATCATCGGCAACGGCGGCAAGCCGGGCTTGACCGGGTCGCATGACCGCGATGAGCACCACGGCGATGGACCCCACGGCAACGTGCAGCGGGATGACACCCCGGACAGCTCGCAGATCGATGACCCACGGCCGCCGGACCACGCTTCTGGCGAGGTTGGCAAGGTCGATCTGTTGAAGTCCCGCCTGCTGGACATCACCAAGTACGACGCGACCATTGAGGACAATGGCCAGTCGCACGCCGACTCAACCGTGCTCGGTCTGGGTGGTAGCCGGCTCATCGGCTCCAGCGCCGACTCACGTAACCACCACAGGTCAGGCGACAACGGTGACGCGCTCAAGCTGTGCGGCACCACCGGTGGGCTGCTCTGCCTGAGTCTGCTCTACCACAACACCGTGGCAACTGAGGACCGCGACAGCTCGCTCGCCGCGGCTCGCGGCGGCGTTGCGGCCCTGTGCCTGGGCAGTAAGGGCAGGGACGACCGCAGGGACGTCACCGCTTCCTATGAGTGCAACGGGATCCTGTCCCTGGGTGTTGCCGAGGGCCTCGGTATCGCTGAGCGGGACCACGGCCACACCAGGGCCGACTCCGCCAACGAGCTGCTGAACCTCTGCATCGGCAAGCGCGACAAGCTGACCACCCCGTGCGAGGGTCTCGGAGTGGAAGCAGTGCACTCCGACTCGAAGTCCAGGTCAGACAGGCCGGATACCGAGCGTCATTCGTTCCTGCTGGGTATCGACAGCAACGGTCACTCGTCCTACCTGCTGGATGCTCCGTTCGGGCTGGCGCTTCCCGACCACTGCGGTGACTCCGCGATCCTGTGCTTGCTGCTCAACCAGGGCAAGTCAATCATCTTCCACAACCCCAAGGGCGCCGGTAGCGCGCAAGAGATGCTTCGTCTCGACGTGCTCAACCGTGTCCTGCTGGTGGTCCTCGGCCAGGCCGAGACTCTTGCCCACGAGACCAACGAGGGCAACAACGGCAACAACGGTGACCACGGCAACAAGGGCGAAGACCACGGCAACAAGGGCGAAGAGCACGGCAAGGGCGAAGAAGAGCACGGCAAGGGTCCTGAGCTCGCTCAGACCGGTGCCGATGTCGCCGGGCTGCTGGCCGGTGGCTTCCTGCTCACCGGATTGGGCGCGCTGGCTGTGGCGGGTACCCGCCGTCGGGCTGGCAGGCACACCGTCTGAGTGCCCAACAGTATCTGAGTAAACCTTCAGCGGGGGTCGGCGAAAATGCGCCGGCCCCCGCTGGCATGTCCACCTCCCTGTCCCCGCTACGATCGGCGCCCTCATGAATACCTTGATCTCCAAGATGCCCTGGATTTCCCGGCTGCCCGGGATTGACCGGCTACGCAGCCGGCCGGTTCCCGCCCTCATCGGTGTTGTTGCGCTCGTGCTCGCCCTCGTCTGCGGTGTGATCGCTCTAGCACTGCACAGCAGCAGCGGTGGCAGTGCGGCCGATGCCCACGAAGTGGTCAATAGCGAAGGCCACTACCGCTTCAACGCTCCGGACGGGTGGACGACCACTCAGCAGGGTCGGACCACCACGGTGACGAGCCCAGATCAGAGCACTGTCATCACCCTTGGCGTCGGTCGGGTCGGACCGATCCCGGTGGCTGGCACCCTGTTCTTCCAGGAAGTGGCCAGTCACTACAAGAACGTGCAGGTGATTCCTCCGGAAGCCAAGCAGGTGGGCCCACGAACCGCGCTGGTCTACGGCGGGGTCGGGAACAATGACAAGAACACCACCATCCGCTTTCTGGCGATCACCGTGGAGAACAATCCGAGCAACTACGCCATCGCGGTGTTCACCGTCTCGGATTCTGATCCCAAGCTCGTGCTCCCGCCAGTGAACCGGCTAGTCGACAGCTTCCGGTCGGCCTAGCACCTGCCGCAGTCTTGTCGCCGAGTTCGGCCGCCACCATGTCGAACTCGGCGACAAAGCGGCTATCACCGAGTTTCAGCCGGAGGCGACGTGGAGCGGAATGGCCACGGTCGTCTCATCGAAATCCGAAGTCCGTACGGTGATCGACAGTTTCCAGGTACCCGGATAGGGCAACACAACGCCGCTGGCGGCATACTCGCCCGGCTCAGTGTGGTGCAGCGGTACCGCAAAGGGACCGAGTGTTCCCGGATTCAGCGTCAGCTCGGTCCGCACTTCAGCCACGTCATGCCGGACTCCCCCAGGATCTGTGCTGGTGACGTGGATCGTGTTCGGTCCGGTGGCGGCCGGATCGACGTCCACCACGAGTTCTCCACGGCCACCCGGACCACCGGTGTCGTAGCTGATCACCTGGTGCTCGGGAGCTGGCGACCCCGAGTCCGGTAGCGTCGCGGTGCGCCCGGGTTCGGCGTTGACGAGCAGCGCGGTAACCCCCAGCACCAGCGCACCCAGCGCCGCCTCGGCCAGCACACTTCGCCGCAGGCTGCGCCCGCTTGGCGCATCGTCGGCCAGCTCGCCCACGTTGGCAGGGCCGCCCAACGCCCGCGTCGCGGCACCTACGCCCAGCAGTACTCGGCGACGTCGGTTTACCCATCGATGGGATACCGAGGCGACACCGAGCATGAGCGCGACGACTCCAAGCTTGACGGCCAGCAGCCGACCGTAGTCGGTGGAACCAAACGCCGCCCAGCTGCCGAGCTGGCGCCACGACTGGTAACAGCCGGTGGCAATGAGGATCACGATGCAGCCCGTGGCGATCGAGGAGAACCTGACCACCGCGCGCAGCGGCATGGTGGGCACGTCGGTGCCCGTAGCGGTTGGCCGCAGCACGGCGACCAGGGTGACCAGGCCACCGAGCCAGCCGCCCATCACCAGCAGGTGTACCACGTCGACGGGCAGTGCCAGGACTGGTTGCAGGCCGACCGCGGCGTGGTCTGCGGCAGCCCAGGTGGCCGCGAGACCCGTCGCCAACGCCGCGCCGAGGACCCCAAAGGCAACCCGGCCCCGGCGCGCGAGGTGTCCTAACCAGGCGCACAACAGCACGACGTAACCGCCCGCCAGTGCCAGCAAGACCATCCGGACTGTTAACGCGGTACCCAGCCGGCTGGCCAAGGTTTCTGACACGATGTCCTGGTCGGCGAGTCGATCCAGACCAAACCCGTCGGCATAGGGGCCCTGTAGCAGCAGGGTGGCGATCGTGGTCATCAGCAGACCAGCCCAGCCAGCCAGCATGACCCGACGGGTACCTCGACTGGTGATCGCACCGGGCCAGCAGAGCAGCACAAATGCGATCGATCCGACCAGTAATGCGTAGGACGCGAAGGCCGCAGCGCGGAAGATGGCATACAGCGCGCCGACGGAGACGCTGCCGGGCGGCTGTGGAGCAGCCGCGGCGCCGCCCGGTGAGGGGTGGCCCACCGAGAAGGTGAACGCGCCGGCCACCGGGTGCGAGTCCGCTGACGTCACCCGCCACGAGACGGTGTACGTACCTTGGAGTGATTGGTTGGTGACCAGGCCGACGCTCACCGTGGCGGCATTGCCGAGGTGCACGGCATGACCGTCGTCGACTTCGGCGCCGTCAGGCCCGAAAACCCGGACTCCGCCCGGTGCTGCCACCACAGATTCACTGAAGGTCAGGGACACGGTGGCTGGTCTGGTGGCGACCACCGCGCCCTGCCCAGGGTCGGTCGCGATGAGCGAGGCGTGGGCCGACGCGGAGCCGGTGCCGGTAAGCAGCCCGAGCACCACGCAGAGCACTGTGACCGCGCAGGCAAGCAGTCGCCGGCACCGCACGCCGAACTCAACCAGCAGTGGAGCTACGCCGGTTCATCAGGCCCACGATGATCCCGACGAGGCCCAGCACGATTCCCACGATGCCGAGCACCACGCCCCACCTACCCGTCGAGGGCTGCGCATCGCCGGGTCCGGTCGCCGCAGCGATGGCTGCCTGGGTCGCGTTGGCCGGGGTCAGCTTGACGACCGGGGCCGGATGTTCCGGTTCGGGAGCACCTTCTGGCGCCGTGTCGATCCACCGCACCACCTCACCATTGCTGTATGTCTGCAACGCCTTGAAGATCAGCTCATCAGTGTCGGTCGGCAACGGACCCATCGAGACGTCGAAGTCCTCGAACGATCCGGGTGCGATCTTGCCGCCCGACCACGTGATCTTCGAGACTACTTCGCTGATCTCGCCGTCGTCAGTCTTGATCGGTTTGTCCAGCTTGGCCTTCTGCACCGTCGACGTCCATCCCGGAATAGCCCGAGTCGATACGAACGCGATGGGATGATCCGCGGGGAAACTGATTGCTAGCTGCGTCGTCGACGCGGTGTCCCGCTCGTTGGGAACACGGAAGGAAATCTCGGTAAACCCTCCCTGCTGCGCGGTGCCGGGATTGGCGGTGACGTGCGCCGACGCGGTGCCGATGAGGGTCACCAGCGCCAACGCGCACAACGCCCCCACCGCAATCATCCGGCGTGCCAGCCACCAACTGATCTTTCCCATAGCGCTCCCTGAGGTCGGCACGGCCGTCACAGCATCAGCAGGAGCATGTAGCACATCCCGATACCCATGACGATCTCTGTTGAACCAAGCAGATGCGGCGACACCACCACATCGCGTGGCCCTGCAACTGGCACCGGCGCGGCCAACCGGGCAGCTAACCGCACCACAAAGATCACGAAGTACGCGACGAATGCCCAGGTCAGTACTAGCCCGCCGGAACCGAGTTGGGCCATCTGCGCCATGTCGTGCGGGACACCCGCACCCGAGTCATGCGGGACACCCGCACCCGGGTCGTGAATTACCGGCATCGCCGCGAACATGTACACCATGGCTACCCCGCCGATCAGCAGGTGCAGCTCATGATGACCACTGGTTAGCAGGTTGGCTGGCGACACCGCAGTTGTGGCCAAGGCGCGCCGGATCAGCCGGACGGCGATGTACCCGGCCGCCAGACCAAACAGCAGCTGCCAGTACAGCCCAGGTAGCGGATTAATTCGCGGCGCGACCATGGCGACCATGCCCAGGCTCATGATCCCGCGCGAGACGTCCACGCCCCGGGCAGAGGTGCCACGATCACAGGCGAACAGCCGGATGACATAGAAGACGGCCAGCGCGGCGAAGATCGCAACGAACACCCAGCGCACCAACTCTGCGCCGCCCACCGCTGTCCCCTTCCGGCATCCGACCAGCTTTCCGGCACCTATTTCAGGAAGGCCCGTTGCAAGGCATAGTCGTGTGCCGCCGCTGGATAGTTCCCTCCAGCCAATCAGCTATACAAGTCGTCCTCATCGTTGGGAGCAGCCCGATGCTGCTCGGCGAAGTCGGCCGGATCGGTTTCCAGGGGTGGCTGTGTGGATCCTCCCAGCTCCTCGTCATCCTCATCGAGATCGGTGACAAGACGCCGCTGCTCGGCCGCGTCGGCGTCGGGGTCCTCGATGCCCATCTTGTTCTCCTTGTAGGTCTCGTATACCGGCCTAACCCGATTTCACTGCCTGACTACCCCCTGCAGCCAGGTTTGGTGGGACCCTACGAGAGTGAATCAGATCGAGGCCGCACGGTTGGTGTTACGGCCGATCTATGTGCCGGTAGCGCGCATGCTTCTCGATGGCGGGGTGCCCCGAGAGCTGAGCTTTGCCCCAGGTTACCCGTCCCGGTTCTCGCTCGAAGTAATGGAATCGGTGGTCGAGGCGCAGGGGCCGGGTCGGTTCGGGCCTTACTTCATGATCCGCAAAGCCGACCGCATGATCGTCGGCGAGATCGGCTGTAGCGCCGACAGCGCGAACGGCACCGCCAACACCGCCGGTACGGGCAAGGTGGGCTACACCGTGGTCGAGCCGTGTTGGGGACGGGGATACGCCACCGAGGCGCTACGGGCATTGCTCGACCATGTGCTCGCTCAACCCGACATGCGCCGCGTGGTGGCGGAAACGATGGTGGACCACGTGGCCAGCCGCCGCGTCATGGAGAAGGCTGGCATGACCTACTGCGGCCAGCGGCTCGACGACGAGTACGGCGAGTTGGTCGATCTGGTCGTCTACGAGGCCCTCGAGGAGAGCACCGTCCCTACCAGGTGACTGGTAATCGGCTGACCGCCCCGGCCACGGCTTCGCGGACGGGCTGGATCTCCTCCAGGGGTACAGCCAGGCGCAGGGTGGGGAAGCGTTCGAACAGCCGGACGAACAGGTACTGGAGTTTCAGCCGCGCTAGATGCGCTCCCAGGCAAAAATGCGCCCCATGGCTCAACGACAGGTGCGGGATGCGCTCGCGCGTGATATCGAAGCGTTTCCCATCGGGGAAGACGGCCTCGTCCTCGTTGGCCTCCTGCACGGCGAACATCACGGTCTCCCCCGCGCGGATGGTGACGCCATCGACGTCGATGTCGACGGCGGCATACCGGGTCAGGCCGCCACGCCGCGCGGCGCGCTGACGCTCGATAGGGCTGGCGAAGCGGAAGATCTCTTCCACTGCTGAACCGGCAAGAGCCGGATCCCGCCGCAGCGCCTCGCGTTGATCATGGTGGGTCAGCAGCAACAAAACGCCCCGGTCAATGATCGCTACAACGGGTGCGTGCCCGGCGAATACGATCCCGGCGGCCAGGTGAGCGATCCCATCATCGGTCAGCTCCGGGTCGCGCTCCGCGGCCTGGAGCAGGTCCGCAATGAGATCGTCGCTGGGAGCCCAGCGCTTGCGCTCGATGAGGGTGCCCAGGTACCGCCATAGCGACTGCAGACCGCCGCGGGCGACCGCGGGTTTGTTCACCTGCTTTGCCTCAACCTGCCACCGGCAGAAATCTGCGCGATCCTGCTGCGGCACCCCAAGCAGCTCGCACACCACCAACGCCGGCAGCGGGAAAGCCACGCGGGCATGGAAGTCAGCTGGCGGGCCGCTTCGATCCAGTTCGTCGAGCAACTCATCGACGATCGCCTGAACACGCGGGCGCAGGTCTTCCATCCGGCGGGCCGACAGCGTGGGCGTCAACAACTTGCGCATCCGCTGCAGGTCAGCCAGTTCGCCGTCCGGATCGGGGATGGGCCCTCCGAACCAACCTGGCTGGGTGAGGCGCGCGGGGTGTCCCGGATTGGGATGCGAGCGGCTCAGGCGCGGATCGGCGAGCAAGTCGCGCACCCTCTCGTGGCCTGAGACAAGCCAAGCCAACCGGCCCTGCGTATCACTTACCTGCTGGATCCCGTGCGTGGGTGTCATTCATCGCCCTTCGGGGTCGCGCCGGCACAGCGCAGTGTGGGGTCGGCACTGACCCCGGAAGCATTCGGAACGGCCACGCCCACTGGATCGCCTCAGCACGGCAGCTCCGCCACCCGGGGCGGGGATGGCGGAGCTGTGCGAGCCGGTGCGTCCAGCGTTATAGGTGGATGTGGTTCAGAATATCAGTGTCATTGTCGTGGATCGGGACGTTGATCGCTGGGCTGACCCCAAGGTTGACAAGGCCTTCCTGGTGGTTGGAGGAAATTGCGGAGTCCTCGTTGTGGGACTCCACCGTGTTGAACGAATTTTCGGCGACGTGTTCGTGGTGGTTGGTGTTTCCGACATTGTCGTAGCTGTTGTCTGAGTGCTCGTAGGTGTTGCCCGAATCTTTGATCGTGGTATTGCCTGAGTGGTCGTAATCATAGCTGTTGTTCGAGTCTTTGACCGTGTTGTGGATATCGTCGTGGCTGTCGGTGGCCTTGCCGCCGGTGGTCGCCACCTGACTGTTGTACGGTTCGGTGACGTTGCCGTCGGCGTTGTCGCCGGCGACCCCGCCGTGGTCGGCGACGTTGTTGCCGTTGAACGAGCCGTGGATGGAGTGGTCATCGGCGTACGTGGTGTTGCCCACGTCGTTGCCGCGGCCCACGACGTCGTGGTCACCGGTGGCCACGTCGCTGAGGTTATGACCAGCGGCCACCGAGTGGTCGGTGGCGGTCACGGAGTGGTCATCGAAGCCCTGCTCCAAGACGCCCTTATTCCAGATGTTCTGGTTGACCGACTTGTCGATCAGCGTGTCGTGGCTGTCGGTGTAGGCGTAGTTGTTGGTGATGTACTGCAGGTGCTCCACCACTCCGTCATGCGGGCCAGGCCGGTAGTCATGGTCGTCATGCCAGCGCCCCTGGTCATCGTGGTGGTCTTCGGCGTGCTGGACCACCGCGGTGTTACCCAGGTTGTATTCCCGCGGGCCCACCAGCGCCACCGGGTGGTATTCGGCTACGTACGACATCGCATCCGAGACATCCTCGCTGCACACGTCGCTGAGCCCAGCATCAGCCAATGCCCTGTCCGGGTCCGCCAGAAAGGCTGCCTTGGCATCGCTGTCGCGCAGCAGGTTGAGAATGAAGTCCAGCAGACTCTGCGTCATGGACATGACTGTCACGCTCCGTAATGTGATGAGCCGGGCCGGCGGCCGTCCGCCGGCGGTGATGACGCAAAGCTATGGCCCCCACCGCCACCCAACATCGGGGATCGCACCGGGTTACCTGCGCCCCGGTTAGGGGATTGACCTCGCTTGAGATTGGGGGCCCGGGGGTCTCGGCGATGAGAACGCACCCAACTCGGTGGTCATCCTGGCCACCGCGGTGCACAGCGGCGGGCCGGACATTCCCAGCAGCCGGGCGGTGCGAGCCATCCGGTGGTCACCGAGTACGAGCCGCGCACCGCCCCAGCGGATTCGTAGGCCTTCCAACCGGATCCGGAAGCTACCGCGAAGTAGCTCACCTGCCTGAGGGCCATCCGGACGAACCGCCCAGCAGACCATCGGCGCGGTGATCGGAGCGGGGATACGCAGACCACCGACGTCCAGCGCGGCGGTGAGCACCGGTTGCCCACCGTCGCACATACTCACCTCCACCCCGCTGCGGCGAAACGACATCGTGGCGTGCGCCAACCATTTGGGCAGGCCCCAGATCGCGCGACCAGCCTCAAGGGTGAAGGTCTGAGTGACGGGCAGCTCAAGGATGTAGATCCCGATCGCGCCGCGGGCGGGGCCGCGCACCGCCACGGTCAGACCAACCTCGTCGTAGGCGTCGAGGTCGCTGTCGCGGTACTTGACGAGCAGCAGGCTGGCCAGGCTGCGGCCGGCAACCGTCAGCGGTGTCAGCCGGTCGTCAGCGATGGCCCTGCGGGCCGCGTCGCCAGAGCAGGAGAAAACGGCGGTGGCGATAAGCGAGTCCCGGATCGCCACCGGCAGGGACACCGTGCGTCCCTGAATCAGCCAGGTGTTCTCACCGATGCGCTGGGCCATAGCACTAGCGAGTTCACGACCTAGGTGCTGCGCCCAGCCACTGCAGCAGCGCCTGTCGGGAAAAGCGCCAGGCGCCGCCGATCCGGCGTCCCGGGATCTCGCCGGACTCCGCCAGCATCTGCAGGTCGCTGTCCGGCACGCGGAGCAACTCAGCAGCCTCGGCGAGATCAAGCACAGCATCGTTGGGCTCACCGCTGATAATGGTGGTCTTCGGCGTCGGGTCGGCACGCCACATGATGTTCGGACCCTCCATGTCGAGGTGATCGCTGACCAGGGTGGCCAGCACGTCTGTCTTGGACAGACCCAGCCTCGCGGCCGCATGGTCCAGCTTGTCAGCCACGCGTGGCGGCAGGCGCGCATATACCGCACGTGTGGGTTCGCGTGAGGGCGTCATGATCAATCATCTTTCAGTTATGGCTCCGGCGCTCGCCGGAAACTTCACCCCCGGCTTTCCCTACTATAGCCGATAGCTATCTGAATAGCTATCGGCCAGCTGGCGGAGCCACCACGGACCAGCGGCGCCGGTGCCGCGCCCGAGCATGGGCAGGGCGAGACCGCCGGGGATGAGTCCCGAAGATCGGCTTCACCGGCGCCACACATCCCAGGTAACTAACACTTCTTTGGGCATAGATATCGAACCGGGCTGCCACTCTAAATCGGCATATGGTTTCGCCAGCCGGATGCCCGGCAGAGTCGCGAAGAGCCGTTCAAGTCCAACCTGCAACCACTGGCGAGATAACGCGGCACCCGGACAGAAATGAGGGCCAGCGCCAAAGACGATATTTGCCCATCCCTGACTTCTCTGCGTATCGAACATGGTGGGGTTCGGGTAGGCCGCCGGATCGGTAACGGCGGCATGCAATGACGGCAACAATACTTGCCCGGCACAAATCCTTAAGCCCTCCAGCGTCACATCTTCAGTGGCCACCCTCGGCAAAAAGAAGTTGAAATGGGCCTTATAGCGCATGAGCTCTTCCACGGTACGCTCCCATAGCGCCGGCTGCTCCTGGCAAGCTTCCACGATATCGGGATGTTGAAAAAGTTCAACCGCGGCCACGCTCAATATTCCGAACGGGGTATAGAATCCGGCAAGTATCGTGCCCGACGTGGTCGCTATTTCGTCGTCGCTTAGACCAGCATTCTTGAACGCAGCAAAGATCTTAGACAGCAGGCCGTCGTCGGGACTGCTGAGCTTCCTGGCAAGAAGCGCACTGCTGTAGTCGTACAGCTCTCGCCACGCCCTACTGATCCTGTCGCGATCTTCGGCGCGCTCTACGCGAACCAAGACACTGTTCGAAAAACAGTATAATACTTCACTTTCATCGTCGGCAATGCCGGCACACTGGGCAACGGCTCGAACGATAAAAGGTTCAAAATATCGCTTATTGAGGTCCGCCGGCCGGCATCCCGCGGCCAACGTCTTTATCAAGCCATCGGCAACTTGCTCAACTTCCTTCCGCCACCGAGTAATGCCACGCGCGGAGAAGTACGGAATTATCTCGCGACGAATGCGCCTAATGTGCGGAAGATCCAGCCGTAACATACCACTAGGTGATTGATACCCGGTGCCGGTGACCGTATCCTCGCTGGGATTCAACCGAGCTAAACTAAATCTCGGATCACCCATAATAAGCCGCACCATTTTGGCGTCTCGCACGACAAGAACTTGCTTGTTCGAGGCAGGCAGAACTACCGGACACAGCCCGCCTGAACTATAGTTGAAGTATCGTTGCGGCGTTCCGTCTGACTGCGGTTGAAATGATAACTTTTCGGGTGCGGCTCCGCTTATCACATCGGTCTCCACGGCGCGACATGGCTGTGACTTTGCTGCTGGCGTTCTGCGGCGCTGCGCAGTACTAGAGCATCGGGATGTAATCGGCATCACTGCCCACTCACGCAGCTCCAGCGCATACGGTTGGTTTGTCGGATGATGATTGGCTCAGGAATCGCGGTCTGCGCATCGCCGATCAGTCAGGGCTAGCGGATACCGATGGCCGTAATCACGGACGACGCCAGCCTCTGGAAGGGGCGGCTGCCCGACGTGAACCGCGACTACGGAGGCGGGTTTCCGCTAGGTACCCGCCGTGCCGCATCCTGCGTGTTGCGGGCTTCAGCGCGCCGATCCGCCGCACAGCTGCCATCCTTAAACCAACTTTCGTTGACGGAAAGCTGTAACGTTAGCACATCATAGCGTTAGAGACTTGCACGTCGACGCCTGGCCTTAGCCCGAGGCAAGCCTGCCAGCCGGGCCAGCAAGGCTAAGGCCCGAACATCCGGCACACGACCATAAAACTTCCGTATCCGTATCCGATGATTCCGGCCGACGCCAGCAGAAAAATGGCACAAAGCGACAATGGAAGGCACAGTTCATGATCATCGGGGCGGGTCAGGTGGCGGTGGTGACCGGTGCGGCGCAGGGACTGGGTCGTGCCCTGGCCGCCGGACTTATCGACCGCGGGGTGTCCGTGGTCCTGGCGGATATCGCGAAAGAGCCTCTGCACGACACCGCCGAGGCATTCACTGCCCGAGGTGCACCCGTGCTACCGGTGATCACCGACGTCAGCGACCCAGGGGCGGTCACCACGCTGGCCTCCCGCACCCTGGAGCACTTCGGTCGGGTCGATCTGGTCGTCAACAACGCCGGCATCGCAAGCGGCGATGGCGGCAAGCCACTGTGGCAGACCAGCCCCCAAGCCTGGCAACACCTCCTGGCAGTCAATGTGCTCGGGGTGGTGCATGGAATCCAGGCGTTCGTGCCCCATCTCGTGGCAGCAGGTGCTGGGCATATGGTCAATATCGCCTCGGTAGCCGGCCTGGCAACGCAGCCATTTGGCGCTGCCTACTGCGCCAGCAAGCACGCCGTGGTCGCCGTCTCGGAGACGTTGCAGCGCGAGCTGGAGCTCATGGGCCTGCCAATCGGGGTGACTGTGGTGTGCCCTGGCTTGGTACGCACCCCTCTGGGCGAGCGTGTGATCGCCCTGGCGCAGGCCGACGACGATGGCTGGGCCGAACTGGCGCCGGCCGGCCTGCCGAGCGAACAGAGACAACGGCTGCGGGCAGCCATCCAGTACCTAATGAAAACCATTTTGGAGCCAGAGGCCGCGGCCGCGCGCATCCTCGCCGCGGTCGAAGCCAACCGGCTGTACGAGCTGACCCACGGCGATGTGGAAGACAGCGCCCGCCACCGGGTCGAGGGCATCCTCGCCGCACTCGGTGACCACCATTAACTGGCCTGCGCTGCCATGGCTGCGACGGTGGCCGCTATCGCTGATGCTCCGGGTTTGGTGGCACGCGGGTACCGCTTCCCACCGGCTGGATGGTGGCCGGGTTGGGGGTGGCGGCTGATGATCGCCGAAACTGAGCCGTCACCGTGCAGGACTGCACGGTCAGCGCTCACTTTACGCGATCATGTTATCAGCAGCGGAATCAGAACAATGCACCGCAGAGACCAAGACCGTAAAAGACGCCGGCTCGGTGAGAACTGCGCCTGTAGGGTCCAGTGAGGCGTCGCCTCGGACCTCCTCTCAATGCTTATGTCCGAAGTTGCCGACCAGTGCGCAGGTCGAGGCGCCTTTGTCAGGGCATTTGGGTTACTCGTTTCTTCGCCAGCGTTGTCTAATCAGATCGGCAGCCATTTCGCTGGCGGTGGCGTCTTTTGCCGAGGACAATGAGATTCCGTGGGTGAAGCTCGGTAAGGTTGATGTGGGTGCCAAGCTGGAGCTGATGCGCCTGCACCTGAATCGGCAAGCAGCGATGGGGGTGGCTCAGCAGTTTCAGCGGTTCTGGACTTGCCTATGAGCGCCATACGTCTCCAGGCGCAGTGCAGTGGTGTTTCACCAAGGACGATCGCGGGTGAGTGTACTACCTGAGCCACCCGATTGGGTGGATGAAGTATTAAGTGCCACCACCCGCCCCTCTTGTCACTTAAGCACCTGCAATAGCGGACGAGGTGGGAAATGAGAAGAGCCGGGCCCTATTTCTCTGATCATCAATGGCCCGGAGAGCGACGTCGGCTCACTTTATTGGAGCAGCGTCTTGACCCGGGCACAATCCGAAGAATCAGCGGTATCGGGATCAGCAGTGGGTGGTCTTGCCTCGAGGTCGGCGCCGGCGCCGGCTCGATTGCTCGATGGCTGGCGCACCAGGTAGGACCGACTGGCCGGGTAGTTGCCACCGATATCGATACTCGATTTTTTGCGGATGCGGCCGGGATCAACCTTGAGGCATGGCGCCACGACATTAGTTGCGACCCACTTCCGTACGAAGAGTTTGATCTTGTTCATGTGCGGTGGTTGTTGGACCTGCTGACAGACCGCGACGCGCTAATCAAGAAATTGATCACCGCGGTGAAGCCGGGAGGATGGCTGCTGGTCGAGGAGCCCGATCAGTTTCCCATCGCTGCCGGCGCCTTGGGGACATACCGTAAGCTCAAGCAGGCCACCGCCGCCCTACTGCAGTCCGCAGGCACGGACCACGAATGGGCCCGGAGGCTACCCGCGGTGCTCAATGCGGCAGGATTGGTCAACATCACCGCCGAAGCCAATGCCGACATCTTCCAAGGCGGGTCACCAATGGCCGAACTTCGGCAGCTCAGTCTCGCACAGCTGCGTGAGCCGCTGCTCCAGGCCGGCCTAATCACCGAAGCCGAACTCGACAGTGGGGCCGCTTGCCTGGCGCAGCCCAGTCAATGGCTTATGGACTTGGCCTCGGTGGCCGCGTGGGGACAAAAACGATGAGCCTACCTGCCTAGCGTGGACCGTACGCCGCCCAATGTGTCGGAGGTGTTCCCCAGCGATCCCGACGTGTCACTCAACGACCGGGAGGTGTCCTTCAACGAGGTATCAGCCTGCCCTGCGGAACCTGCGATCGACTGCAATGAATCGTTGATATTGGCCACCTGACCCGGGATCGGCTTTAGGGCAGTGTCGATGCTACTCAGAGCGGAGTTGATACCCCGGATGTAGTCCGGCAGAGGCTGGACATTGGCCGTCGCGCCCGCCACCGAATTCGACGCCGTAGACAGGCCGTCATCGATCGATTCGAGCGCGCGGACAATGCCAATCAAAAAGCCAATGACAACCACCACGACAATGATTCCGAGGGTAACAAAGATCCACATGAACCGAGCGAAGGAAGTCGTTATCGCAGGTTGCTGGGCGGTTGTCGATGATGTTGAGTATCCCGTACCTGCTCTGCGACGTGCCACTTGTTGGTTAATCATTCCCCGTCGTCCTAGCGCAGCGGCATGAGCGTGCTGATGTGATGTAAGAACACCGTAGCACGATGCCGCGAGACGTTAGCTCAGCGCAAAAACCGGCGCATCACTGAAAGTGATAGAGCGGTCACTATACGTTCTTAAGCTCGCATGCCGTGAGATGTACCACGGCTTCGTACACCCATCGCCCGTTAACGCGTGAGTGGATTGGTGAGGTCGGCGGCCGGGGTCGATGATCGCAGGAGGTCGAATTCGACGCGGCCGCTGCGGATGGTGACTTCCCAGCCCTGGAGGTGGACTTAGTGGTGATGAGCGGGGCACAGCAGACAGCAATTGCCCACCGCGGTGACGCCGCCGTCAATCCAGTGCAGGACGTGGTGGGCGTCGCATAGCCCGGGTGGTCGATCGCAGCAGGGAAGGGCGCGCCCAACGTCCAGCGGCTCGCTGTCGCCGCCCAGCACACTTGGATGATCTTGCAGTCGCATCCCAAGCGGCGGGCGTCGCCAGCACTGATGAGTTGCCCCTAGGCCAGGGTGGCGATACCCAGCCCGGTGCGCAGCGTCTTCCCGTCAATAGTGACGGTGACGTGCGGGGGTTCCCCGCCGGTGGTAGGAAACTTCTCGGCGCCGCGAGCGCGGTCGCACAGTTCGATAAGCGCATCAGCCTGGCGCTCGGGACCGTGCGAGTGTCGGCCACCCCGTCGGGGTGGTGGGGCGGCGGCTGGCGCGTTGCTCGATCAGGGCGCGCACCTGATTGCCGTGCTCGGCGTCCAGCCAGCCTTCCATGGCGGGCGGCCGTCGCAGCGGTTGCGCAGCTAGTCGCTTCCGATCTCGGAACGTCCTGCGGGATGAGCAGGACTAGCTTGAGGAATTCGCACCATGGTCACGAGTGGAAGGGCAAAACGTCATGACTGATCTGCGCGACATGCTCGAAACTGTCGGTTTGGAGCCAATAATCGACATCGACGAACTGGCGGCGGTACTGCAGGCCCTCACCGACCTCGATCGTGACTCGACCACCTGCGCCACCGCGATGATGGCCCACCACACCACGGACATGGTCAGCGCTACCCGCGCGGCCCTGGACTGTGCCGATATCGCAGGAGCCGCCTACCGGGTGCTGTCCCGCGCTACCGCCAGCGATGCCGGTGTCACCACAGCCATTCTAGAAGCGGTAGCCATCGCCGCTGACCGCTGCGCCGCCGAATGCGGTCAACACGCTGGGCACCACGGTCACTGCCGCGTCCACTCCGAGGCCGCCCGGCGCGCTGCCGAGTTGTGTCGGGCGGAACTCAAAAACATCACCGCTTAGGTGACGGCCGTGCCCGAGAATCTGGCCTATTGCTACTTAGGGACCGGTGGCGCTTCGGCCCGGCCATCCCAGACTTGTCATGGCGCGGACCAGGTCTTCGCGCGCCCGCGCCACCCGGGAGCGGATGGTGCCGACCGGGCAGTCGCACACGTCGGCGGCGGCCGCGTAGCTCAAGCCCAGGATCTGGGTGAGGACGAACGCATCCCGACGGTCAGAGTCCAGTCCGTCCACCAGTTCGCGCAGCAGTACGCCTTCTTCCCACCCGGATCGGTGGTGTGGGGAATCGGCGGCCTCGACAACATCCCAATCCTCGACGGCGCTGGTTCGCGGCCGGGCACTGGCCCGCCTGATCTGGTCGGCGGCGACCCGCCGAGCGATGGACAACAGCCAGGTACGGGCGCTGGAGCGGCCGGCGAAGCTGGGCAGCGCTCGCAGGGCCCGCAGGTAGGTTTCCTGAGTAAGATCTTCAGCCTCGTCGCGTGCACACAAGTGGGTAAGGAAGTGGTACACGTCGCGCTGGGTAGCGCGAATGAACGTGGTCAGGGCCGTCCGGTCCCCTGCACCGGCCTCCAACGCGAGCACGGTAATCCATGCATCATCAGATCGGGCGACACCCACGAGAGAAATGCTAACTGAAAGTTTTGGGAACCTCAGGGATCCAGCGGAGGACTACTGTCACGTGGACTGCACACACTGTAGGGAGGCGCTCTCCGCTCGGCTAGACGGCGAAGAGAGCGAAACAGAATCGAGCGCGGTTGACGAACATCTGGCGACCTGCCCGGCATGCAGCCAATTCAGCGAAGACGCGGCCCGTGTCACCAAGCTTGCTCGTTCCGCTGGGGCGGCCCACGCGCCCGATGTCAGCATGAAAATAATGATCACGCTTGACGGACTGGGCGCCGTGTTAGCGGTTCTCACCGATCTTGACCGCCACTCGACCACCTGCGCCACGGCGATGATGGCCCACCACACCACGGACATGCTCAGCGCTACCCGCGCTGCCCTGGACTGTGCTGATATCGCTGCCGCTGCGCACCGGGTGCTGTCCCGCGCCACCGCCACCGATGTCGGCGTCATCAAGGCGATCTTGACAGCAGCCGCTACCGCCGCGGACCGCTGCGCCACCGAATGCGGTCAACACGCCGGCCATCACAGCCACTGTCGGGTCCACTCCGAGACCGCCCGGCACGCCGCCCAGCTCTGCCGAGCGCAACTTGACCACATCACAGGCTGAGCGTGCCGAACTCAAACCGCTACGACGACGAATGCCCACCAGGAGAGTTGCGCGCGACCGGGCGCGCAAACATTCGTGGTGGTCGAATCAGACGGGACCGACGTGATGGTTGATCCAGACAAAAAGTCCGGTATGGAGACGCAGATCAAACGTGGCTCGATGGCCCTGCCACAAAAGTATTCCCTGGTCGTAGGGATGGCATATCTCGCGCTCGGTGTGGTCGGGTTTCTCCGGACGGGCTTGCACGGCGGCACCGACATGATGAACGACATGCTCTTCGGCATATTTATGATCAACCCATTCCACAACGTTGTGCACCTCACCGTTGGCGTGCTGTGGCTGCTAGCCGCGTTTGCGCTCACCGCTGCCGGCGCGGAAGGTCTCAATCTCGCGCTGGGCGGCTTCTGGGTGTTGGCCACCGTATTGGGATTTATGGGCTATCTCAGTGCGCTGGCCGTCATGCCAGGAACCACACCCGACAACATCCTGCACCTCGTGACCGCTATAGCCACCCTGGTCTTAGGCACGAGCCTGCTGCGGGTGCTCCGCGGCGCAGGTCGGACTGCTACTGAGTAAACAGTGCTGAAGTGATGTGGTCTCAGGGTATCTCCACGTCGAGCGCTTGCCGCAGACGCAAGGGCAGCCGGAGGTAGATCTCGCAGCCCAGGCAGACGCCGAACGCGGCATTGAGAAAGGCCGCGCCTAGCGTAAGGCACGTAACGATGACGGCCACCGTGGTGAAGCCGGTGACGTACGCGATAGTGCCAATGAGCGCGAACACAAGGCCGATCCCTTGGGCAAACCGCAGTGGTGCGGGGTGCTCCCACTCAGTGGGCGGACCAAGCCGGGTCGCGACGAAGGCGCGGTAAAGCCGGCCGTAGGGGTGCTGCTTTGGGCTGGCAAACGCGCCGATGGCGAACACCACCGCCTGTCCAGCAAGGAGCGCCGCGCTGCCGGTGACCAGCACGGCAATCAGTACAACGGTGGTCACCCAAGCCGAGAACCGAGCGCCACGGGGATCAATACGGAATTCGGAGGACTGAGGTTGCGTCATGGCTGCTCCTGACCGAGGGAATGGACATTGGGTCAGGAAATTTGACAGAGACTGCTGTGCATGCGGCAGAAATCGACCACCAGGCGCTTGGTCAACAGCGAAGGCACGAGAGGCAGGCTAGCAGGGATGAACTCGGCCAGGTCAGCTGCCGAGGTGCGGTTGGAGGGCGCTGAGCAGATCTTCGCGACGCGGGACCCCGATCACGCGGAACAGCTCTTGGCCGCTGCGCGCGACCGCCAGGGTAGTCGGCGTCGAGCGCACTCCCAGGAGAACTGCCAGCTCTGGGTGCTCGGCGAGATTGAGCTCGGTATGCCGGACACCCCCAGCTGCGGCGGCCAGTTCAGCCAGCACGGCATGGGCTTGCGGGCACCGCACGCAGATCGGGGCGGTCAGCTGGAGCAGCGTCACTGCAGCGTCAGTGTCCAGGTGGCGCAGCACCTGCTCGGGCAGCACCGGTTCCTTGGGTGCGATCCGCAGCCGCCCCTGGCGGGCTTGCCAGACAAGTCCCAACACGGCGGCGATCGCCATTACCAGCAACGCGAGCCACAGACCGGTCATCCGGAATCTTCGCTACGCCGGCCAGTAAGGGCGCTTAACCGGCTGCCCGGCTGACAGTCGTTCGGTGTCTCGGAGCACCTCCGTAACGTAGCGGCTGCCGTACGTGCGATGTCTTTGAGCACCTGATCGTCTAGCGGTGTGCCGGTTGGCACGCTGATAGCTCTTGTTCACAGTGGCCTTACCTTAGCCGGGTCGCCGCATCGGGTTCCTTACTGATGATCGTGGAAAGTGAGTCACTTTCAATGATCACGCCTCGACGTTGTCTGGCATACGTAAACGAGCATTATTGCGCGACCGCGGCAACACCAGCGGTCAAGCAGCTGGCGCCAGTCACGACAGCGGGCTTTGCGTCGATCAACCCAGCACCTTGGCCAATATCAGCCGGCGACGCGATATGCGCCACACTCGACGGTTTGGTGACCCAGCAGTCCGACCGTTTACGGCGCGAAGATCAGGCCAATCGCTCCCACGGTCAGCGCCACCATGGTCGCGACGAGCGGGAATTGGGTGCCGATTGCGGTCTTGGTGGGAAGCAGCCGGACTGCTTGGTCGTGTGCGCCGACGGCCGCGACCAGGTGTCCGAGCACGATCGCGGTGACCTGGACTATCGCAATGGTCGATGTGCTGAGCACGCTGTAGTCGATGCTGCCTTTGGCAGTGCCCAGCAAATTCAGCCCGCTGGCGAAGGGGTCGCTGGCCAGGATCAGTGTCTGCTGGCCGTCGAAGACCAGCAGCGAAAAGTAATGCGCGATGGCGTAGCCGGCGGCGATCGGCACCAGCGTATGGGCGAAGGCACCGGGCCGGGGACCCACGCTTGAGGTGCCAGGACCCGTGGTGACCAGACGCGGAGCGGTCAGGCTCCGGGTGCCCAGCAGGAATATCAACGCGATCAGCAGCATCGAGCAGACCAATCCGGCGTTGTTGACCAGGCGGCCCGGGGGCAGCGTGCGCCACCACCAGCTGGTGCGGGACAGGCCGTCGTAGGCAGTGGTGCCGACCAGCGTCACGACTACGCCGACGAGACCGGGACCGGCAGGTATGGCCCGCATGCCATGCAGGGGATTGCGCAACACCAGGGCGCGATCACGGGGGCGGCGCGCTACAGGGGCCAGCGTCCCGAGCAACGTGGAGTAGACCTCGAAACCGTCGCCGCGGTCGAACCACCGCCGTCCAAAGATCACTGCTGCGCCAGTGTGGACCACTCCGTAGAGGACGATGAAGGTGGCCGTGGGGACGGGTTGGGCGTGTCGGGGATACACCAGCTCGAACCAGCCGTAGCCGGCCAGCGACGCCGCAGCGGGCCAGTACCCGACGTCATCGGGCAACCGTCGCACTCCACGCTCGGGATCGACGCGCAGCACCTCGACGAGCGCGGCGTGCGCTAACCGCAAGGGGTTGAGCACCCGCCAGACCGGTCCGAACAGTAGTGATGCCGGTACCAGTCCCACCCAGAAGGTGACAAACAACGCCCACGGCGCGAGGTTGCGCATCATGTCGGGGGGACCGAGGAACCCGATGACGCAGACCAGCAGCCCTACCGCCAGGGTGAGGCCTTGCAGCAGCAGCCGCGTTCCGCTGGCGTCAGCCAGCTTGATCAAGACCTGTGGGAGCGGTATACCGGCGTCTCGGTTCAGCCGGGGACCACGCCACAGCACGGCAAGCACCGCGAAGGAGATCACCACCACCAATCCGGCGCCGATCGCCGCCAGCGACACCGGCAGAGGCAGATCGCTACGGGTGCCGACACCGTGCGCGAGAAACATCAGCCACCTCCAACCGGAGCAGTCGGAGCGTGGAGTCTTCCATCCCAATGGCAGCAGGAGCTGGCCAAGTCCGGCGAACTGACCGTGATGGCTTTTGCCGCGCAGTCGACTAGCCCCCCGCCGGAGTTGGTGCGTCTGCGTAGGACGGCGCTGGATGCGGGTCGGGCGA
>DATELN010000219.1:0-3094 GCA_035276605.1 Pseudonocardiaceae bacterium | reverse complement strand
AACTCACCCTGAGTGTCTGACGAACCAGCACCGTCACCAAGGCAACGCGAAGAAAACCACCAAGCGCAGTGACCGATGGTGCACGCACGTTCATCGCAAGTCGGAGTGCCCACCATGGTCGTCAGCCCTGCCGTCGTGATCGCCGCCGCAGGCGCAATCGTCAGTGGGATGCTCGATGAACGGGTGGGTCCTAGGCAGTCATCCGTCAGCGGCGAAACCGCAGTGAAGTCAGCCGCCCGCGAACGGTGGCAGTACGTCGAGTTCCGCGGCCGCCGGTAGCGGCGTAGCGCGGTCACGCACCGCGACGGAATCAAGCAGGAAACTGCAGCCGGTGAGGACCTTGCCCAAGCCGTCACCGTGGCGAGCAGCGATCGCGTTCAGCGCATCGCCCACTGTGGCGCCTTCAGCCATGTCGACGTCTTCGCTGGTCACGCCGGCAGCAGCACGTGCTGCCGCGAAGTACCGCACGGTCACCACGGTAACGCCTCCATCGTGCTCATCAGGCGGGTCAGGTAGCCGAATCCTGAACTACCGATCCCGACCCCGTCGCGTTGGGTCACCAGCTGTGGTTGCTGCCGACCCTGCCGTACATATCAACTCCCGTCGCACCATTACTGATTCCACTATGAGACACGGGTCGGTACGGCAGCGAGAGCTAATATCCTGATTTGCGCTTATCTTCCCCGTGAAGACCCGCAGGTCCGGTTTTAAAACCGAATTAACTCCGCATTCGAGAAATTGTTTCTATTTATCGTGCACGACCGGGGTTGGTAGCTGTCTGAGACCGTGGGAGCCGGGGTTGGCTGGTCTTGAAGAGCCACCAACGGCGGTGGCAGGGTGGAATCGAGAGGCCGGGCCGAGGGTACACGCCGGAGTTTGTGTTCCTCAGGTGCGGAGGTAGTCTTGCCGTTGTGCCGCACTATCGGATGTCCGAGGTTGCTGAGCTGTTCGGAGTAAGCGATGACACCGTTCGGCGGTGGGCAGATTCCGGGCAGCTGACCGCGATCCGTGACGCCGGTGGCCGCAAGGCGGTGGACGGGGTGGAGCTGGCAGCGTTCGCCAAATCGCAGGCGCACGCCACGCCCGATCCGTCCATGGTCGACCGCTCGGCCCGTAACCGCTTTGTCGGGCTGGTCACCGAGGTGATCGCGGACAAGGTGATGGCACAGGTAGAGATCCAATGCGGACCACACCGCGTGGTCTCATTGATGAGCAGCGAGGCAGTGCGGGATCTGGGGCTCGTGCCGGGGGTACTTGCGGTGGCTGTCGTCAAGTCGACCCAGGTCATGGTCGAGACCCCAGGAGGGCGTGCATGAAGCGGCTTATGACGGTGGTGCTGGCTGCCGGGTTGGCGCTCGTAGGCTGCGGTGGTGGCCAGAACACCGCCCAGCAGCGGGTACCGGTCACGGTGCTCGCGGCGGCCTCGCTCACCGACGTGTTCACCAAGTTGAAACCACAGTTCGAGGCCGCCCATCCCGAGGCGGACCTCCGGTTCAATTTCGGCGGCTCGTCCGATCTGGCCCAGCAGATCGTCAACGGCGCACCCGCGGACGTGTTCGCCTCAGCCAATGAGGCGCAGATGAAGGTCGTCCAGGACAAGGGGAAAGTCGCCGGCACTCCAAAGGCGTTCGTCACCAACGTGCTCACCATCGTGGTACCCCCAGGCAATCCCAAAAACATTCACTCTTTCGCCGATCTAGCCAAGCCAGGTGTCACCGAGGTGGTCTGCGCCCCCCAGGTGCCCTGCGGATCGGCTACCACGAAGATCGAGAAGGCCACCAACATCAAACTCAGCCCGGCCAGCGAAGAATCCGATGTGCTGGCAGTGCTCTCTAAGGTGGAAGCCCGAGTCGCTGACGCCGGCCTGGTCTATGTCACCGACGCCCGCACCGCCGAGGGGAAAGTCCAGGAGATCAACTTCCCGGAGGCGAGCAAGGCCGTCAACACCTACCCGATCGCTGCGATCAACAATGCCGCACATCCGCAGCTCGCGCAGGCGTTCGTGGACTTCATCCATAGCCCCGCCGCACAGCAGCAATTCACCAACGCCGGCTTCGGCGCTGCGTGACCTCCGCTAGGCCCCACTAGCGACCCTCGCGTGACCCAGACCAGGGATCCGCACACCGTTCGCACCGGGTTGCCCGGTGTGCTGTGGGTGCCTGCCTTGGCGGCGCTGGCGTTGATCGTGTTACCGGTGATCGGGCTGGTCGTTCGGGCGCCATGGACCCGATTCGGTGCGCTGGTCACCAGCCCCTCCGCGCTGGCCGCGCTGGAGCTGTCGCTGCGCACCGCGGCCGTGTCCACCATGGCGTGCGTGTTGCTCGGCGGGCCGCTGGCCGTCGTGCTGGCTCGGGGCACGCTGCCCGGTCTTCGGCTGCTGCGTTCGGTGGTCCTGCTACCCCTTGTGCTGCCCCCGGTGGTCGGCGGCCTGGCGTTGCTGTACCTGCTCGGCGTCAGCGGGTTCGCCGGATACGCGCTGGACGTGGCATTCGGCGTGCGCGTTCCGTTCACCACCACGGCGGTGATCCTGGCGCAGACCTTCGTGGCGATGCCGTTTCTGGTAGTGAGCCTGGAAGGAGCGCTGCGCACCGGCGGGCAGCGCTACGAGTCAATCGCGGCCACCCTCGGCGCGCCGCCTTGGACGGTGTTCCGGCGGATCACTGTCCCACTGGTGCTACCGGGACTCGGGTCCGGCACGGTGCTCAGCTTCGCCCGCTGCCTGGGAGAGTTCGGCGCCACCATCGCCTTCGCCGGCAGCTTGCAAGGGGTGACGAGAACGCTGCCGCTGCAGGTGTACCTGGAGCGCGAAGTCGACGCCGATGGAGCGATAGCGCTGTCGCTGCTGCTCGTTGCGGTGGCCATCGTGGTGATCGTGGTCGGCCGGCCGCGCTCGGTGGAAGGGCTGCGGTGAGAGGCCATGCTGCACGCCGAGGTGGTCGTTCGACGGGGCGACTTCACCTTGGACGTGGTGGTGGATGTGGCGCCCGGCGAGGTGGTCGCGGTGCTGCTGTTCGACGTCGACGGCCAGCGCGACGTGAACGAGTCGATGGGTCACTCGGCCGGCGACAAGCTGCTCGCCGAGGTGGCCAAGCGG
>DATELN010000218.1:0-16065 GCA_035276605.1 Pseudonocardiaceae bacterium | reverse complement strand
GTCACTGCTCAACGTTGCCCTGGGCTCGGCGAACGCCTGCGTCCTGTGCACGTGTGACACCCGAGTCGTGGAGGACGAGGTGGTGACTCAGGTGGCTCGGACCCACCCTGAGCTGGTCGTCGACGGCGGAACCCGATCGAGCCCGGATTACATCGACCCCGCGGTGTTCACCGCGGAATGCGACGCTGCTCCGCTACCCGAACCGCCCTCGTCCGCGCTGTGCCTCGCATTCGACCAACTGGGGCAGCTGGCGACCTTGCGAGCGTTCATGACCTCCTACGCGACCTGGGCCGGTGCAGCCGCGCAGGCTGTGGGCCAGTTCGTGCAGGCCGTCGACGAGGTCGCCACCAACGCGATTGAGCACGGTGGTGGATCGGGTGTGATCCGGATCTGGACCGGCTCGCAGGCGATGTCCTGCGAGATCAGCGACAGTGGTTCGGGTCTGAGCGATCCCTTGGCCGGGCATTTGCCGCTTCCCGTCGGCCGGGCCGGTGGATGCGGGCTGTGGTTGGCCCGCCAGTTCTGCGACCTCGTGGAGGTGCGCAGCGGTTCGTCCGGGACGACCGTACGGCTCCATCTCAATCTCGAGTGAACACTCCAGAGAACAATCGCCGCCGAGGTTTAGGACCTTCCTGTTCGGGGCATCCGCCTACAGTGGGAGGGTCGTGCGACGCCGGTGGGGGCGTGTTGTGCTGCCCCGATACAGGGGCCGACACACGCTCCGACCGTAGGGCTGACGGGCAAGAGAGTGGGTCAGCAGGTGGCGTGCTGACTCACCAGGCCCTGCTGTACGGGTCCGAAGAGGAGTTCTTGGCGGTCACCATCCCGTTCATCCATGATGGTCTTGAGCGCGACGAGCCGATCCAGATCGTCACCACGGAACGCAATGCCGGTTGGCTGCGAGCGGCGCTGCGCGGCGATGCCGAGCGGGTGACATTCGACGCCAGCAGCCAGTATTACCGGCATCCGGCGCGTGCGCTGGCGGCCATCCACCGCACCGCGCGGGAGGCAAGCCCGGATGGGCCGCGGCGGCGGATCATCGCAGAGCCGTGGTGGACGGCCCGAACGGCCTCGGAAACCAAAGAATGGATCCGCTACGAGTCGTTGGTCAACGCCGCACTGGCCGGCGCCAACGTGACGCTCATCTGCACCTACGACAGCAACGCGATCGATCAGGACGTGCTGGCCCAGGTCGCTCGCACCCACCCCGAGATGGTGGAGTGCGGGCAGCACCGGCCCAGCCCGAGCTATACCGATCCAGCGGTAGTAAACAGCGAATACAACTCCTCCCCCCTGCCCGAGCTGCCGGCCCCAGTCCTGTGGCTGACGTTCAACGGGACCGAACAGCTGGCCACCTTGCGGGACTTCGTGACCGACCAGGCCAGCCGGATCGGCGCGGACTCGAAGTCCGTCGCACCTTACGTGCAGGCCGTCGACGAAGTCGCCACTAACGCGATCGAGCACGGCGGCGGATCCGGCGTGCTGCAAATCTGGACCGGCCCGCGGACGATTCTGTGTGAGGTCAGCGATACCGGCGATGGTCTGCGGGATCCGTTGGCCGGGCAGCTGCCCGGCCGGCCTGGCCAACTGATCGGCTGCGGGTTGTGGTTAGCCCGGCAGTTAAGCGACCTACTCGAGCTGCACAGCGACCGCGCGGGCACGACCGTAAGGCTGCACCTCACCGTGCCCTGAGTCAGCTGTTGAGCGCTTCGGGCACGCTGTCAGCCATGGCGAAGTACTCGCGCAGGCCACTGACCTCCAAGGCCAGACTGGCGTTCGGAGAGTGGCACACCAGCCGAAACTCACGACCTTGCCGGGTAGCGAGTTCGTTCGCCTCGAACAGCACCCGCAACCCGGCCGACCCCAGCAACCGAACCTGATCCAAGTTGACCACCACGACTCGGGCGACGCCGAGTTGCGCGGTCAGGTAGGCGGCCAGCTTCGGCGCGGTCAGCGCGTCCACCTCACCGCTCACGGTGACCACCCGCGAGTCGGCGCCATGCTCGGCCACCTGCACATTAAGGATGTTTGCTGGGAAATCGTCGTCATCCATCACTGGCACCATATAACGCAGAGACCCCACCCAGCAGCGAGCACGCGCCTTGCACAATTCTGCGGCGTATCGTTAAGATCGCGCAGCGCTACGCCGTAGCCGCTGCGCACGTCCCTGCCCACGATGGCAAACCACTGAAAGGCCATCGCGATGTCCCACATCCTGGTTGCGGCCGACCTGTCGTGAACGCTCCGGACCTGCCAATGCGCATTTCGGTGCACCGCGCCAACGACGCCGCAGTAATCCTGCGGGTGATCGGCGAGCTGGACACACTCACCGCGCCTGCCGTCGACGCCCAGCTCACCGCCGCGCAGGCCGAACTGGCCGCGCCCACTGCGGTGGTACTCGACCTCAGCGATCTAACGTTCATGTCGTCTGCCGGCTTGGCCTTGCTGGTCATGCATCACGAACAGTGCGCCGAGCAGGGCAACCGGCTGCTCGTGGTCACCGGCAATAACCGCAGCGTGCTGCGCCCGGTGCGGATCACCGGACTGGACACCATGCTGGAGTTGGTCGCCACGGTTTCAGACGCGACAGACGCGACGGGGGAACACCGCTGACTGCAGCTGCTCCATGACCAGGTGGCCCGAGCCGTGGGTTGACGTGCTGGCGCGGGTGATTGATGACTCCCACCTGGTCACCGGGGACCGACTGTCGACGATGCTCGATAACATCGTCCGGACCGTCGGCCTGACCGCGGATCTGCTGCTGGTCGACCTCGCGCAGCAAGTACTGAACCCGATATCGCCGCACACGGTCTCACCGGTGCAGGTTGAGGGAACCGTCGCCGGCCGCGCGTACCAGCTCGGGGAGATCCTGCCTGCCACCGACGGTTCCGGTGCTCGGCAGCTGTGGGTGCCGATGCTGGACGGCACGGAACGCATGGGAGTGCTGCGCCTCGGTCTCGCCGAGGAGCTAATCGACGATCCGGACCTGCGGGCCCGGTGCTGGTCACTTGCCGGGTTGATGGGCCACATCGTGATGACCAAGATCGGCTACAGTGATCGGTTGCGCGGCCTGCGGACTAACACGCCGCTGTCGGCGCCGTCGGAGTTGCTGTGGCAGCTGCTGCCGCCGCGCACCTTCGCCAGCGAACGAGTCGTCGTCACCGCACTGCTCGAGCCCCATGATCAGGTCGCTGGGGACGCCTACGACTACGCCGCGGACTCAACCACGCTGGATATGGCCGTCTTCGACGGCGTCGGCCACGACATGCAGGCCTGCCTGACCACCGCCTTGGCGATGACCGCCGTCCGCAATGCCCGTCGCGCCGGTGAGACCGACCTGGCGGTGTTGGCCAGGCGAGCTAGCCAACTGGTCACCGAGCAGCCCGGTCCGCTGCGGTTCGTGACGGCGGTGCTCGCGCGCTTGGACGCCGAGACCGGTCTGCTGCACTACTTGCTCGCCGGTCATCCGCCACCGCTGCTGGTGCGGGGCGGGCGGGTCGTCAAAGAACTTGCCTATCCTCCGCGGCGCCCGTTGGGCCTCCCTTCCGCTGCCACCGGTGACCAGTTCGTTGGCGAGGAACAGCTAGAGCCGGGAGATCGGCTGCTGATGTACTCCGATGGTGTTGTGGAGGCTCGGGACGCCGCCGGGGAGTTCTTCGGCGAGCAGCGATTGGTCGACTTCACTGAACGAGCCTCGCTCGCGCAGCTGTCGGCTCCTGAGACGCTGCGGCGGCTGGCCGCCGCGGTGCTCGACTACCAGGGTGGTCGGCTACAAGACGACGCCACCCTGCTGATGATCGACTGGTCCACCAACGGCCACCGCCGGATGGCCCCCGAACTGATGCCCGCCTTATCCCCGTGGGGCGGGCGGTAGGGCGGTCAACTGCGGGCCTGGTTTACCCAGTCCGGAACCTGCGGCGCATCGGGTGGGGGGCTGGGGGCGGGGGCTTTGGGCGCTTTGGTGCTGTGCTGCGGCGCCGGCGCCGCACCTTTCGAGCGTGCAGTGCTACTGGGAGGCTTGCTGGGCGCGGCAGGTGTGATCGACCCGGCGCCGCTACCGGCGTTCGGCGCTGGAACCACCGCCACGGGCGGTCCGGGGGCCGCTGGAGGTTGAAGCGGCGGGGCCGGGAACGCCGGAGGCTGAAAACCAGGGGGCGCCAACGCTGGAGGTTGCGGCGCGGGCGGGTGAAATGCTGGGGGCGGCAGCGCCGGAGCCACGCTGGCCGGGGCCTGGGGCGTCAGTATCTCAGCGGGCGCCGGGCTGGGCTCCCGGTAGGAGGTCATGATGAACGGCGCTGATACCGCGCCACCGGCTAGCACGAGAGCGAACAACCCCGCAGCCGCGAACCGCGCCAAGCGTTCCGAGCTGGCCCGCCGCCAGTAGGCGTCGGGCGAGTCGAGGTCCCGCGCAGCGGCAGCCAGCCAGGGCGGCTCGTGCGAGAGCGCCTGGGCCGCCGGTTCGGGATTCTGGGAGTTGGCCTTGGCGACCGATGCAGGCACCGGAATGGCCGGATCGACATCGACATCGACTTCGGTGGCGTCGTCGATCTGGACCGTGCCAGCCGGAAGCGCGGACAACGCGGCACCAAGCGCGACCGCGGTTTGCGCATCCGGGTCCACCGCGACGGGACGGCCGAGCTTCGCCGCCAGCATCTGGGCGACCAGCGGGATCCGTGACGAGCCGCCGACCACGAGCACCCCGTCGAGGTCCACTGGAGCAACCCCGGCCGATGCCAGCGTGCGCTCCAGCGCCTGCACCGTGTCAGCGAGCTGCGGGAAGATCAAGTCCTCAAAGTCGGCACGGGTCAGGCTGACCTGAGACTGGACGTGGGGAAGCAATACCGGGATCGTCACCTGCGTCTGCACCGACAGGGTTTCTTTGGCCTCAATGCACTCCCGGCGGCACAGTGCGAAGCTGCGTCGCAGCCGCGCAGTGGCGTCCGGTTCCTCCTCGCTCAAGGCCCCATTCAAGGCAGAGACCGCAGCCAGGACATGCCCGAACACCGCGTCATCGAAATTCATGCCACCCAGGCCGTCGATGCCTTCGGGGATCCCGAGGATGGCCGGAATTGTCGCGCCGGTGGTACGCACCACCGCGGCGTCGAAGCTAGCGCCACCGAGGTCGTAGACCGCGATGGTGCCGCCGCAACCGATCCCCTCCCGGATCGAGTAGCTCATGGCGGCCGCCTGCGCACCGGTGCAGAAGCTGACCTGTGGCAGACCGGCCGCGCCCAGTGCAGCGGCTAGCGCGCCGATGGGGCCCGGCTCCCAGCTCGCCGGGTACGCGACCGTGATGCCCTGGGCGGGACTGTTCTCGCGCTGCGCGACCCGATCGACCACCCACTTGACCACCGAGGCGGTCAAGGCTGCTGCCGAGTGCTCGACTCCATTGATCACCATCGTGACGTCGTCAGGGATGGTCTGCACGAAATCGCGGACCATCCGGTCCGGGTCGGCGGCGCCGCGGCGTTCGGCCATTTCGCCGGCGACGACCTCACCGTCGCTGTCCAGGTAGACCACTGAGCGCATCGCATCAGTTCGGGAGCCCAGCGGCACCACCTCGAGGTGGGTACGCTGGCCTGGCTGCAGGCGGCAGATCGCCGCCGCAGTGAAGGTGGTACCTACGTCGATCCCGAGCCAGTAACTCATTCGTGACCTACCCGTGTCGGTGCGCGTTCGAGTTCCCCTGTCTACCGCATCACTCATCGTCGCTACGTACCGCTTTGTTAACGATACGCACCGTCACAAGCGCGATGGGCGTCCCGGCTGAGTACTCGACTAGTTACTGACTGCAACCGAAGTCAGTGAAATCAGAACTCAGTTCATCTTGTAGTCACGGGCTGTCAATCGTTCGTGTCCGGTGTACGTTGCTTTGGGTTTATTTTCTGTGGAGGAGCGGTGAGCTACAGCCTCGGGATCGACGTCGGCACCACGGTCGTTGCGGCCGCGATAGCGAGGACGGGCACCGGCGCCCAGATGATTCCCCTGGGAGACCATGCGGTGGTCAGCCCAGCCGTGGTAGGTCTGCGAGGCGATGGCACGGTCGCCACTGGTGAGACCGCCCAGAGTTGCCCGGATGGAGTCGGCCGTGAGCTGATGAGCCGACTCGGCGACCCCACGCCCGTTGTCGTCGGTGGTGCGCCCTACGAGGTCACCGCTGTGCTCGGCGCTCTGTTGCGGGACGTGGTCGCCAAGGTCACCGCGAGGCAAGGCGAGGCCCCCAATCACATTGTGCTCACCCGCCCGGCCAGTTGGGGAGCATTCCGGTGCGCGCTGTTCGAGGAGGCTGCTCGGCAGGCGGAGCTGCCCAAGCCTGCGGTGGTGACCGAGCCGGAAGCCGCCGCGGCGCACTACGGAGAAACCCACGGTTGGCACGATGGCGACACCATTGCGGTGTATGACCTCGATGGCGGCACGTTCGATGCGACGATCCTGCGCAAGCAGTCCGGCAAGGGTGAGATCCTCGGGCATCCGGAACGCATCGAACACCTCAACGGTGACGGGGCCGGACCGATCGAGCCCACCATCACCGCACTGTCCCGAACTCTAGAGTCGGCCCAGATCGAGCCCGCGCAGCTGCGCGCGGTGTTGCTGGTAGGCGGATCGTCAGAGATCCAGTCGGCGGCTGAGATGGTGTCGGCACAACTGGGCAGCCCCGTGGTGGTGGATTCCGATCCGGACCACGTTGTCGCGCTCGGTGCCGCCACGCTGGCCGCTGCGTCAGCGCCACAACCGGTGTTGCAGCGCGCCCCGGCGCAGCCGGATCAAGGTGCCCCATCCCCTCCGGAGGCTAAGCCGCCAGAGGCCGTCGAAACCCCGCCAAAGGCGGTCGAAGCCCCACCGAAGGCGGTCGAAACCCCGCCGAAAGCAGCCCCGGCCCCGCCGGAGGCTCCGGACCGGCCATCGGCACCGCCTTCGATACCAGAGCAGCGCACCGCAACGGCACCGGCTGCCACCCGGAAGGCGGTGGCCGTCCAAACCATTCAGATCCCAGCCCCAGTGGCGAAGCCGGCCGTGGCGCCCACCCCGACTCCGGTGCGATCAGACAGCGAGCATCACGGCCCCACCGCATCCACCGCATCCACCGGCAGCCGTCGAACCCGGCGGGTCCTCATCGGCGCGGGCGCAGCGGTGGCGCTGACTGGCGCGATCACGCTGGCCGTGCTCGGCGTCAAGATGGGCACCGGGACACCGGCGCCGCATAGCGCCGCACCGCTACCCAACGCTGCGCCCAGCGCGATAGCCAAAGTCGGCCCTCAGCCAGCGACATCGGCTGCCAGCAACACCATCGCGGTGCCGTCGAACCCTCGTTTCGTCGCCGTGTCGCCCGACGGCCGGCGTGCCTACACCGCCGACCGAGACGCTCAGGTCATCACCGTGGTGGACACCGCCACCAACCAGGTGACCGGAACAATCCCGATCACGGCCGGCCCGCCGCGGTTCCTCAGCTTCGCACCGGACGGCCGCACGCTGTACGTCAGCGTCTTCAACGACCAGGGGACGATCCATTCGATCGGTGTGCTCAACACCCGCTCGAATACCGTGGTCGCCACCATTCCGCAGACGGCGCGCCCCTACCTTGCGAAGGTCAGCCCAGACGGGCAACAGCTTTACGTGCCCAATCCCGACATCGCGTCCATCTCAGTGATCGACACCGCCACGAACGCGGTCATCGGGCAGATCCCGGTGGCACCGAACCCCGCCGGGGTGGCGTTCTCCGCTGACGGTGAGCGCGCCTTCACCGCCAATCATGATTCCAACCTGGTGTCGGTGATCGAGACCCGCAACCTGGAAGTGGAGACGACCATCCCGGTCGGACACAGCCCGCACAATATTGCGGTCAATCCCCACCGCCCGCTGGCCGCCCTCGTGAATGACAACTCGAACTCCGTTTCGCTCATCGACACCGCCGGCCAGCAGGTGATGGCCACCATCCCGGTCGGGCGCAACCCTCAAGACATCGCCTGGTCGCCAGACGGACGCTTCGGTTACGTGGTCAACGAGGGCAGCAACACCGTCTCGGTGATCGACTCCGTGACAAACCAGGTCACCGCCACTCTGCCCACCGGCACTGGCCCGACCAGCATCGCCATGCTGCCCGGCGGCCGGCGAGCCTACGTGAGCAACGCCGACGGTGGCTCGCTGACCGTCCTGAAACTCACCAGTTGATCTATCTGGGACCCCGTCGCTCGTAATTTCGGTCGCAGCTCGGACGATCGCCAGGCAGACTGCCAGGGTCAGCACGGTGACAGGGTTTTGTCGTGAATGTCTTAATTGTCGGCGCGGGCCTTGGCGGGCTATCGGCGGCGTTGAGCCTGCACGCGGCGGGCATCGGGGTGTGCGTGGTCGAGGCGGCTCGTGAACTCCGTGCGCTGGGAGTGGGCATCAATATCCTGCCGCACGCCACCCGGGAACTCGTGGAGCTGGGGTTGGCCGACAATCTTGCGGCGATCGGAATCCCCACCACCGAGTTGATCTACCATGACCGCTTCGGCAGTCGGATCTGCGGTGAGCCCAGAGGCCTGGCCGCCGGTTACCGCTGGCCGCAGTACTCAATCCAGCGCGGCGAGCTGCAGATGCTGCTGCTGGGTGCCGTACGCGAGCGCCTCGGTGCTGACGCGGTACGCACCGGCCTGACCATGGAGCGCTTCGAACTGCAGCCTGGCGCCGTGGCGGTCGAGCTGCGCGACCGGCGCACCGGTCGTCTCGTGGTCGAGTCGGCCGACGTGCTCGTCGGCGCGGATGGCATCAACTCCGCGGTGCGGGCCCAACTGCATCCCAGCGAGGGGTCGCCGATCTGGAACGGCATCCACCTGTGGCGGGGCCTCACCGACAGCGCACCGTTCCTGGACGGCCGCACGATGATCATCTCCGGGACCAACCCGACGGTGGTCGTCTACCCGGTCTGCCGGTACGCCGAGCAACGCGGTCGATCTCTGGTGAACTGGGGGATCGGCGTGCGGCTGGCGGATGGGTCGCACGGGACCGGGGCTGCGCTGGGAAACTGGCACCACGTGGGCGGGTTGGACGACGTGCTGCCGCACGTGGCGGATCGACGCTTTGGCTGGCTTGACGTGCCGGCGCTGGTGCGCGCCTCGCCACGGATCTGGGAGTACCCGATGGTGGATCGGGATCCATTGCCGCACTGGGGAACAAGCCGGGTCACGCTACTTGGCGACGCCGCTCATCCGATGTATCCCTTCGGCTCCAACGGAGGTACCCAGGCGATCATCGACGGTCGGGTGCTGGCTTGGGAGCTGGCCCGCGCCGATGATCCGGTGGCCGGGCTGGCCGCCTACCAGCACGCCCGCCGTGAGCCGATGAACGCGCTGGTGTTGGCGAATCGGCGAGGTGGCCCCGAGCGGGTGGTGCAGCTGGTCGAGCAGCGAGCGCCGCGCGGTTTCACCCGGATCGAAGACGTCATGACCCGCGAGGAGCTCGATTCCATCGCGCTGGCCTACCGCCGCACCGCCGGCTTCGACACCGAAACCCTCAACGCTGCCCCCTCCCGCACCATCTCCCCCACCACCTAACGGCAGTCTGGATGCAGACTGCCGTTTTCCTGGCGCTCAAAAGGGCAGTCTGCATCCAGACTGCCGGGGAGCGTGGGAGACTGGGCGCATGATGGGGGCGGTCGCGGACTGGACCACGACCGGCAGATGAGCAGCGCACCAGAGCTTGCGATCCCCGCCCAGCTGGATTGCCCGGTCCCAACCCGGCCACCGGCAGGTCGCGTGGCGCGCTGGCTGCTGGCGCACCGGGTACCGCCGGTCGGGCCGGCGGCCGGTGAGGCCCACACGCAGCCACAGGCGTGGTGGAAGGTGATGTGCCTGACCGGGGTGGACTACTTTTCCACGCTGTCCTACCTGCCGGGTATCGCCGCACTTGCCGCCGGCGCGCTGTCCCCGCTGGCGACGTTGCTGATCGTCGGGCTCACCCTGCTCGGGATGCTGCCGATGTACTGGCGGGTCGCGCGGGAAAGCCCGCACGGCCAGGGCTCGGTGGCCATGCTCGAGGACCTGCTGCCGTTCTGGAAGGGCAAGATTTTCGTCCTGATCCTGCTCGGATTCGTCGCGACCTCGTGGATCATCACCATCACACTGTCCAGCGCTGACGCCACCGTCCACCTGCTGGAGAACCCGTATCTTCCTGGTTTCCTGAACGGGCAGGCCATCGCGATCACCGTCGTGCTGCTGCTGATTTTGGGCGGCGTGTTCTTGCTCGGGTTCACCGAGGCCGTCGCCGTGGCGATCCCCCTGGTGGCGGTGTTCCTGACGCTCAACGCCGCCATCGTGATCGATGGCGTGCTGCACATACTGGCCCAGCCCAGCGCGCTGGCCGGCTGGACCGATCGGGTCACCGCCGGCGGAGCCGGCGTAGCAGGCATCGTCGGCCCGGCCGTGACGGCGTTTCCGCTCCTGGTGCTTGGCCTGTCCGGGTTCGAAACCGGGGTGAGCATGATGCCGCTGGTCGCCGCTGACGGGTCCAGCGCCGAGCAGCGCCTCGCCTGCCGCATCCACAACACCCGCAAGCTCCTGACCACCGCCGCGCTGATCATGAGCGTGTACCTGCTGGCGACGACCTTCATCACCACCGTGCTCATCCCGCCGCAGGAGTTCAAGGAAGGCGGCAAAGCCAACGGTCGGGCCCTGGCATACCTCGCGCACGAGCAGCTCGGTGATGCGTTCGGCACCGTCTATGACATCAGCAGCATCTTGATCCTGTGGTTCGCCGGCGCGTCCGCGATGGCAGGATTGATCAACATCGTGCCGCGCTACCTGCCTGGGTACGGCATGGCGCCGGAGTGGGGCCGGGCCGTCCGCCCGGTGGTGCTCGTCTACACCGCCGTCAGCATCGGCATCACCATCGCGTTCCACGCTGACGTGAACGCCCAGGCCGGCGCCTACGCCACCGGCATCCTGGCCATGATGGTCTCCGGTGCGGTGGCCGTCACCATCTCGGCCGTCCGGCGACGGCAGCGGCGGTCAGCTGCCATGTTCACCGTGCTGACGCTAGTGCTGCTGTACGCGTTGGCGGCGAACATCATCGCAAAGCCCCACGGGATCATGATCGCCGCGGCGTTCATCGCCGGCATTGTGGTGATTTCGCTGGTATCCCGGGTATCACGGACCACCGAATTGCGAGCCGACCGGATTGAGTTCGACCAGGCCGCTCGACAGTTCGTCACCGATTCGCTGTCCCATGACGGCGGCCTGCATCTAGTGGCTAATCAGCGGCAAGCCGGGGACCGCGCAGAGTACGCCAAGAAGGAGGCCGCGCAACGCGGCATGAACCCCGTTCCCGGAGCCGCCGACACGCTGTTTTTGGAGATCGACGTGGTCGACCCTTCCGACTTCAGCGACGTGCTCCAGGTGCGGGGCGTCGAGGTTGACGGGTACCGCATCCTGCGCGCGGACAGCCCAGCGGTGCCGAACGCGATCGCCGCGATCCTGCTTGCGCTGCGCGACGCGACCGGGGTGCGCCCGCATTGCTACTTCGAATGGGCCGAGGGCAACCCGATCGGCCACCTGCTGCGCTACCTCATTCTCGGACGGGGCGACACCGCACCAGTGGTCAGGGAGATCCTGCGCGAGATCGAGCGCGACCCCGCCCGCCGCCCAGGCATCCACGTCGGCAGCTGACGTTCCCACGGTCACCGTAGCGGCCAAGGACGCCACTCGCACCGTGCTCGGGTGGGATGGTGCTGGTAAGGGGCGCAGCGGCAGGCTTCTACGATGCCGGGGATGTCTGGGCAAGGGCGAGAGGGCACCGCAATCCAAGGGCGGTCACTGTGGCAGATCGCTTGGGGACGGCTTAAGCGGGACAGGGTCGCGCTCGCCGGTGGGGGCGTCGTCGTCGGGCTGATGCTGGTCGCGATCTTCGCGCCGGTGATCGTCGCGGTGCTCGGGCACCCGCCGCTGGAGTTCCACTATGACAAGATCGACCCGGACCTGCAGGTGCCCCGCGGCCATTTCGGCGGCATCAGCCCGGATTTCCTGTTCGGCGCCGAACCGGTCAACGGGCGCGATGTGTTCAGCCGGGTCGTCTACGGCTCGCGAATCTCGCTGCTCATCGCTTTCCTCGCGACACTGCTGTCGGTGCTGCTGGGCACCGTGGCAGGCGTGATCGCCGGGTACTTCGGAGGCTGGATCGACACCCTGATCAGCCGGACCATGGACGTGTTCCTGGCATTCCCGCTGCTGCTGTTCGCGATCGCGCTGGCCGGGGTGGTGCCGGATCGGGCGTTCGGCCTGGCCGGCGACACCCTGCGGATCGCCCTGATGGTGTTCATCATCGGGTTTTTCAGCTGGCCCTACATCGGCCGGATCATCCGCGGCCAGGCGCTGTCGCTGCGCGAGCGGGAGTTCATCGACGCCGCGCGCAGCCTGGGCGCGCGCAGCCCGCGGATCCTGTTCACCGAGATGCTGCCCAACCTGGCCGCGCCGATCTTGATCTACTCAACTTTGCTGATCCCGACCAACATCCTGTTTGAGGCGGCACTGTCGTTTCTCAGCGTCGGCGTCCGCCCACCGACGCCGACCTGGGGCGGGATGCTGTCCGAAGCCACGCACTGGTTCCAGATCGCGCCGAACTTCATGCTCTTCCCCGGGCTGGCGATCTTCATCACGGTGCTGGCGTTCAACCTGTTCGGCGACGGCCTACGCGACGCGCTGGATCCCCGCTCGCGATGAAGGGATGCACGACGAGATGACCACGAAACGCCGAGCCGCCGCGCTGGCCGCTCTCGCCGCATTGGTCCTGGTCGCGTGTGGCGGGCCAGGCACCGGCGGCGCCAACAGCGGCGTCTTGGGTGGCATTCACAATCCCTCCGACACCAGGGGCGGCACCCTGCGCTACGCCAACTCCGGTGACTGGGACTCCCTCGACCCCGCCGACACCTACTACGGCTACTCGTGGAATTTCGCCCGGCTCTACGGCCGCGCACTGGTGATGTTCAAACCAGCGCCGGGCGCGCAGGGCGCCACGCTGGTCCCCGATCTCGCCGAGTCGCTGGGCCGCTCCAGCGATGACGCCAAGAGTTGGACCTACACGCTGCGCCCGGGTGTGAAGTTCGACGATGGCACCCCCGTCACCAGCAAGGACGTCAAGTACGCCGTGGAACGCTCGCTGGACAAGACGACCTTCCCCAACGGGCCAACGTACTTCAACGATGTGCTGGATCTGCAGGGCTACACCAGCCCGTACGCCGACCCCGATCCCGACAAGCTGGGCCTCAAGGCGATCGAAACCCCGGACGACCGAACGATCGTGTTCCACCTGCGCAAGCCGTTCAGCGGTTTCGACTACCTCGCGCAAATTCCGGCCACCATGCCGGTGCCGCGAGCCAAAGACACCGGGTCCAAATATAAGGAGCACGTTGTCTCCACCGGCCCGTATCTGTTCCAGACCAACGAGCTGGGCAAGCGGTTCACCATGGTTCGCAACCCTCAGTGGGACCCGGCCACCGACCCAAACCGCCACCCGCTACCCGACACGATCACCGTCGATCTGAACGTCAACGCCGACGACATCGACAACCGGCTGCTCGCCGGAGATCTCGACGTCGCGATCGAGGGTTCCGGTGTTGGGCCGTCGGCGCAGGGTCGCATCCTCGGTGACCAGGGCCTGCGGGCCAGCACCGATTCAGCGCTGGTCGCCCGGCTGTGGTACACCGCGATCAATCCCGACGTCGCACCGCTGGACAACATCCACTGCCGCAAGGCGGTGCTGTATGCCGCCGACCGGGTCGGCTACCAGCGCGCCTATGGCGGCGGCACGGGAGGCGAGATCGCCACGAACCTGCTGCCGCCGGTAATTCCAGGCGCGCAGCGTTTCGATCTCTACCCGTCGCCCAAACACCTGGGCGACATCGCGAAGGCGAAAGACGAGCTGGCGCAGTGTGGCCAGCCCAACGGCTTCACCACCGGCATCTCCTACCGCGCCGAGCGGCCCAAGGAGAAGGCGACCGCCGAGGCGCTGCAGCAGTCGCTGGCCCGGGCCGGGATCAAGCTGGAGATCAAGCCCTACCCGCTGGCCGACTACCTGAAGCTGTACGCCGGCAAGCCGGACTACGCCAAGGCCAACAACCTCGGACTGATCGTGTACGGCTGGGGTGCGGACTGGCCCGACGGCTACGGGTTTCTCGCCCAGATTGTCGACAGCCGGGTCATCCGGTCTACCGGGGGCAACTCCAACCTGGGCATCAAGGATCCGGCGATCGACCAGATGCTCGACCAGGCGCTGGTGACCGCCGACACCGCGGCGCGGGAACAGATCTGGCTCGGCATCGACCGCAAGGTGATGGAGGACGCCTTCGTGCTGCCCGGCGTCTGGGCCAAGGGCCTGCTGTACCGGCCGCCGAACCTGACCAACGTGTTCATCTCCGACGGGTTCCAGATGTACGACTACCTGACGCTGGGCACTACCCGGAGATAACTGGAGATAGCCAGTGGGTGCTTACGTCGTGCGACGGATGATCGCGGCAGTGATACTGCTGCTGATCGTCACGGCCGCAACGTTTGTGGTGTTCTTTCTGGTGCCCAGGCTGGCCGGGGCTACCCCGGAAGACCTCGCCTCCCGTTACGTCGGCCGCACCGCCTCCCCTGCGGTGATCCACCAGATCGCAGTCAAGCTGGGGTTCACCGATCCGATCTGGGTGCAGTACGGCCGGTTCGTCAAGGGCCTGGTGCTCGGTGCGGACTACAGCACTGGCCCGACCACCGTGCACTGCCCGGCGCCGTGCTTCGGGTACTCCTTCCTCACCCAGAACCCGGTGCTGCCCGATCTGCTCGACCGGCTGCCGGTGACCATGTCGTTGGCCGCCGGCGGAGCGGCGATCTGGCTGGTTGCGGGCGTGTCGACCGGGGTCATCTCCGCGCTGCGCAGGGGCAGTGTCTTCGACCGCGCCGCGATGGGCGTCGCCTTGGCGGGTGTGTCGTTGCCGATCTTCTTCACTGGCCTGCTGGCGTTGGCGATCTTCAGCTACTGGTTGGGCATTACCGCGCCGGGCGGCAGCTACGTGCCCATCCAGGAAAACCCGCTGCGCTGGGCATACAGCCTGCTGCTGCCGTGGATCACCCTGGCGTTCCTCTACGCCGCCGCGTACGCCCGGCTGACCAGAGCGGGCATGCTCGACACCATGGGCGAGGACTTCATCCGCACCGCCCGCGCCAAGGGACTGCCCGAGCGCACCGTGGTGCTCAAGCACGGGCTGCGCTCCGCTTTGACACCGATCTTGACGATCTTCGGGTTGGATCTGGGGTTGCTGCTCGGCGGCGCGATCCTCACCGAGAGCACCTACTCGCTGCCCGGGATCGGCAAGTACTCGGTGGACGCAGTGGTCAACAACGACCTGCCGAAGGTGCTCGGGGTGGTGCTTGTGGGCAGCATCTTCATCATCGCGGCCAACCTGGTCGTGGATCTGCTCTACGCCGTGGTCGACCCGAGGGTCCGGACCTGATGAGCCCGTTACTGGATGTGCGGAACCTGCGGGTGCACTTCCCCACCGAGGACGGCCTGGTCAAGGCCGTCGACGGGTTGTCGCTGCGGCTGGACCGCGGCCGCCGGCTGGGCGTGGTCGGGGAGTCGGGATCGGGCAAGAGCGTGACCGCCCTGGCGATCATGGGCCTGCACCAGCCGGGCGCCGCGCGGATCTCCGGTGAGATCTGGCTCGACGGTCGGGAGCTGGTGTCGGCCGACGCCGAGCAGGTCCGCAAGCTGCGCGGCCGCACCATGGCGATGATCTTTCAGGATCCGCTGTCGGCGCTGCACCCGTACTACACGGTGGGCCACCAGATCGTCGAGGCGTACCGGTGCCACCACGACGTCAGCAAGCAGGCCGCCCGGGCGCATGCGGTGGAACTGCTCGACCGGGTCGGCATCCCGCAGGCGCGCTCGCGCGTCGACGACTACCCGCACCAGTTCTCCGGCGGCATGCGGCAGCGCGTGATGATCGCGATGGCGCTGTCGTGCAACCCTGATGTGCTAATCGCCGACGAGCCGACGACCGCGCTGGACGTCACGGTGCAGGCCCAGATCCTCGACCTGATCTTGGATCTGCAGAAG
>DATELN010000217.1:0-3333 GCA_035276605.1 Pseudonocardiaceae bacterium | reverse complement strand
CGTCGTCAGTAACCCCGGATGTGCTGCCAAGCCATCCCACGGCTGCGGGGGCCACCTCCTGGACCCACCTGTCGAGCTGCGCGCGCACCCGCGCGGCGTCGGACACATGGCCCTGGATCACCTGCACAAACATGTTGACCTCCCCTTTGCCCAGCCCCCGGCGGGTGCCGATCGATCACCTCGACGCTACTCCCGTCCACGCGCACCGGAAACCTCCGCCAGCCGAGGCTCTCCGTTCGCGTGGAACGCGGATTCCCCTACCCCCCACCAGCGCGAGGGCATCGCCAATCGAACGACAGGACCGCAGTGCTGAGAACATGCTCATCTGCCGCGCCTGGCGCGTTCGTGGCTTGGTGGTGGCCGGAGTCGGGCGCAACGTCTGGGCATGATGAGCTTTACAGACCTGGCGTCCGTTCCCTCTGATCATCCAGCGCCGTTCACTGATCAGCTGCAGCTGGCGGTGGCCGCCTACCTGGCCCGGTTCCAGGGCTCCTCCCGCGACCACACCGAGTCTGACTTGCGCTGTTTCCTGTCCTGGTGCGCCGCGCGCGGCCTGGACCCGCTGACCGCAAGGCGCCCGCACCTGGAGCTGTACCTCCGGTGGATGCAGGAAATCCGCCAGTTTAAGCCCTCGACGGTGTCGCGGCGGTTCTCGGTCGTGGCCGGGTTCTACCGCACCTGCGTCATCGACGGCCTCCTGGAACACTCACCGGCTGAGCATGTCCGCCGCCCGGCGGTGCCCGCGGAGTCACCGACCCTGGGATTCACTCATCTGCAGTTCGAGGCGCGGCTCACCGCCGCCCGCCAGTCACCGGACCAGTGTGACTTCGCGCTGGTGGCGATGCTGGGGCTGCTGGGCTTGCGGATCTTTGAGGCCACTGGCGCGGATATCGCCGACCTGGGTGAGGAGCACGGCCACCGGGTGCTGCGGGTGTGCGGCAAAGGCGGCAAGATCGTCCTGGTCCCGCTGCCGCCGGCGGTCGGGCGGGCCATCGACCGCGCGATCGGCGATCGGACTGGTGGGCCGATCCTGCTCAACAGCCGCGGTACCCGGATGGACCGTCATGCCGCCACCCGGCGCTTGCGCTACCTGGCCAATGCTGCGGGTGTGCAGATCGCCAGGGCGCACCCGCACATGCTCCGCCATACCTACGTCACCACCATGCTGGATGCTGGCGTGGACTTGCGGGATGTCCAGATCGCCGCCCGGCACGCCGACCCGCGCACCACGATGCGTTACGACCGGGCCCGCAAGAACCTCGACCGCCACCCCAACTACATCCTCGCCGCCTACATGGCCTCCGGCACCTGACCAGGGCGCCGTGTCTCCTGCGGCTCATGCCGCAGGAGACGCCCGGCATTGCCGAATATGAATTCGGTCAGCGCGATCAAATGCGTCATTGTCTGCGCGCATATCTGGTGCCCATCGTCCCAGGCAAACTGGGTACGCGCTATCCGGGGTGCTTCGCGATGGTGATCGGGCCGCAGGCTGGTCAGCCCGCAGCAGCCCTGGCCGGGCGGGTTGCGCGGTCCCCGGCGGTTAGCATCAGCGGGATCACGCCGCGGACCTGCTGGGATAGCCCGTCCAGAGCGTCAGCGCGACCGGCGACGTGACCGAGCAGAGCTTGCTGGAAAAGGCCGTCTAGCATCGCGTATGCGGCCGCGGCGCTGAGCCGGATGTCTTGGCCGGCGAGGTCGGCGTAGCGGCGGAGCACTCGCCAGATCATCTCCTCCAGCGTCCGGTCGATGAGCGTGACTGCCTCGCGCAGGCCGGGCTCGAACATGCTCTGGGACCGCAGGTCATACCAGAGACTGTGCATCGGCCCCTCGTCGCGGATGGTCTCTGCGAGCTTCGCCGAGAAGGCATTGAGCAAGCCATCGGCAGAGGTGGCGTCCGCGATGACATCGTCGTAGCGGGTAACGCAACGGGCCTTGTAGTAACGGACGCAGTAGACGATCAGCTCGAGTTTGTCGGCGAAGTAGTAGTGCATCACGCCGTGGCTGAACTCGGAATTGTTCGCGATCTCGCGCAGGCTGGTGCGGGCGTAGCCGAGCTCACCGAGGGTGCGAAGCGCCGACTCGGCCAGTTCGCTGCGGCGCTTGTCGTGCTTATCGGCGGGCGCGACCCGCGCCCGGTTGACCCCGGCCATCACCCCTCCTGCGGTGGTCCTACTCGGCCTTGACCACAACCTTAAAGGATTGCTCCAGCGGCCTGGACACCCGCCAAGATTTTTCTGGGCGAATGTCAAGGGAAAACTTGACACACGTCAAGGGCGGGTGCCTAGGTTGTGACCATCACCACAACCGAAACCGACTCGAGGAGAGCGGCGATGACTGATCTCGACCTCACCGGCCGTAAAGCCCTGGTGACAGGAGGGGCGCAAGGCCTCGGCGAAGGGATGGCCCGTGCCCTGGCATCCGCCGGGGCAACCGTCGTCATCGCCGATCTGCAGGACGACGTCGGGACGAAGGTGGCCGGATCGCTCGGCGGCGATCATGGCTTCGTGCACCTCGACACCACCGACGACGCGAACTGGGAGTCCGCGGTAGCCGAGGCTGTCCACATGTTGGGTGGCCTGGACGTCGTAGTGAACAACGCCGGAGTCGAGATCACCAGTCTGCTGGTGGACCTGGACCCGGTCTCGGCGCGCAAGCAACTCGAGGTTAATCTCCTGGGTACCGCGCTTGGCATCAAGCACGCCTTCCGTGTCATGCGGCCCGGCGGTGCGGCCGGTGCCGGCGGGGCGGTCATTAACGTCGCGTCGGTGGCTGCCACGATTGCCTTCCCCGGTATTGCTGTCTACTCCGCGACCAAGTCCGGCGTCGACCGGCTCACCCGAGTGGCCGCGATGGAGTCGGGCAAGCTCGGGTACGGGGTCCGCGTCAACTGCGTCTATCCCGGCCTCGTGCCTACGGCCATGGGCGCGGGTCTGGCCAATGACTGTGCCCGGATAGGACTATTCGGCTCGCCTGAGGAAGCAGTCGGCGCGGTGATCGAGCTCACCCCGTCCGGCCGGCTCGGCACGGTCGAGGACATGGCCGACGCGGTCGTCTTCCTAGCCTCGGACGCTGCACGATTCGTCAACGGCGTCGGGCTTCCTGTCGACGGCGGAATGGGGATGTGACCATGGCAACCAAGCCCGTCATCGTCTACGGCGCCTCCGGTTACACCGGCCGGCTGGTGTGCGAGTACCTGCGTGAGTACAACGTCCCCTTCGTAGCTGCGGGCCGGGACGAGACCCGCCTCAAGACCTCGATGGAGTCGCACGTGGCCGGCATCGAGACCGCCGACTACGAGGTGGTCCAAGTCAGCCACGACCCGGCCGCGCTGCA
>DATELN010000216.1:0-14594 GCA_035276605.1 Pseudonocardiaceae bacterium | reverse complement strand
CGGGCTGCGCCAAATCAGGCTTCATGACTTACGACATTCATGTGTGAGTTTGCTCCTCGCACTCGGCGTTCACCCGCGAGTGGTCATGGAGATCGTCGGCCACAGCGCCATCGAGATGACCATGAACATATACGGCCATGTCAACCTTGACGTCCAGCGCGCAGCGCTGACCCAACTCAACGACGAGCTCGACGGATGACGCCGTTGCTGTCGTATTCAGCTGTCAAGGGGGTGCCAAGATCACTGACACCCCCTCTGACCTGGTCGGGACGACAGGATTTGAACCTGCGACCCCTTGACCCCCAGTCAAGTGCGCTACCAAGCTGCGCCACGTCCCGGCCGCGCCCTCACGGGCGTGTCGTCAGCGTAGCGCAGCCGGCCCCGTTACCGGAGGGCAGCTTCAGGGCCGCCAGTCCTCCTGCCAATCGGGATGTGCGTCATACACCGACGCCACCAGGCCGAGCATGGCCTTGTCATGCTCGCGGTGAACTTCCTGACGAAGGAATGCGGCTTTCTCGGGATACGGGATTGGGACACGTTCTTCCCGCGCCTCGACCGGCCCAGCGACCAGCAGAAGCCCTTGCTGGTCGTCGGTGCGCATGATGCGCAGCCTGCCGCGGCGCTCCGCTTCGTCCAGGTGCGGTAGTTCACCTGCCTCAAGCCGCCGCTCGTCGTCGGCGAGCCGGGCGAGCACAAAGCCACTGAGGTCGTCCATGCAAGCCAGGTTTCCCAGCATGGGCAACGCCACGCCGGCGCTGGGCGTGACGTCCGACCAACTCACCCAGTCGGCCTACCGGAGTGCCACCGCGCCATTGAGCAACTGATGCAGGGCCCGCGCCGAAGGCATGCCCTCCAACCGGTGCCCATCGACCAGGATGGTGGGCACGACGGTGATATTCAGTTCGTGAGCTCGGCGCAAGGCCCGCTGGTGCGCCGCGGCGTAGCGACCGCTGTCGAGCGCCGCGCGAAAATCGTCCGCGTCCAGCCCAAGTTGAGCGGCAACATCGGTCAAGACGTCGGGTTGCCCGATGTCGCGCTGGTGGACGAAGAACGCGCGAAAGACCTGCTCGGTATATCGCTGGCCGACGTCGCGCTCGGCGGCATACGCAAAGCCCTCGAAGGCCAGCCTGCTGTAAGGCTGCGGCGATATCCGCGGCAGCACGATGGGCACACCCATCCGCTCGGCCATCGGGTAGACAACTTGCTGCCACGTCGACTGCAGGTATTCACCCTCGGGCCGCAAGGTTGGCGTCGGTTCCGGTCGCAGCTCGAATGGTTGCCAGGAGATCCGCACGTCACTGCCCTCGACAGCGTCCGCGAGCGGTTGCTCAGCGAGATAGCAGAAGGGGCAGACGAAATCGGAGAACACCTCGATCGTGGTGGGCACACCGTACCTTTCCGTCGCGTTCTAGTTCTCTCCTTCTACCTTGCTCCCCGATCCGCGTACCGGTCCAAAAGCCGTGACCGACATCTCTGCCAAGACCTGCCACTAACGCGATCGGCGTTCCCGGACCCGGACGGAGATGCGCACCGGGCTGCCGGTGAAGTCGAAAGTCTCGCGAAGCCGCCGCTCCAGAAACCGCCGATAACCGGCTTCAAGGAAGCCGGTGGTGAACAGCACGAAGGTGGGTGGCCGGGTGCCGGCCTGGGTGGCAAAAAGCACCTTAGGTGCGCGACCTCCGCGCACCGGCGGTGGCGTCGCGGCGACCACTTCGGACAACCACGCATTGAGGTGCCCGGTGGGTACCCGTCGATCCCAGGACTGCAGGGCGGTGCGCAGCAACGGGGCAAGCTTGTTGACGGATCGCCCGGTACGCGCCGAGATGTTGACTCGCTCCGCCCAGCTCACTCGAGCTAGGTCGCGGTCCAGTTCCCGGGCCAGCTCGCGGCGCCGGTCGTCGTCGACCAGGTCCCATTTGTTAAACGCCAGCACCAGCGCGCGGCCGCATTCGATGACTGTGGTGATCACGCGCTGGTCTTGCTCGGTGATCGGCTCGCTGGCGTCGATGAGCACCACCACCACCTCAGCGGCCTCGATCGCGGCCCGGGTACGAAGCGAGGCGAAGTACTCAGTGCCGCTCGCTGTCCGTACCCGCTTGCGCAATCCAGCCGTATCGACAAACCGCCACGTCTCGCCGTCGAGCTCCAGCAGCGAGTCCACTGGATCCACCGTGGTGCCAGCGGCCTCGTGCACCACCGACCGCTGCTCGCCCGCCAACCGGTTAAGCAGGCTCGATTTACCGACATTTGGCTTGCCCACCAGGGCAACCCGGCGCGGTCCCGCGGCCCGAGTAGCGCCCTCACGCGGCGCGGACGGCAACACGGCAAGTACCGCGTCCAGCAGATCGCCAGTCCCGCGACCGTGCAAACCGCTCACCGGATGCGGCTCCCCGAGCCCCAGGGTCCACAGCGCCGCAGTGTCGGCGACCGCGCGTTCGTCGTCGACCTTGGTCGCCGCCAGCACCACCGGAGTCGGCGAGCGGCGCAGTACCCGAGCCACTGCCTCCTCCGCCTCGGTCGCTCCTACAGTGGCGTCGACGACCAGCAAAATCGCGTCCGCGGTGCGCATAGCGAGCTCCGCTTGCGCCGTCACGGCGGCCTGCAGACCGCGCGCGTCGGGTTGCCAGCCTCCGGTGTCCACCACAGTGAACCGGCGGCCATTCCACAGCGCGTCGTAGGCCACCCGGTCTCGGGTCACCCCAGGTACGTCCTGCACCACCGCCTCGCGGCGCCCCAGTATGCGGTTGACCAGCGTGGACTTGCCGACATTGGGCCGACCCACCACAGCGAGCACCGGTTGCTCAACTGTGACGTCGGGCTCGGCCTCGTCAAACCAGATCCCGTCGCCAGGCGCCAGGCCGCTCATCACGCTCCTTCTCCTCGCGCCAGCGCCGGCCCGCCCTGGCGGCGGATCGAGTCCAGTTCGCTGACCAGCGCGGCCAGCCGGTTACGCATCTCGTTAGTGATCGTGGCCAGCGCCGCTCGGCTCTTACCCGGCGGCACCGCGAATGGCTCCCCGATCAGGACATCAACGCGCGGCCGGAACCGTCGATGGCTCCCCGCGGGCCGGCGCGTTCCCCGGATCGCCACCGGCAGCATTGTCGCGCCCCCAGTCCGAGCCAGCCACACCGCACCCTGCTGGGCGTCTCTGACGTCCCCTTCGCCGCGGGTGCCCTCCGGAAATACCACAACCGCGCCGTCATGGCGCAGCAGCCGCACCGCGGTGAGCAACGGTGCGCGATCGGCTGCACCGCGGCGTATCGGCAGCTGCCCGAGCCGGGGAAGGAACCAACCCACCGGGCCGTGGAACATCTCCTCCTTGATCAGAAATGCGGCGCGCCGGCCGAGCAGCCCGTACAGCAAGGGGCCGTCGACCATTGCACTGTGGTTGGCCACCACTACCACCGGGCCGGTCGCCGGGATCCGTTCCCGATGCCACATCCGCAGCCGGTAGACGACGTAGAAGCACCAGGCCCCGATCCAGCGGGTGGAACTCTGCAACCACAGCCAGGTGCCTTCGGGTACGTCGAGTGTCACAGCGGGTCCCGCACTGCGGGGACGACCAGGCCACGCGCCACCGCCAGATCATGCAAGCGGGCCAGCACAGCATCGACGTCCAGCGCGGTGGTATCGAGTTCGACGGCATCCTCGGCAGGGCACATCGGCGAGGCTTCCCGACTCGCGTCGTAGCGGTCACGGCGCTCTACTGCGGCCCGGACGGCCGCCACGTCGGCGATGCCATCCTGCGCTGCTCGGCGCGCCGCCCGCGCAGGCGCGGTCGCGGTAAGAAAGACCTTCAGCGGCGCGTCGGGTGCCACCACGGTCCCGATATCACGTCCCTCTACCACGATCCCACCGGCGGCCGTGGTGGCCTTCGAGATGATCCGACGCTGCTGTGCGATGAGCAGCAGGCGGACCCGGGCGACCGCGGACACTGGACTGACGGCGATCGTCACCGCCGCGCCGCGGATCTCCTCAGAGACGTCCTCCTCATCAAGCAGCACGATCGAGGAAGCGGGCTCGGTACCTACTTCGATATGCCGCCGCGCCACCTCGTCGACCACCGCGGCGGACTCGGCAGGATCGATGCCAGCTCTCAGCACGCCAAGCGCGGCAGCTCGATACATCGCCCCGGTATCCAGGTATCGCGCATCTAGCGAGGCTGCCAACCGCCGGGCCACGGTGGACTTCCCGGTACCGGCTGGACCGTCCACCGCCACAACACCCCGCAACCTGCTGCCGGTCCGCACCAACCCCATTCTGCCCGACGCATTCAGCGGGCTCAGCGAGGTGAAACCGGGTAGCTAACCCCCGTTACCGGCCGACGGCGCGGTTAAGTGCGCCCACTTCGGGGCGGGACAGGGCGCGGACGGTGCCCGGGCGTTGTTCACCGAGGCGGACGTCGGCGATGGCGGTGCGGACCAAGCGGTGGACTGGGTGGCCGACCTCGGCGAGCAACCGGCGCACGATGTGCTTGCGGCCCTCATGCAGTACCACCTCAACCAGCGCCTTGCCGGGCAGGGCCTGCACCACCCGGAATCCGTCGACAGCGACCGGGCCGTCGTCTAAGGGCACTCCGGCGCGCAGGGTGCGGCCCAGCGACCGGGGCACTGGGCCGGGTACCTCGGCCAGGTAGGTCTTGAGCACCCGGTACGACGGATGCATCAACCGATGCGCGAGTTCCCCGTCGTTGGTGAGCAACAGCAGACCCTCGGTGTCCGCGTCGAGACGCCCCACGTGGAACAACCGCTGCGCCCGGTCGGCCACATAGTCGCCAACGCAGGGCCTCCCCCGGTCATCGGACATTGTGGAATGCACACCGCGGGGCTTGTTCAATGCCAAGTGCACCACGTCGGACCGCAGTTCCAACCGCATGCCATCAACGTGGATCACGGCGCTGTCCGGGTCGACCCGGACCCCCATCTCGCGCACCACGGCCCCGTTCACCTGTACCCGGCCACAGGCGATCATCTCTTCGGCGGCCCGCCGGGAAGCCACCCCAGCCTGGGCGAGCACCTTGTGCAGCCGGGGCAGGGCCTCAGACTGCGACGTTGCGTCAGATTGGGACATCGTCTCTAGGCGGGGACGTCATCGATGGAGTCAATGTCGGGCAGCAGCGGCGCGATTGGAGGTAGGTCCTCCAGCGCAGACAGTCCCAGCCGCTCCAGGAACAGCTCGGTCGTGCAGTAGAGCACACCGTGAGTCTCCGGATCGGTACCCCGCTCCTCGATCAGACCACGGGCCAGCAACGTCCGCATCACCCCGTCGACGTTAACTCCGCGCACCGCGGCAACCCTCGAGCGGGTGACCGGCTGCCGGTAGGCCACCACGGCGAGTGTCTCCAGGGCGGCCCTGGTGAGCCTGGCCCGCTGCCCGTCCAGCAGCAGCCGCTCCACAAACGGCGCATACACGTCGCGGGTATGCAACCGCCATCCCTGGGCTACCTGACGCAAATCGATTCCCCGTCGGCAGGTGGCGTAGCCGTCCCGCAGCCGTTGCAGGGCCTCGACCACTCGCGTCACCGGCTGATCCAGCGCGCTGGCCAGCATGTCCTCGCCGGCTGGCGAATCGACCACCAGCAGCAGCGCCTCCAAGGCCGCGTCGAGGTCATCGTCGTGATGCAATGGCGGCAGTGCCTCTTCAGGCGGGAGACCCGCACCCGGGTCATGCGGGACACCCACGTCCGAGGCACTGCCGGGCGCGTCCATGAGCGCGGTTTCATCCACCGGAAGTCGTCGTCTCCTTCCCGTCCGTCGGCGAGGCGGTGGTGGTCTGCTCGGCTCCACCTGTCCACAATACGTGCAGGTCACCCAGTGGATCGGCTTGGTTGAAGACCACTACCGCGGCACGGTAGAGATCCAACAAGGCCAGGAAACGGGCGACCACCTCTCTGGTGTGTACGCAATCGGCAACCAGACTGCGGAAGCTCGCCTGGCCATCGCGGGCCAGCCAGCGACGAAGCAACGCGGCGTGCTCGTGCACCGACACCTGAGGTGCGTGCATGTGCTCCACCGAAACCGGAGGCGGCGGCGGTTTGGGACGGAAGACTGCGGCCGCGGTTTCCGCAAAGCGATCAGCATCGACACCGAGCAACACCTCGGGCAGCAATCCGGCGAATTTCTCCTCGATGCCCACCGAGCGTGGATAGCGGCGCAGCGCCGCGGATTCAAGTTCAGCGAACAAGGCAGCGACCTGCTTGTAAGCCCGGTATTGCAGCAGCCGCGCAAACAGCAGATCCCGAGCTTCCAGTAAGGCGAGGTCCGCCTCATCCTCAACGTCGGCGCTGGGCAACAATCGGGCGGCTTTGAGGTCCAGCAGAGTCGCGGCGACCACGAGGAACTCGGTGGTCTCGTCGAGGTCGAAAGATTCGCCCAGCACCCGCAGGTGAGCGATGAATTCGTCGGTCACCCGGTGTAAGGCCACTTCGGTCACATCCATTTGCTGCTGCGAGATGAGCTGCAACAGCAAGTCGAACGGGCCCTCGAAGTTCTCCAGCCGCACGGTGAAGCGCGACGACGACGCCGGTGCCACCACCGAATCCTGCAGCACGGTCACCGAGCGATCACCTCACGGGCCAGTGCCCGGTATGCCTTGGCGCCAGCGGATTTTGGCGCCCACCGGGTGATCGGCTCACCGGCGACGGTGGTTTCCGGAAAACGAACCGTTCGGCCGATCACGGCGTCGAAAACCGTATCACCAAAAGCCTCCACCACACGGGTCATCACCTCGCGAGCGTGCAGCGTACGCGGATCGTACATGGTGGCAAGAATTCCGGTGATCGTCAGCTTGGGATTGAGTCGGTCACGCACCTTGTCGATAGTGTCCATCAGTAGTGCTACCCCCCGCAGGCTGAAAAATTCGCACTCCAGCGGGATGAGCACACCATCCGCACACGCCAATGCGTTGATAGTGAGCAGCCCCAACGAGGGCTGGCAGTCCACCAAGATAAAATCGTACTGCGGCAGCAACGGCCGCAACGCTCGACCCAACGCCTGTTCCCGACCCACCTCGGTGACCAGTTGCACTTCCGCTGCGGACAAGTCGATGTTGCTGGGCAGTAAATCCATGCCGGGCACCGAAGTCGGCTGGATCACCTCATCTGCTCCGACGCGCTGCTCCATAATCAGGTTGTAGACGCTGTGCTCGAGGTGCTGCGCGGCTAACCCGAGCCCGACCGAGAGCGCTCCCTGGGGATCGAAGTCGACCAGCAACACCCGGCGGCCATACTCGGCCAACGCCGCTCCGAGGTTGATCGTGGAGGTGGTCTTGCCGACACCGCCCTTCTGATTGCAGATCGCCAACACCCGAGCCGGCCCGTGCCGGTCCAGCGGCGGGGGTTGCGGCACCACCCGGCGTGCACGTCCGGCGATGACAAAGCCGTCTCCGGCGATCTCATCAGCAAGTACTCCCTCGCCGGAGATCGGTGGGCTCGGCGCAACCAATGGCCGTTGCGCAGACGCCCAGGACGACATGGAACCGGTCCCTCCAGCCCACAACTAGGTCAGCACGGTGCGATCCCGGGGGAGCCTATTGCGCGGCAGGAAACCGGCCCGTGGCACCCCCTACCCCCGCGCCCGCGGATGGGCGGTCGCGTAGATCTCACGCAGGTTGTCTACCGTCACCAGGGTGTAGAGCTGCGTCGTGGTTACCGAGGCGTGCCCGAGCAGCTCCTGCACCACCCGCACATCGGCGCCGCCTTCCAGCAGGTGGGTGGCGAAGGAGTGTCGCAAGGTGTGCGGCGACACTGCGGCGATCTCGGATCGGACCGCCGCCTCCTGCAGGACCGCCCATGCACTCTGCCGGGACAGCCGACCACCACGCGCGTTGAGAAACACCGCCGGGATGCCCCGCCCGCGCGCCGCGAAGATGGGGCGTCCCCGAACCAGATAGGCATCCAACGCGGCCAGCGCCGGACGGCCCACGGGGACGAGCCGCTGCTTGCCACCCTTGCCGCGCAGCAGGACGGTGCGCGCCGGGGCGTCGACATCGTCCCGGTCCAGGCCGACCGCCTCGGAGATCCGTGCGCCGGTGGAGTACAGCAGCTCCAGCAGCGCCCGGTCACGTAAGCAACGAGGGCCCCCCTCGGCTGGGAAAACCTCCAGCAGCCGCAGCACCTCGTCCACCCCGAGCGCCTTAGGTAGCCGTTTCGGCGGGCTTGGGGGGTGCACCTCTGCCGCGACGTCGGCTGGCACCAACCCTTCCCTGAAGGCGAACCGGTGCAGCCCGCGAGCCACCACCAGCGCCCGCGCTGCCGACGACGGGGCTAGCGGGCGATGCTGCGCGTCCCCATCCCGTAACGCTGCGAGGAAGCCCGTCACCTGTTCTTCGCGCACTGTGGAGAGTCGGTGAATCTGCCTCGACGCCAGGTAAGCGCCGTAGCGGCGCAGGTCACGGGCATAAGAGTCCAGCGTGTTAACCGACGTACCGCGCTCAACCGCCAGGTGATCGAGATACTCAGCAATCACCGCAGCGAGCGCTGGAGGGAGCACGTCGGCGTCTGGTGCCATCGAACCGCACCTACCCGAGTGCCTCAGCCAAGGAGACATAGTCGCAACCGTGCGTCTGTGCGACCTCGGCCAGCACCACCGAACCAGCCACTATGTTCACGCCGCGAGCCAGTGCCGGATCGTCCTGCACCGCTTGGCGCAGTCCCTTATCGGCCAGCGCGCACACGTAGGGCAGCGTGACGTTGGTCAGCGCGTACGTCGAGGTATGCGGCACGGCGCCGGGCATGTTGGTCACGCAGTAAAACACCGAGTTGTGCACGGTGAAGGTCGGGTCAGCGTGCGTGGTGGGTCTCGAGTCAGCGAAACATCCACCCTGGTCGATGGCGATATCGACGAGTACCGATCCCGGGCGCATCTGCGTGACGACCTCGTGGCTGACCAGGGTAGGCGCCTTGGCGCCGCGCACCAGCACCGCGCCGATCACCAGGTCCGCCCACACGCAAGCCTTCTCCACCTCGTAGGCGTTCGACGCGATGGTCTGCAGGTGGCCCCGGTAGGTGAAGTCGATTTCCCTCAGCCGGTTGATGTTGGTGTCCAGCACGACGACCTCAGCTTGCAGGCCCAGCGCGATGCTGGCCGCGTTCATGCCCACCACGCCAGCACCGAGCACCGCCACCTTGCCGGCGGGCACTCCGGACACGCCGCCGAGCAGCACCCCACGCCCGCCCTGCATGCGTTCCAAGCAGTGCGCCCCCACCTGCGGAGCCATTCGCCCGGCGACCTCGCTCATCGGCGCGAGCAAGGGCAGTGAACCGTCGGGCAGTTGCACGGTCTCGTAGCCGATCGCGTCGATCCCGGCATCAATCAGCGCAGCGGTGCATTCCGCCGAGGCCGCCAGATGCAGGTAGGTGAACAGGATTTGGCCCTTGCGCATCCGGTGGTACTCAGCCGGCACCGGTTCCTTCACCTTGAGGACCATCTCGGCAATGGCCCACACGTCGTCGGCCTGCGGCACGATGCGGGCACCTGCGGCCAGGTAAGCGTCGTCGGGAAATGCGCAGCCGACCCCGGCACCGCGTTCCACGAGCACCTCATGCCCGCGCCGGGTCAGCTCCACCACCCCGGCAGGCGTTAGTGCCACCCGATACTCGTGGACCTTCAGCTCACGCGGGACCCCGATCTTCACCCGGTGTGCCTCCTTGTCTCCCCGACTCGGTGGTCAAGCATCCACATGACCGTACTTCGAGCGGCGAGCGGCAAACCGGGTTGGGCGATCGGGCCAGGGGGAATCAGGCGGGCGTAGTTGGGTGTGGCCAGCCAGCACCGCGTGCACGGCGAGCAACCCAGCCACCGCCGGGCCGTTGACGATCTCGCCAGCCAACACCTGCCGCACTGCCTCGGCCAGCGGCACCCGAACCACCGCAAGGTCGGCCTCCTCGTCGATACCAGGAGGCCGGTCGGCTTCGGTCAACCCGCGGGCCAGAAACACCCGCTGTGACTCGTCGCTAAACCCGGGCGAGGGCACCAAGTCGACCAGCACTGACCAGTCCCGCGCGGTGTAGCCAACCTCCTCGAGCAGTTCACGCTGGGCGGTCGTCAGCGGCTCTTCCCCCGGCGCGTCTAGCAGCCCAGCAGGCAGTTCGCGAATCCGGCGGCCCAGCGGGTGCCGGTACTGCTCGATCATCACGACGGACCCGTCGTCGTGCAGCGGCAGGATCACCACCGAACCGATGTGCTCGACGACCTCGCGTTTGGCCTCGCGCCCACCAGGCATGATCACCTGGTCCAGCCGTAACGCCAAGATCTTGCCGACATGGAGGGTGTCACTGCCGCACACCACGAACTCGTGCGGCTGGCTCACCGCAGTCCCGCTGGGATCTCAACGGGCAACCAGTCCGCCGCCCGGTAGTTCAGCGCCGCCGCGACGAACGCGATGAACAGCGGATGCGGGCGGGTCGGTCGGCTGGCGAGTTCGGGATGGGCCTGGGTACCAACGAAAAACGGGTGCATGCGCTCAGGTAGCTCGACGAACTCGACGAGATGGCCGTCCGGCGACATGCCGCTGATCACCAGACCTGCAGCAGTGAGCTTGTCGCGGTAGGCGTTGTTCACCTCATAACGGTGCCGGTGCCGCTCGCATACCTCGGTAGCACCGTAGGCCCGGGCTACCACCGAGCCCGAATCCAACACTGCCGGATAGCTTCCCAGCCGCATGGTCCCACCCATATCCCGCTGACCAGCCACGACGTCGGTCTGGTCGGCCATGGTGGAGATCACCGCGTGGGCCGTGGCGGCATCAAACTCGGTGGATCCGGCACCATTGAGACCGGCCAGGTTGCGGGCGGTTTCGATCACCATGCACTGCAAGCCCAGGCACAGGCCCAGAACCGGAATCCCCCGGATCCGGGCATGGTGGATGGCACCGATCTTGCCCTCGATGCCGCGGACCCCGAACCCCCCGGGCACGAGCACCCCGTCCACCCCGGCCAGCGCCGCTTGCGCTCCTTCCGGCGTCTCGCAGGTGTCCGAGGGCACCCAACGGATCTCGACCCGGGCCCGGTGGGCGAAACCTCCAGCGCGCAGTGCCTCGGTCACCGACAGGTAGGCATCCGGCAGATCGACGTACTTGCCTACCAGGGCGATCTGCACCAGCTGCGCCGGGTTGTGCACCCGATCAAGCAGATCTCCCCACTCCGTCCAGTCCACGTCCCGGAAGGGCAGCCCGAGCCGGCGTACCACGTAGGCATCAAGGCCTTCGGAGTGCAGCACCTTGGGAATGTCGTAGATGGACGGCGCATCCGGCGCCGCCACCACGCCGTCAATCTCCACGTCCGACATCAAAGCGATCTTGCGCTTGAGCGCATCCGGGATCTCCCGGTCAGCACGGCAGACCAGTGCGTCGGGCTGGATACCAATGCTACGCAGGGTGGCCACCGAGTGCTGGGTGGGCTTGGTCTTCAACTCCCCGGACGGAGCCAGGTACGGCACCAGGGAGACGTGCAGGAAAAAGCAGTTGTCCCGGCCGACGTCGTGACGGACCTGGCGGGCGGCCTCGAGAAACGGCAGCGACTCGATGTCCCCGACGGTTCCCCCGATCTCGGTAATCACCACATCCGGCGGGCGACGATCACCTCCTGGCTCAGACATGGCCAGTATCCGCGACTTGATCTCGTCGGTGATATGCGGGATTACCTGCACAGTGTCGCCGAGATACTCTCCCCGCCGCTCCTTGGCGATCACCGCCGAATAAACCTGGCCGGTGGTGACGTTGGCATTGCGGCCAAGGTTGCGGTCCAAGAATCGTTCGTAATGCCCGATGTCCAGGTCGGTCTCGGCGCCATCCTCAGTGACGAACACCTCGCCGTGCTGGAACGGGTTCATTGTTCCCGGGTCGACATTGAGGTAGGGATCAAGCTTCTGCATCGTCACCTGGAGCCGCCGGGAGGTCAGCAGTTGGCCCAAACTGGACGCGGTGAGTCCCTTGCCCAGCGACGAGGCGACGCCTCCGGTGACGAACAGGTACCTGGTTGAGCGCGCAAGCTTGACCAAGACCTTCTCCCGTGGTCCGGACCGGCCGTTCGATTGGTGACCGGTGCGATGCAGCTGGCGGCGCGCCGCCGACCACGGAAGCTCACGGTAACACTGTCAGCGGCGGGCTTGGGTCACCGCCTCGCCGATCAGCCCGCAATCGCGGGAACCACAGCTTGTGCGTTGCTGCCAGTGCCGTACCGGCCGGTGTGGCCTTGGGCCTGTTCGGCCAGCGCCAGCACCGCCACCACCCGGCCAGCCGCGGTGCTGACGTCGTCGACCGTGGACAGCACAGAGGCCGCCGCTGTGTCCGCACGCACGACGCCAATGGGGCCATTACCGTCGGCTGACCCTGGCCTGCCCGCGAGGACCGCGCCCGCACCGGAACGGTCCAGCTGGGTGGCGAACCTGGCCAGGATTCCGGCACGGTCTCCGCTGCTGTTGCCGCTCGGCGCACCGCCGGTAAGGACCACAACGAGCTGCGCGGGCTGCACTTGCGGGCCCAGCCGGACAAAGCCACCGTCACCCAGTCCGGCGAGTACCGCCGTGGTCTCTGCGGTGGTGGCCTGGGGTTTGCCGTTATGCGGGTTGACCAGCAACAATGAGCCGAGTAGGCCGCCGGCGAGGGTGCCGGCGTCCGATGCGGTGGGCAACCGCAGGCCAGCCGGTAACAGCCGGGTGGACAGTTCGCTGAGCTGGTCGGCGCGGGACGGATCGGTGAACGCGTCGGTAAGCTGCAGCTCACCGGTGACGGTGCCACCAGCGCTGCTGATCAGCCCTCGCAACGCATCCCGGTCCGAGGGATTGGCATCTGCCGTGGTGACCAGCACGACGGTGCGGCCACGCAGCGCCCCACCCACCACCCGCGGACCGACTGCCGCACCGAAGGCGTCCGCATCGGCCAACCGGGCACGCAGGGTATTGCGCTCGGTCTGCAGGTTATTGACCTGGCGGCTGAGCTCTGCCCGATTGGAGCTGAGTCCGGACAGCAGCCGATCGCTGATCGCCGTGGATCCGAGCACCACCCCGAGAGCGAGCGCCAAGAAGACCGCGGCGATGGAGATGATGTGGTACCGCAGTGAGATCACCGGCTATGTCAACCCCTTGATCCAGGCCCCGACCTCGTTCCAGGTGTCGCTGATCAGCGCGCCAAAGGCGCCGCCGACGTTGGAGACCAGCAGCGCGGCGGTGACCGCCACCAGCGCCGCAATCACCATCAGCAGCACTGCGCTCACCGACACCCGGCTGCGATACATCGCGGCAGCTGCATGACCGTCGATGAGCTTGCTGCCCAGCCGCAGCCTGGTCAGAAAGGTCGACGGATTGGAGCTCGACCGTCCCCGGTCGAGGAATTCATGCAAGGTGGCTTGGAAGCCGACAGCAATCACCAGCTCAGCGCCATGTGCCTCAGCGAGCAACAGGGCGAGATCTTCCGGGTTGCTCACCGCGGGAAAGGTCACCGCGCCGATCCCGAGATCTTGAATGCGTTCCAGCCCGGGGGCGAAACCGTCGGGTTGAGCCGGCACCACCACCTCGTCGGCTGACTTCAAGGTGTCGGTTTCGATCTGGTACGGATCGCCGACGATGAGATGCGGGCGGTGCCCGGCGGCGCGCAGCGCATCTGCGCCCGCTTCGACACCGATCAGCACCGGCTGGTACTCCTTGATGAAATGCTTCAGCGCGGCCAGATCGTCAAGGTAGTTATAACCGGTGGCCACCACGAGGACCTGGCGACCGCGCAGTGTGACGTTGATGTCTGGTACGCCGACCCGATCGATGATCAGGGCGCGTTCGTGCCGGAGGAACTCGATGGTGTTCGCCGAGAATGCCTCAAGTTGAGCGGACAGCCCCGACTTGGCTTCGATCATCAGATCGGCGATCGAGTTGGCATCCTGCTCGATGCCACGGGCGATCTCGGTGTCCCCGATGTACACCCCGCCCTCGTGCAGCCGCAGCCGGCTGCCTTCTTTGATCCGCAATGCGTCCGGGCCGACCCCATCGACCAGTACGATGCCCGCGTCGATCAGGATCTCAGGCCCGAGATTAGGGAACCGGCCGGAGATTGACGGTGCCGCATTGATCACTGCGGCAACTCCGGCAGCCACCAACGCATCGGCGGTTCGCCGATCCAGATCGACCTGGTCGAACACTGCGATGTCGCCGCGTCCGACGCGCCGCGCCAGCGCGTCGGCGCGGCGATCCACCTTGGCCAACCCCGTCACCCCGGGCAACTCACTGCCGGACCGGCTGAGCAGGCCGGAGATATTCATGCTGGCGATGGTGGCAAAAAGGCGATTGCTCGTCGCGGAGGCGCGCCGAGCAATCGCTCGTGAGTGCGTAACGGTGTTATAGCACCGTTACGCACTCACGAGCCGGCTTTTGTCGGCCTCCGCCGACAAAAGCAGCTCCTCGGCATGCGCGCGGCCGGTCTCAGTGTTGTCTAGACCGGCCAGCATTCTGGCCAGCTCGCCGACCCGTGCCGCCTCATCGAGAGTTCGGACGCCGCTGCGCGTCAACCCGGTGGCTAAGGTCGCCTTATCCACCACGAGATGCCGGTCGGCGTAGGCGGCGACCTGGGGTAGGTGCGTAACGACCACCACCTGGTGGCTGCACGCCAAT
>DATELN010000215.1:0-41329 GCA_035276605.1 Pseudonocardiaceae bacterium | reverse complement strand
AGTGCCGCGGCCGGCTGCACCAGGTCCACCACCAGCCGCCGGGCGCCACCGAAGCGCCGGCGCAGCTCGTCCAGCGATCCGTCCACCAGCACCCGGCCATGGTCGATGACCACCAGCCGCCGGCACAGCCGCTCGACATCCGGCAGGTCGTGCGTGGTCAGCAGCAGCGTGACTCCGTCAACGGCGTTGGCCCCGGCCAGGAACGCCCGCAGCCGCTCCTTGCTGATCAGGTCAAGCCCGACCGTCGGCTCGTCGAGCACTAGCAGCTGCGGCGAGTGCAGCAACGCCGCAGTGACCTCGCCGCGCATCCGCTGGCCTAGAGACAGCTGCCGCACCGGAGTGGCCAGAAACGGCGCCAGCGCCAGCAGCTCGACGCATTCCGCCAACCGCCGTGCATGATCGGCCACCGATATCCGGTGGATCGTGCGCAGCAGCGCGAAGCTCTCGGCCAGCGGTAGGTCCCACCACAGCTGACTGCGTTGCCCGAACACCACGCCGATCCGCCGGGCCAGTTCCCGGCGATGCCGCACCGGGTCCAGGCCGCAGACCCGCACCCGGCCCGCGGTGGGCACCAGGATCCCGGTCAGCATTTTGATCGTCGTCGACTTGCCGGCTCCGTTAGGTCCAAGCAGGCCGACCGCCTCGCCAGCCGTGACGGTCAATGTCACCCCGTCGACGGCGGCCAGCCGGCTGCCGCGCCGGCGCCGGAACTCTCTGCACAGCCCGTCGACCTCGATCAACGCTTCCATTTCACGACCCCGTGCCGACGTAGTGGCGAAGACCTGCCCGCCAGGCCAGGGCCGCGACACCGACGGCCAGCAGCGCCACCACCGGGGCGCTGTACGGCAGGACCGCGGGTAGCCCGAGCGGGTCTGGCTTGCCCAGGATCGCTAGCGCCGGGTAGTAGGCGACGAATGCGCCGGGCACCGCAAAGGCCATCAGCCGCAGCAACCACCCGGAGAACACCGACACCGGGTAGGAGGTAAACAGCCCTGAGCCGTAGGTCACGGCGTTGGGCAGCTCCTGGCCTTCCAGCAGCCAGAACGTGGTCGCGGTGGCCGCCACCCAAATTGCGCCGAACAAAACCAGCCCGGTCAGCGGGGTGATCAGCAGCACCGCCCCCCGCAGCGGAGTCCACTCGATGTGCGAGGTGGCCAGCACGTAGCCGAGGATGGCCAGCGCGCTGGCTAGCTTGCCGAGCCGGCGCAGCGCGAACTCGGAGGCACAGATCTGTGTCATGGCAGGCACCGGACGCAGCAGCAGCGCATCCAGCGTCCCGGCGCGGACCAGCTCACCGACCTTGTCCAGCGAGCCGATCAGCAGGTCGGCTAGCCCGAACGACACCCCGGCCAAGCTGAAGATTAGAAGCACTTCTGGGCGGGTGAACCCACCCATGGCGCCGATCCTGGAGAACAGCACCAGGATGACCACCATGTCCTCGAGCTGCACCAGCGCCTGCCCGGCGCACTGCAACGCAAACGAGGTCGGGTAGGCGAGCTGGCTGCGGACCGATGCCATCACCAGGTGGCGGTAGACGGCCAGATGCTCACCCACCTTGGATCACCAAGGTCCGCACAGCTGCGGCCAGTACCAGGCGGCCGCCTGCCAGGAGTAACACCGCCCACGCCAGCTGGTGAGCCAGCAGCGGCACCACCGAACCCCGATCGATGGCAATGTCGATCGGCGCCTGAATGATCGCCGGGAACGGTGTCGCCCAGACCGCCGCCCTGGCCCAGCCGGGCAGGAAAGCGATCGGAATCACCAGCCCAGTCAGCACGCCGCTGATCGCGCCGTAGATGATGACGACCCCACGCCAGTCCAGCAACCAAAACGCCACCAGGTTCAGCAGGAATCGGATGGCGAAGCTGACCAGGATGGCCAACAGCACGCTGACCGCGAACGCCGCCCAGCGCAGCGCCGAGCCAGGCAGTGTCAGATCGAAGAAAGCCAGGCCGATCAGCAATGGTCCGGTGAATCGGGTGAGCAGCGCGAAACCGGCCCGACCCAGATCCTCGGCCAGCAACGCGGCTTGCAGATCGACCGGCCGCAGCAAGTCAACCGCGATGTCGCCGCTACGCACCCGGTGGCCGAAGTTGGTGTCTCCCCAGAGCAGCACCACCGCGAGCATCCCCTGGCCGATCCAGACGAAGGTGACCGTGCGGGATGGGTCGTAGCCGGCCACTCGGGCGCTGCCAGTGAATACCGTGAGCAGCACGCCGCACCGGATGAACCCGAAGACCGTATTGGTCGCCAACCCGGCGACCATCGCCTGCCGGTAGGTCGCATACCGCTGAAAACCAGCGCGGACCAACCGCAGGTAGCAGGCGAGCACGCCGGACTACCTTAACCGACCCTTAACACAATATGGAGACATTTCGGGTCACCGAAGCCGCTCACACCCCGTTATGTCTTCATGTCGGGGTAGGGGAGCATAGGGTGGCGTTGTCGCGGGGTCAGCTTGAGAGGAGTACCCGGCCGGTGGGCAAGATCAAGGTGGTGGGTACGGTCGTCGAGCTCGACGGCGACGAGATGACTCGGATCATCTGGCAGTTCATTCGGGATAAGCTGATCTTACCTTATCTCGATATCACCATCGACTACTACGACCTCGCCATTGGGCACCGGGACGACACCGATGATCAGGTCACCATCGATGCCGCACATGCGATCGCCAGACACGGAGTAGGTGTCAAATGCGCCACCATCACGCCTGACGAGGCGCGGGTCAAAGAGTTCGGTCTCAAAAAGATGTGGCGCTCACCCAACGGCACGATCCGCAACATTCTCGGTGGTGTGATATTCCGCGAACCGATTATCTGTTCCAATGTCCCGCGCTTCGTGCCACACTGGACTGAGCCCATCATCATCGGCCGTCACGCCTATGCCGACATTTACAAGGCTACCGACTTCGTCGTCCCTGGGCCAGGCACGGTGACGATCACATACCTTCCTGACGACGGCGACAAGCCGTTGGAGCTGGAAGTAGCGCGCTTCGATGAGGGCGGCGGCGTCGCGCTGGGGATGTATAACTACCGTAAATCAATCGAGGATTTCGCCCGGGCATCGCTGCGTTACGGCCTGGCCCGTAAGTATCCAGTTTACCTGTCGACCAAAAATACCATCCTCAAGGCCTATGATGGGATGTTCAAGGACGTCTTCGCTGATATCTACGAATCGGAGTTCAAGGCCGACTTCGAGGCTAATGGCCTGACCTACGAGCACCGGTTGATCGATGACATGGTGGCTTCCGCGCTGAAGTGGTCGGGTGGTTATGTATGGGCGTGTAAGAACTACGACGGCGATGTGCAGTCCGACACCATCGCGCAGGGATTCGGCTCACTGGGATTAATGACCAGCGTCCTCATGACTCCCGATGGCAAGATCGTGGAGGCGGAGGCCGCGCACGGCACCGTCACCCGGCACTTCCGGCAGCACCAGCAAGGCAAACGCACCTCGACCAACCCGATCGCGTCGATCTTCGCTTGGACAGGAGGCCTACGCCACCGCGGCATGCTGGACGCAACCCCGGAGGTCGCCGAGTTCGCGACCACCCTAGAACGGGTCTGCATCGACACTGTCGAAGGTGGCAAGGTGACCAAGGACTTGGCGATGCTGATCGGTCCGGACACCCCGTACCTGACGACCGAGGAGTTTCTCGACGAGCTCGCTGAGGGCTTGCGGCAAGCCACCGGGCGGTGACAATAAGATGATCAAAGCCTAGGCGGCGGAGAGTGATCAGGTGGCGTCGACAACGCAGCGGTGGGTCATCGGCGGAGCGGTGGTGTTAGGCATCCTCTTGCTGTTTTCCGAACACCAGAGCCGGAGCACTAGCGGGGGCGGCAGCACCACCGGCGGTACCGGACCCTGCACGGTGATGGTGACCGCGGACGTCCTCAACGCGCGATCCAGCCCCGACGGTAGCGCCTCTGTGGTGGAAACCTACCGCAAGGGAGAGGTGGTCTCGGCCGACCGGACCACCCGCAACGGTTTCCGGCAGCTCGCGCCGGACCGGTGGGCGGCGGCAGAGTTTCTCGACCCGACACCGGGTAGCGACTGCGGTTGAACTTTGGGGTTGACTTTTGGGCGGTTGACTTTTGCAGGCGACATTTTGGGAACCGCGCGTCAAGTGCAACAATCGCTCTATGTCGTCTGACGTCACTCTCCGCCTACAGGAACACCGCCCCCGGGTGCTCTCTGGCATCCAGCCCACCGCAGACTCCTTCCATCTGGGCAACTACCTGGGGGCAATCCGGCAGTGGGTGGCACTGCAGGACGATCACGAGGCGTTCTATTGCGTCGTCGACCTGCATGCGATCACCGTCGACCAGGATCCGGTGCAGCTACGGCGGCGGACCCGGCTTGCGGCGGCGCAGATGTTCGCGCTGGGCGTTGACCCGGAGCGGTCCACGGTGTTCGTGCAAAGCCATGTTCCCGAGCACACCCAGCTGTCGTGGGTGCTGGAATGCATGACCGGGTTCGGCGAGGCGTCCCGGATGACGCAGTTCAAGGACAAGTCCGCCAAGCAAGGCGGTGACCGGGTGGGTGTGGGGCTGTTCACCTACCCAATCCTGCAAGCCGCCGACATTTTGCTGTACCAGGCCGACCAGGTGCCGGTGGGCGAGGATCAGCGCCAGCACATCGAGCTCACCCGGGATCTCGCTATCCGGTTCAACACCCGCTACGGGGCGACGTTCACCGTGCCTGCGGCGCACATCGTCAAGGGCGCCGAGAAGATCTACGACCTGGCGGAGCCGACGGCGAAGATGAGCAAGTCCGCGTCCTCCCCGGCAGGCGTGATCGACTTGCTGGACGACCCCAAGGTGTCCGCGAAAAAGATTCGATCGGCCGTCACGGACACCGGACGGGAGATTCACTACGACCCGGCAGCCAAGCCCGGCGTGTCGAACCTGCTGGTGATCTACTCGGCGCTGTCCGGGCGCAGTATCGACGACTTAGTCGCGGCATATGCAGACAAGGGATACGGTGCGCTGAAATCCGACGTCGCGCAGGCGCTCGCCGATTTCGTCACCCCGTTGCGCCAGGCGGTCGCCGCGTACACCGACGACCCGGCTGAACTGGACAAGTTGCTGACCAGGGGCGCCGAACGGGCCCGCGAGGTCGCCACCGAGACGGTACGCGCGGTATACGACCGGGTGGGATTCCTGCCGCCGACAGGCTGAACCGGCGATCGCCCACTAGCCTGAGTGAGCATGCGGGGGACCCTGGAGCGCTACCGGCAGCGGCACCCCTGGCTAGATCACCTGCTCCGCGCCGTGCAGTCCTACTCCGAGCACCACGGCGACCACTACGCCGCGGCGATCACCTTCTTCAGCGTACTGTCCCTGGTACCGATCATGATGATCGCCTTCGCGGCCGCTGGTTTCGTGCTCGCCGGAAACCCCGAACTGCTGCGCCACTTGCAGGATCAGGTCCAGGCGGCGGCGCCCGCCGGGTTGGGGGGCACGCTCAACCAGGTAATCGACGGTGCGATCGCGTCTCGCCAAGGCGTGGGGATCGTCGGTCTGCTCGGCGCGTTGTATTCCGGGCTGGGCTGGATGAGCAACCTCCGAGAGGCGCTCACCGCGCAGTGGGGAGCAACCTCCGGAGATCAGCCCGAACAAGGCAGCTTCCTGCGCACCAAAGTGGTTGATCTGCTGGCGCTGCTCGGGCTGGGTTTGGCGCTGGTGCTGTCGTTTGCGGTGACCGGGGCCGGCACCGCCTTCGCCGGTGCGCTGCTCAATGCGGTTGGCTTCGGGCAGATCCCGGGTGCCCGGCTGCTGCTGACCGCCCTGGCCGTGGTGGCGTCGATCACCGGTATGTGGCTGGTTTTCCTCTGGGTGATCGCTCGGCTGCCGCGCCAGCCGGTTCCGCTGCGCCGGGCGATGCGCGTCGCCTGGTTCGGGGCGATTGGTTTCGAGATCCTCAAGCAAGCCTTCGCCATCTACCTGGACAGCGTCACAGCCAGCCCCACCAGCAGGTTGTTCGGTCCGGTGATCGGTCTGATGGTGTTCGCCTACTTCGTCTCCCGTTTCCTGCTGTTCCTCACCGCCTGGGCAGCAGTCGTCCGCCAGATGCCCGACATCCCCGCCCAGCGCCGCCCCGCACCCGCGCCCACGAGCGCACACACCCGCTCGTGAACGGTCTCATGGATGCTTAGCCCTACAGCCGCAGTTTCGCTGTGAGTGAGCATTCGGTGCCGGTCATCGCTAAGCACCTCGCGGGTGGCGCGGCTCGGGGTTTTCCCCGATACGCCCACACGGTGGAAGGGTGTCTACTGGACGCAGGTGCGCCACAGATGAGGAGACCGGTATGCAGACCCTGATCAAGGTGCTTGGCATTGCTGCGCTGATCTGGATCGCCTTCACGGTACTGGGTTTGGTGTTGGGCTTGGCATTCTGGCTGCTGAAGTGGGCGCTGGTGATCGGTGTAGTAGTGCTCGTCGGCGCCGCCGCCTACGCAGTGGTGAAGGGCAAGCCGGATCGCAAGGCGCTGCGCTAATCATTAAGCAGCTGGCGCAGTAGGTGCATCGCGACGGTCACCGCCCGGTTTCGAATCTCGGCGCGATCGCCGGGTAGTACCGGATCGCCGACTCGGGCCGCGCCGTCGCTGCTGGTCACGCACACGCAGACGTAGCCGACGGGTTTGGCGTCGGTGCCCCCACCAGGACCGGCCACGCCGGTGATGCCCACCCCGACCCCGGCACCGAAGCGTTTCCGCGCCCCGTCCGCCATGGCTCGCGCCACCTCCGGGGAGACCGCTCCGCGCTGCTCGATCAGTTCCGCCGGCACCCCCAACATTTGCGTCTTGGCCGCGTTGGAGTAGGCCACTACGCCACCGGCGACATAGTCCGACGACCCCGGCAGCTCGGTGAGCCGGGCGGCCAGCAACCCGCCGGTGCACGACTCCGCCAATCCGATCCGGCGGCCCCGCAGCAGGCCGGCGACCTGGTCATCCAGCGATGTCCCGTCAGTGGAAAACAGGTAGCGGGCGTGCCGGGTACGGATCGCGTCCACCAGCGCATCCCGGGTCGCCTCGGCGCCGGGCCGGTACCGGATGTCGATCACCAGTTCGGCGCGCCGCAGGCAGGTGGTGATCTCCAACGGACTCAGATCCAGCTCCTCGCCCACGTCCCGCAAGGTCAACGCGATCTGCGATTCGGGCAAGCCGAACAGCCGTAACTGCGCGAATACAAAAGGCTCGGCGCGGGACAGTACCTCTCGAACCGGTGGGGTGGCCAAGGCGGCGGGCCACATCTGCTGCAATTCCCGCGGCGGCCCCGGCAACACGATCACCGTCGGTCCGCCTTCGACCGGGACTACCAGCCCGGGTGCGGTCCCGACCGGGTCTAGCGGCGTGGCGCCCTGAGGCACCATCGCCTGCTTGCGGTTGGCCACCCGCAGTCCCTCAGGATCGAACCTCGACAGGTGCCCAAACCGGGCGAGGATACCGGCGATCTGCTGCTCCATCGCCTCATCAAGCTCCAGCTGCACCCCAGCGAAGGCGGCGACCACCTCGGCCGTCAGATCGTCGGCGGTCGGGCCCAACCCACCGCTGGTGACGATGAGATCGACCTCTTGATCAGCCAGGAAGCGCAACCCCGCAGCCAGATCTGCCGGCCGGTCCCCGACGCAGTTCAGGTGCGCCACCTCGACGCCCAACTCGCCCAGCCGCTGCGCCAGCCACGGCCCGTTGCGATCGGTGATCAGCCCGCTGAGCAGCTCGGTCCCGGTGATCACGAGGCCGGCGCGCACGTTACTCACGAGACGCCACGCTAGCGCGGCAGGCATGCTTGCCGGTGGGAGGCCAATCATGCGACTTCGGCGCACCACGGCCGCTGGCTCACCTGACGCAAGCACACCGGCATTGATCGGCGTCGAGGATCTCAAGACTCCACCCTGGGCACAAGTGCACGAGACGATCGCCGGTACCGGTACCGGCCGGATGCTGCGGGCGGCGCCGGGCGCGCTCGGGGTGGTGGTGCGACTGGCTTGGCGGACCTCGCCGCGATTGACGTTGCTCGCCGCGGCGGTGGAGCTCGTCTCAGGCAGTGCCACCGCATTCGGGTTGCTGGCCACCGCGAACGTGCTCACCCAGCTTTTGGAGCAGGGCCCCACGCCGCAGCGGGTACTGGCGGCGCTGCCGGCGTTGGCGTTGGTGATGGTCTCCTACGCCGCCCGGGGGTTGCTGGACGCGGCGGTCGGCGCGGTGCAAGCGGTGCTCGCTCCACAGGTGGAGCTACGCGCGCAGAACGACCTGCACACGGCGGTGATCGGGGCGGATCTGATCGCCTTCGACGACGCCGACTTCGTGGAGTTGGTCCGCAAGGCGTCGGGGCAGGGTATCTCCAGCCTGAGCCGGGGAGTCACCGACGGCGGGAACCTGCTCAGCTCGACAATCTCGCTGGCCGCCGCCATCCTCACGGCCGGCTTGCTCAATCCGGTGCTGGCGCCGGTGGTGTTGCTGGCGGCACTACCTAACGGATGGGCCAGCATGCGCACCGCACGGATGGGTTACGAGTCCTTCGTGCGGATGATCTCGCGCCGTCGCCGGCTTTGGATCACCGGCGATCTCATCACCAGCCGGCGCGAAGCGGCCGAGGTCCGAGCCTTCACCACCCAGGACATCCTGTTGGCCGAGCACCGCCGGATTGGGTCGGAACTCACTGCTGAGGCAGTGCGAGTGGAGCACCGCAAGACCGCGATCCGGCTGCTGGGGCGGGGTTTGGCCGGGATCGGCACGGCGGGCGCCTACCTCGTGCTCGGCGGCCTGCTCTACACCGGAACGATGCCGCTGGCCCTGGCCGGGGCAGCAGCGGTGGCGATGCGCACCGCAAGCGGCGCGGTGTCCAGCACGCTCTACGCCGCCAATCGGCTGTTCGAGCACAGCTTCTACCTGGACATGCTGGCCAGCTGCCTGACCCAAGCCCACGGCTACCGCCGGCCCGCCGGCACGCAACGGCTGCCGCGCGACCCGCAGCTCATCGAGGTGAACGGGGTGTCGTTCCGCTATCCCGGCCAGGAGGAGGCCGCGCTGCAAGACGTCAGCATGACGATCGGCCGCGGCCAGGTCGTTGCGCTGGTGGGGGAGAACGGCTCCGGCAAGACCACCCTCGCCAAGCTGATCACCGGGCTGTACCTGCCTGATCAGGGAAGGGTGACTTGGGACGGGGTCGACATCGCCACGGTCGACCAGCGGGAGCTGCACGCCCACCTTGCCATGGTGCTACAGAAGCCGCTGGAGTGGCCGATGACCGCCGAGAACAACGTCCGCATCGGCCGGTTGGAACGTCCCGACCCGGACGGCAGCGCGCTCACCGGCGCCGCGACCGACTCCGGTGCGGACATCGTGATCGACGAGTTGCCCGAGGGCTGGGCCAGCGTGCTGTCCCGGGAATTCCAGAATGGACGCGACCTGTCCGGTGGCCAATGGCAGCGGATCAGTATGGCTCGCGGCCTGTACCGTGACGCCCCCCTGCTGGTCGCCGACGAGCCCACCGCCGCGATGGACGCCCGAGCCGAGCACGCCGTCTTCCAGTCGCTGCAGATCCTGCGCCGCACGCGCCCAATGTCGGGCAACGGCAGCGGTCCTGGAGCTTCCCGGACAACAGTACTGATCACGCACCGGCTGGCCAATGTCCGGCACGCGGACCAGATCGTCGTGCTGCATCGCGGCAGGATCACCGAGCAGGGCAGCCACGAAGAGTTGATGGCCCGCGGCGGCGGGTACGCCGAGCTGTTCACCCTGCAAGCTCGGGCCTACCTGCAGAATGGACCGCCGATGTATCGGTCGACGTCGCTGACCGATGGCGTAGGTAGCTCATCGGCGTAGCGTTCGGCGTCGTCTTGCGGTTGGTATCCCAATGCTCGAGCCTCGTCTAAGGAGAATCGGTTGCGGGTGTTCGCCGAGACTCCCCATAGCACACGAAATCCTGGATCAGGCGCGGCCAGCAGGGCTTCCATCAGCCGCGCGCAGTCGTCTGGTGACAGCCACATCGACAGCATCCGGTGGTTTCGCGGCCGGTCGATGCAGGCGCCGATCCGCACGCACAGTACGTCGATGCCGTGCCGGTCGTAATATAAGCTGCCGAGCGCCTCGTTCGCCGCTTTGCTCACGCCGTAAAAAGTGTCCGGTCGGGGAAACAGGTAGTCGGGAACGAGGCCGTGGGTATACGGATGGAACCCGACTGCGTGATTACTGCTGGCCAGGATTACCCTCGGGACACCCGCGCGTCGTGCCGCTTCTAGCACGGTGTACGTGCCGTGGATATTGGTATGCAGGATGTTGTGCCAGTCGGACTCGTCGGGGATGCCGCCGAGATGAATAATGGCGTCGACGTCTTGTGCGGCGTTGCGCATCGCCTCGAGATCAGTGATATCGGCTGTTACCGTCTCGACCCGTTCGCCGGGTTTCGCCCGTGGTATCGGGGCGATGTCCAGCAGCCGAAGGATGCGTTGTGGCCGGACCATCCGGGGCTGCAGCATTGTGCCGATGGTGCCGGCAGCTCCGGTCATGAGTATGCGCTCGCTCATGTGTTGTTTCCGATGTGGAAGCCCTCGTCGGGGTCGGTAGGCAGGGAATGGTGGAGGTAATACAGCGCGCGGGCAGCGCATTGCGGCAACGGCTCGTCAGTGTTCAGCCGCAGTTTTGGTTCTGGAATCGGGTCGGAGTTGGCTTGTAGCTGCCAGTAAAGCTGCATATCGCGGTTGGCGGCCAGGTGCGCGCCGCGGGCACTATCGGCCCGCAGGCGCTGCTCGATAGTGGTGTCCGCGCAGACACACTCGATGAGCCGCAGTCGTTGCCGGGTGCGGGCTGCGAACCGCCGCACCTGAGTCACCTGATACGCACGCGAACAGGTCCGGCCGTCGAGGATGACGACACAGCTGGGCGTCTGGCGAAGCTGCCATGCGGCGGTCCGCAACATCGTGACCACGCAGAAGTCGTCCTGCCCTCGGCTGTAGACCGTGTGCTCAGAACCGAACAGTGCGTGTCTGATCTGGTCCTTGTCCAGTAGCAGCGCACGGGAACCCAGTCGGCGGACGAGTTCGGCGGCCAGCGCGCTCTTACCACTGCCAGGCAGTCCCGCCAGTTGAACGATCACCGTTGCTTCCGATCAGCGGGGTCGCTGGCGGGCGATCAGAGCGAGCAGGACGCCGAGTGCGGTGACCGCCAGGCCGGCCCACAACAGCGCTGGCAGCAGCGCGCCGGATTCGCCAGGCCAGTTCTGCGCCGCGGTATGTATCTCACCATCCGCTGGGGCGGGCGCGGGCCGGGCAGGCGCCGCCCCTGGAGACGCCTCGGGCGACGGAGCACGGTCCACCAGCTTGCCTACCGGTTGGCCAGCGGGCAACGCGAAGCCATAGTCGAGGAGCCTGGCCGCCTGCTCGGACATCGACACCGGGCGTTGCTCACCTCGCATCAGCACCACCATCAGCCGGCGGCCGCCGCGCTGTGCGGCGTCAAGTTGGGTGTGCCGAGCGTCGTCGGTGAACCCGGTCTTGCCACCCAGCGCGCCGGGATAGCTCCTGAGCAGCTTGTTGTCGTTGCCGACGACGAACCCAGGCCGATCGCCAAAACCGGGGAAATCCGCCTGCCGGGTGCCCAGCAGCTCGACGAGCAGCGGACGGCGGAGCACCTGGCGGAAGGCCAGCGCCAGGTCGTAGGCTGACGCGCTCATTCCGGGGCCGTCCAATCCGGACGGGGTGGCAGCGCGGGTATCCAACGCTCCGAGCTTGGTGGCTAGCTCGTTCATCTGCCTGACGGTCGCACGGACCCCGCCTAACTGTTCGGCCAGCGCGTGTGCCGCGTCGTTACCGGAGGCCAGCAGCAAACCGGTGAGCAGCTGCCGGACGGTGTAGCGGCCGCCAGGGCCGATGCCGACCCGGCTGCCGTCCTGGTCGGCATCAGCTTCGGTGCCGACCACCACCCGGTCGGGCGGAAGCTGATCGGCGGCCAGCAGAGCGGTCAGCAGTTTCAACGTCGACGCTGGGCGGTTGCGCGCGTGCGGGTCCTTGGCGGCAAGCACCTCGCCGGAGTCCGCGTCGGCGATCAGCCAAGATGCTGCGTTGATGCCGGCGGGTTCGGCGGGTGCGCCAGCGGGCAGCACCAGCCCGCACTCGCCCATCCGCGGGCCACCTACCGGGGAGTCGGGTATCGACATCGGCGGCGGCGCCGCGGTACCTGGCCGCGGTGCCTCGGAGGAATCGACCGGCGGGGGTGGGGCGACTTGCGGTATGCAGCTAATCCGCACGGCGGCGAGTGCCAGGTCCGGCTGAGTTGCCGCGCCCAGTACCGCGACCACGCTTAAGACCGCGAGGAGGAAATGCCGCACAAGCCGAAGGTTAGCCCTCGGCTTGTGCGGCTCGTGAGTGCGTAACAGTGTTATAGCACCGAATGCCACTCACGAGGCGACGCCCTCAGCGGCGTCGCCACCCTCCTCGGCGGACTTGGCTTGCCGGCCTCGGGTGCGACGCTGCGCGGGACGTGGTGGTGGTGGCGGGGAAGCAGACAGCCCCGCCGGCGGGGAGCCGCCCATGATGATCTCAGCGAAGGTGGCCATCGCCTCGTCCAACTGCGCCGTGTAGCGCAGCTCGGACTCTTCGTTGGCCTTGCGAATCAGGCCGATCAGCGAGTCGACATCGGGGCGGTGGGCCAGTGCGCCATCCAGCGCGCCCAAGCGCTCGGTGATCGAGCCGATCCGGCCAACGACGCCCTCTTCGATCCCATTCAGCCGGTTGGATAGCGCGTCCAGCCGCTGGGTGAGGGACTCGACAGCGCCGGCTAGCGACTCTTGCACCGTCTTGTCCACCTCATCTAGCCGGCTGCGAAATCCGGTCTCGGTGGCGCCGATCTGCTCTCGGACCGGGCCATGCACGGCGGCGGGCAGTGCATCCACCTTGGCGTCCTGCCGGTCCAGATGGTGGTCCATGTCGTCGATGCGCTTGTGCAAGCCAGCGATCCGGTCCTCCAGGCCATCCATCCGGCCGGCGACGCCTTCAAACCGCCCGGCCACGCCGTCCAGCCGGCCGCCGAGCTCCGCGAACGGCTTGGCCAGCTTGTCTGCGATCGACTCGACGGCATGGCTCAGCGCGCTAATCGCGCTGTCTTGCGCTTCGAGCTTCACCAGCGCCTGATCGAGCCGTGCGGCCAGGACACTGACCTCGGTGCGATCCGGCATCTCGGAAAGCCTCTTGCGGACCGAACCCAGCGACTCCAGCGGAGCCAACCGGGCGTGAATCTCGTCCAGCGCGTCGAAGATCTGCTGCTGCTCACTGTCGCGGATCTCGGCGGCGCGCACGAGCATGCTGCGCATCCGATCGAAGGATTGTGTCGCTGAGTTGTTATTCACGGGCTTCGCCTTCGCTAGGGGGCGGACCGATCCTGGTGCGCGCGGATCCTAGCTATCCCTTCAAGCCCCCCCGCAACCGGGAGACCACCCTGCGCAGTCGCGGTTAGGGTTTGCGGAGCGGCGTTCAGTGCACCACCAGCCGGTCCTCGAAACCCCCGACGAGGGCGCGCCACGCCGCCACTTCGGCGTCGAACGGCGGGCTGGGTGCTAGCCGGGTGGGGTCCGGTCGTAGCAGGAAGGAAACCAGCCAGCCCAGCGGCTCGGAGCTGGCCAGCGCTTTGTCCGCAGCATCCGAGTCGGCCCACTGCTCGGCGTCGGTGATCAGTTCGACGGCCAGTTCGAGCTGTCCTGGATCGATCGTTTGCGGACCTCCGGCGAGGTCGTCGGCCAACCCGGCCAGCACGTAGCTGTTGGCCTCGTCGACGGCCACCACCAGCTCGCGGTCAGCCGCGCGTTGGGTTACCTGTGGCCAGGTGGACACCGCGTCGAGGTCATGTCCGCGGGGATGTTCGATGAGGTACCGGGTCAGCGCGCGGGGCGAGGGAAAGGCGTCGATGCGTCCGTTGCGGCCGAGGAATACCGCAGTGTCGTCGACGTAGCAGCGCAGCGTGTAGTGATCACCGAGATCGCTGATGATCCGGATCGGGTCGATACCGACCTGGGACCAGAACGCCAGCGCGGGATCGTCCGCGGTGTCAACACTGCGCGCGGCCGCATCGTTGCGCTGTTGTTCGGCGGCGGAAGTGTCGGACAGTTCAGCTGCGGCCACCTGCACGGTTTCGGCGTCGACATCAGGACTGTGCACCACGCTGTCGATGGCATCGAGGACGTCGTCCCACCGGTGTGCGATCACCTCGCACAGCGCGTCCCATTGCCGCGCGCCGTCGCGGCCGCCGAAGGCCAGCGTGCCGCCGGACAGCATGGCGAATCCGGGGGTGGAGTCGAGCACCTCGTGCACCCTGTCCAAGTCGCAGACCTCGGCGAGCGAGCGCACCATCGACACCACGTCGGCAAGTTCGCCGATCACCCAGGTGTCCGGTGACTGCGCTACTAGCTCGGGTACTCCGATGAGGTCATACCGGTGGGCGTCGGACGGGCGCAGGTCCGCAGCGGGCAACCGTGGCACCAGCGTCCAGGCCGGATGGTCAACGAGGTCGTGCTTGGTCGCGGTGCGCACGAAACCGACCAGTGCGGCGACATCGGCGAAGGCGAACAGATGGTCGCCGTCGCCGAGGAATGCCTCCCATTCCTCGCCGTCCTCACGCCAGCGCGGCGCCCACAGCGTCATGAGGTCACCAGCGGTCACCGACAGCTCGATCGGCACAATGTCAGCAGCCATGGGCGGCAGCCTAACCGCTGTGCTTGCCGGAGCGGCTGTCGACGCTGGTGAGAGGGCAAGCTTTTAGTCCGGCCGATTCTCTGCGTCCGGAATTGTTGTTATTTGGATAAGTGCACACATGGAGTATTGCTACCCAGTGCAATCAATCGTATGGGAACCGTGACGTCGTGAAGCTCGATAATCGGTTGCCGGGTGTCTGGCTCACGGGTAGCGTCACCACCCGTATCATCCATTCGGATGTATAGGTTTATGCTGAATATATACCAGTATTTGGCCACGCTTATAGAAGGAACGAGGAGAAATAGGTTGGCTCGTTAGCGCCTCGTATGCGAGTCACTACCGGGGGGCGACATTGAAGGTACCAACGTACGACTGCAAATTAACCTTGCTCGGAGGGTTCCAACTGCGCACGGTGAGTAGCTGGCCGCTACCACCGGGAGCGCAACGCCTGCTGGCCTTTCTTGCGCTGAACGACGACGGTGCGGTGGACAGGTCGACGGCGACTGAGTGTCTGTGGCCGGATGCCAGTCGAGGTCGCGCTGCGGCAAACCTGCGATCCGCGTTGTGGCGCTGCAAGCGGGTCGGTACCACGACTTTGATCGAATGCGCAGGTCCCCGCCTTTGTCTTGCCCCGCAGGTCCGAGTCGACCTGCAAGAACTGCTGGGGCACGCGCGCCGGATCGTCGGTACATCCGGTGCGCCGGACGAGCCGGCGCATCGGGAGATCATCACTGGCCTGTCCCGCGAATTACTGCCGAGCTGGTCAGAAGACTGGTTGATACCCGAACGGCAACGATGGGACCAGGTACGCCTCCATGCACTTGAGACGTTGGCCCTGCAATCTTTGGCGGCCGAAAATTACTTGACCGCCCTCGAGGTGGTACTGGCAGCTATCGCCGTTGACTCCTTCCGGGAAAGCGCTCACCGGATCGTTGTAAAAATTCACCTCGCGGAAGGAAACTCAGCCAGCGCGATAAAGCATTATCAATGGTACCGAGGGCTAGTGCAGCGCGAGCTCGGCGTCATGCCTTCCCGGCAGATGGACGAGTTGATTGAGTCATGTACGTCGGTTTGGACACGTCCGAGAACTCCCCTTGGCAAGGATGGCTCCGTGGTCGGATCCGCGCACTGGGGGCGGGTGTGGAGTGCCTGAGCTTTGACGGCCTCGCCGGATACGCGAAGTCGCAGACAGTGCAGATTTGAGCGTGGCGACTACTGGAGCGTTGACCGTGGCCACCTTTATACGCCCGGCCACATTGAGCTTTCCCCATGTTGAAGGCACCGGATATGTGCATTGGATGAGCAAGGGAGAGCGGGCGAACCGGATCAGCTTCTCCGCGTTCAACCAAGAGGGGCACCGGGGTGTCGGCGCCTACGTGCAGGAGCGGGTAACGCCCGGGCTCTGAATCCACATCGCGGGTGTTGCCGCCGGTGAGCGCATTCATCGTTCACCGCGGGTCGTGACACGGCACGCGAGCACGACGCCGCGGTGAAGGGCGCTACGTTAAGCGCTGACGACTCCGGAAGTGCCGACAGCTAAGTTACTTCTCCACAAAGGTGAGATCGAGTAAGTCGGCCTGGAATGCGATGCGTTGGTTGCGCTGTTGCAGCAGATCGCTGAGGCGAACCTCGGTGGTGTCCCGGAGAAGTACTCGGTCGTTCTCGTCTCGGGATGGCGTTGCCGAACTGGCGAGCAACCAGTCGACGAGGTTGCCGATGAAGCCTTTATCCACCGCTTTGAGGTAATCTGTGCATCGCCGGAAAATCTTAGGCATGATGAGCTGACCGTCGGGGCCGATAGATGCCTGATCGGTCAACGCGAAGTCGGCCGTGGTGTCTCGGCGCCAGACTCCCAATCCGCTGGTACGTGTCTTGTCGGCAACTTCTCGCAGGTGACGGCGGTGACTGGCAGGTGTCGAGGTATATACCGTGTAATAAGCTTGACCCTCCGAGAGGAGTCGCAAATTCAGGGTTTGGTCGAGCAGGGATTGTTCGAGGTTGACCCACGTGCCGTCTTGTGGCAGTTGGTCAGCGCCTTTGACCAGGACATAAGCGACCGGTCGACCATTAGCTTCCGTCATCTGGGCCAGAATGGCTGCCCGTACCGCGGTCGGCGTTGCGCTGCGGACCTGGGTCGGTTGGTTTTGGTTGTACTTGATGGCCGTGAAGCCGATCCAGGCGAGCAACGCATCTCTGGCCGTGTCCCCGAGGGGCTGAGCGGCCGTTCCATAGTGCAGCTCGGGAGCGTCCACACCCTCGAAGCGAAGTTGGACGCTACCGTCGCGTTTGGACGGGCGAATCCGGTCAGCCCGCTTTAACGCCTTGTAGTGAGAGGCGTCATCGGCAATGAAGCGTACCGAGTCTCCGTCCGGCTCGTAGCCGACGATGACCAATTCACCGTGTATGCACAGGTAATAAGGGGCTGCCATCATAGATCCTTTGTTGAGGGGTCGTGAACAGCTACCGCCGGCTGGGTTCAAGACCGGCAGATGTCCGGGTGGCGTTACCGACCAGGTAAGCGAGCACGCGTTGGGTCTTGTTTTCCTGGTCGGCATCTAGTTGAAACCCTCGGCGACGAATCAGCTCATCGAATGCTGATTTTGCCGCTTCGGCGTCGGCGGGTTTAACCCGAGTTGACAGCTCCAGGAAGTCGAGTGTGTGGTCAACGGTCCAGCGCTCGGCTTGGAGTTCGAGCGTGGGGTCGGGAGCCCGAGTCTGGATAGGCTTCCAACGCCAGGCCGTCACCGGTCCGAGCAGCGTTAGCATGCTCAGGTTCACCCGGATCCCGGCGCAATCCTTGAGGAACCGCTCCTGGTCAGCCGAGAACAGGCTCGGCAAGGCCTTACTCCCGGCATGCACATGTGCGATCCTGTCGTCCGGCAGACTCGCCGTACACGATGCCGCGAGCACCTTCCGATCGCCGGCCCAGTCGGCCTCGATCTTGACCTTGGTGGTTTCGCTGGTGTTCTCCAGCCAATGATCGGTGAGTTGGGAGCGTCGACACGGTCGCAGCTTGATGGTCGAGTCAGGGCCTTCTCCGTGCCAGTCCCGGGCGCGGAGGACCACGCCCAGGTCAAGCAGGGGCGTGGAGGTCATCGATACCCCGCGCGTGACGTCCTCGCAGAAGTAGATGTCCAGCCGCTGACCCTTCGGCGCAAAGCCGAACGCCTCCAGGGCCCTGTCCACCTGCGCGCCAGCGATGGTGGTCTTGATTTCTACGCTGTCCAGACGCATCTGGTCACCTTGGAGTGCTCAGGGACTCATGAGTCAGGACGGTCAGCGAGCCGGACGACGGTGTCGACCAGTCGGCGCAGAGAAGAACGGGCTCCAGCGGCGGCTGCTGGGCCGTCTGGACCGCCTTCCGTGTAGGAGACGGCATGCTGATGGCCAGCGTCGGCCACGGTGATCGAGTAGCAAAACTGGTCGGCGCCTACATCGTTATCGTCGCCAGCCAGCTCCGCAGGCAGCTCGAAGAAGCCGGCCTCTCGCACCTGGCGTTCGATGGCTGCGGCCTGGTCGGGATCAAGCCGGTCAGTGTGGACCGCGGCGAGTTCTTCCGTGAGTCCGGCGAACCCACCACTGCGGCTGACCCTAATTTCCATGGACCCTCCCTGGGCCGGGCAGTCCCCGGCAGGGCGGACACCTCCCGCCGGGGACGCCGTTGCTGCTTCTGCTGCTTGCTACTTATGAGTGCGGCTCGCGGACCGCGTGGCTGCCTTGGAGCCGTCGTCCGATCGATCCCAGGCGGCGAATTCCTCGGCCAGTTCCCGGCGGTTAGTGGCCAGGGCCTCGTCGTTCTCGCCTTCCTGAGCCATCTGCATCGTGCCGCAACAGCCTCGGCGGTCCTGGGCCGCTTCGGGATCGTCGACGATGTGTGCGTCCAGCGGACCTTCCGCGTCGAGCGGCGACCCGGGCGGCAGAACTTCGCGGAACACGAACCTGTTGGTGATAAACGGACGGTACTGCGGCTTACCATCGGTCACCACGATCGCCCGCATGTTGTTTACCACGTTGGCGAAGGTCGCCCCGATCGCCGGTGAGGCGATGATCGCCCGTACCACCAGGCCAGCCATGTACTGGCCGACCTCGTAGAGCACGGCGGCATCGTCCTTGCGGTTGGGCTGCTGTTCGTGGGCGAAGATGTCGGCCAGCACGTCGTAGACACCGCCGGTGAATACCTGGGACAGCGCGTGCACCTCGGTGCCGACCTGGCTCAGCTTCAGGTCGTTGTCCGCGTTGCGAAGCCCGTTCGGACGGCCGAGCGCGGCACCGAACTGCTCGGCCAGGTCGGACAGGAATGTCTTGTCATGCAAGTTGGCCCTAGTCTGCGCTATGACGGCCTCAACCTGGTCAAGCTGGGACAGGGTGAGGAACACGGCGCTGAGGTCGCCGAATGACTCGTGCAGGCCACCGGTTTGCGGCGGGTTGCCCAGGCCGAGCCAACCAGGCTTGAGCCCGTCAAGAACGGCATGGCCTGTTTCGTGGGCCACGATGTCCAGTGACCGACAGGTGAAGATCTGGGGCGCGGTGGGTGGGTCGCCAGGCTTGGTGAAGAAGAAGAACTTCAATGCCTTCTCACCGCGGCTGTAGAAGGCGTTCATCGTGACGCCTGCGTGGGGGAACACATTGAGGGGATCAGTGTTGGTCGCGCTGTTCCACTGCCAAGGCAGCTGCGCACCGCCCCGGTTACGCTGGTACATCGTCAGGGTTTCGCGCACGACGGCGAAAGTGTGCACCGCGTCGAAGGCGTTAATGTCCGCCGGGCTCACGATGAAGTCGCCCAGTGCGTTGGGGTTCACCGGTGGCAGGCCCTGTATGACGATCCGGGCATCGCGCGGCCCGACGAACACGTGCCCAGGCAGGTAGGCCTTACGAATCCCGATCTCAGCGACCGAGGGGTCCTGCTTCCACATGAGGACCCGGGTTCCCGGCAACACCGGGGCGGGCGCTGGCGGCGCGGCAAGCAGGTGCACGGCCGGCTGCCCGGTTGCCAAGGCATGTTCTACCCGAAATGTGCGGTACTCCGAGGTCGGAGTCGGGATGAGTCCGGGCTGCAGCAATGCCACGGAGCTCCCGCCTGAACCATTGGGAAAGTCTCTGGTCTCCACGATTTACACCCTTCGGTTGGTTTCACGATGTTCAGTCGCCTGGCGCCGCGCTGGCGTCAGCCGCAGGCAACTCCATGTCCGAGACAGCGATCAGCTGTAGCGTCCGGCGTCAGTCTCCGGGTCCCGCATTCCACAAGTAATTGCGTGGCCGTCACCGCAGCGCCTTTGAAACGTTTCGCATCCGTTTTTTCGGTTGCAGTTCGCCCATCGATCTGGGCGGGTCGCCCACTTGCCTTGCTGCGGCGTCGACATTCCAGCGACACATTGGTGACGAGCGCTGGACGTCAGCAAGACGGTGCGGCGTCGCCGGATCGGCGGGAAATAGTCCGTGTGGCCGATGCTGCGGCGACATGGCCGGGGCATCCTCCTGGGGCGACACACTGTGGGTTACAGGGGACCAGCGGTTCGCGCCCTGGGTTCCGGACCGCGGTGAGCTCTACTGCGCACTCGGGGATGACGGCTGGTGATCGCCGAGACTCCAGCCGTCATCGTGCCGGACTGACCCTGTTGCCAATTTGCGTCGTGAACTCGACACCACCGACATGACCAGGCCGTATCTATGTCGGTACTGCCATCATGGCACGCCGGCTAATAGGCAACAGGCTCGGACTGCACGGTCAGCGCTGGAGTTCTGGCGATCATGACTTGGGTCGACCGCGGGGGTTAGCCGCTCTTCTTACCCAACTTCGGGCTCGGTAAGCGCTACTTCGGTGGGGCCGAATATAGGAATCGCCTGCAGGTAGGGCTGGGGGTCACCAGACCAATTCCATGCCGCTATCTGCGCCCGGCTACGCCGCCCGGGCATGGCTCGCCACAATTCGTAGGGATCCACCTCGACCGTCGTCACAGGCTCGCCCGAACCCACAATGAAGTGGTGCTTTCCGGCGAAAATTCTGAGCTCACCTAAGTGGCCCATCCGTTCGGCCGCACGGCCTACCCCTAGCTCCAGTGACGACGTCCACGCCTCTTCGGGGAGCCTTCCGGCACCCAGCGCACCACGGATGTCGGCCTCGTGCACCAGTACGTCCTGCACCAGCGCGAGGGTCAACTTCCCCGCCGCAAGTTTGCGTTCGATCGGACCTGCGGCGATGTCCCATTCGGTAAGTACTTCCTCGATCGGTTGGCCACGGCGCTGGTCGATCTGTGCGGCGGTCTGCTCCTCGGTAGGAACGCCTTGTAGTCGGCCGGTAAGGAGGTCGGCAGCATTGGCGGCGAGGTGCGCCACCGTGTCGCTGACCGTCCAGTCGGGGCAGGCGGGCACAATTCGGGTTCGTTGCTCGACGCTGGCCTCGCGCATCAAGGCAGCGATCCGCTTCCGGGCTTCCCGGTACAGGTCCGTCCAGTTCGTCATGGCCTTGGTTGGGCTGGCATTGGTCAGGGTCTGACCCGCCAGCCGTCGATGGTGGCGCGAATCGAGGTGTCGAACACCTCGGCGGGCGGCACTGCCTCCGCCGGCATCGCGCCGTGAAGTTCCAACGAGACCAGGCCATGCACGGTGGCCCACAGCGCGGTGGCGATCAGGTCTGGTTCTTCGTCGCGGAGCAAGCCTGCCGCCAGGGCCCGGCGCACCGTGTCAAGCAGCGGAACGAAGGCGGCCTCGGCGTGCGCGTAATCCTGCGGCGCGGGTTCGAAGCCAGGTACCGGTGATCCGAACATCACCGCATACAGGTTCGGGTCGGCCAGTGCGCTGGCCCGGTAGGCGTGGCCGAGCCCGAGCAGGTCGGTCAGCGGGTCATCAGAAGGCGCCACCTTGTGCAGATGAGCCCCGAACCTGGTGAAGGCCTCCACGAACAGCCCTCGAAGGATGCCCGGCTTACCGCCGAACAGCGCGTAGACCGCGCTGGTCGAGGTGCCCGCTTCGGCGGCCAACCGGCGCAGGCTCAATGCATCCGGGCCCTCGGTGGTGATTAGGGCTGCTGCGGTGTCGAGCAGGCGGATCCGCAGCGCTGCGTCATGCAGTTTCGGCCGGGCCACCTGACAACAATATCGCAAACAGTGTTCTATAACATCGTTTAGCTCCTCGCCAGGGTGTTCAGAGTCGAGTGATCAGGTCCCGCAGCAGAGGCGCCATCCGGGTGGCGGACTTGCTTGCGGCGGCAAGCATGTCGGGGATGCTGAGGGGGCCTGCTTGCACGCCGGCGGCGAGGTTGGTCACCAGCGAAATCCCCAGCACCTCGGCACCCTCGACGCGGGTGGCGATAGCCTCAAGCACGGTGGACATCCCCACCAGGTCGGCACCCAGCGTGCGCAACATACGAATCTCCGCCGGCGTCTCGAAATGCGGGCCGGGCACCCCGGCGTAGACGCCCTCGGCCAGTGTCGGGTCGATTTCCTGTGCCAGCGCGCGCAACCGAGGAGCGTAGGTGTCGGTGAGGTCGACGTACTGCGGTCCCACCAGCGGAGAGGTTGCGGTGAGGTTGAGATGATCAGAGATCAGCACCGGTTGCCCGACTTCGAGACCCTCGGCGATACCACCGGCGGCGTTGGTCAGCACCACCACCCGCGCACCCGCTGCGCAGGCGGTGCGCACCCCATGCACCACCTGGGCGACGCCATAGCCCTCGTAGCTGTGGGTGCGTCCGAGTAGCACCAAGACGCGGCGATCGGCCAGCTGCACCGACCGCACCGTCCCGGCATGCCCGATGACCTGCGGCGTGGCGAAACCGGGCAGCGTGCTGAAAGGAACTTCGACGGTCGGCGCACCCAGCCCCTCGGCCGCTGGCCGCCAGCCGCTGCCCAGCACGACGGCGACGTCATGCGCGGCTACCCCGCTGCGTTCGGCGAGTACCGATGCGGCGTCTCGCGCCAGCTGCGCCGGATCGATCACCTGTACTCCTCCCCGACTCCCACTCCCTCACCCCGATATGGAGACATATCGGGCCACTGAGGGTGTCAGTCGTCAGTGAGGAGTGGTTACGGGGTGGGAGTGAAGGTTGCGACTGCGGGTTCGAACAATTTCGTGCGGCCGGCGGCCTCCCGTTCGGTGGGTACGGTGACTGAGACAACCCACAGGTCTGGTTTCGCCGGCATCAGCCTTAGGTAGGTGGTGCGTCGCAGCTCCCCGCCCTCCTCTGTTCTGAAGGTGGCCTCCAGAGCGCCGCCGGACAGGCGCTGCTGTTGGGTTTCCACGAGTTGGGGCAGACCCTGGGCAAGCTTGCGCAGGTAGGTGCTTAGGTACTGGTCCGCATCGCGGGCGCGGCCGGCCGCAAGCGCGCCGAGGACCCGCTCCACAGCAATCACCTCCGCACCGTCCGGTGACACGAAACGCGTCACCGTGCTGGTGCCGTCGTCAAGCGCGCGTTGCTCGCGGAATTGCAGCCAACCGAGCGGCGCGCTGATGGTGAACTGCGTGGGCCGGATCCCGGGTGGCTCATTGACTTGAACTGCCCGGGGCCTGAGCACCGGATCGTCAGGACCCGCGCCAGGCACGGCCGGAGACGCCACGGACGGTAGCGCGGGGCGTCCGGCGGCAATCCGCGCGACGGTAAAACCGGTCGTCGCGGTGGCCAAAAACACCAGCACAGCCAACATCCACAGGACCGCTCGCCGTCCCGTGCCAGCCCGGGCTCGCCCGTGCCTGGTGGTGCGGGGCTCAGTTGTTGAGGGTGCGACGAACGGTAGCGGTCCCGGGTCGGCGGCGAGCCGGGCGCTGCGCTGGCGCGGCATCTCCGCCGCCCGTGCCGCGGCGGTCGCCATGAGGCCCGGCTCGGCGTGCGCCGCAGCTGGCTTGTCGGCGCGCCGGGACAGGCTGGGCTGGGCCGGTTCCGGGGGTGCGCCCAGCAGCTCACGTACCCGGGACAGCGGCATTCGGCGGGCCGGATCCTTGACCATCAACCCGCTTATCACGTCGGCGAGCGGTCCGGAACACGACGTCTTGGGCACCTCGTCTTGCACTACCGCGGCGACGGTCGCCATCGCGGTGCCCGCGTCATAGGGGGGCCTGCCCTCAACCGCGGCGAACAGCGTCGCGCCAAGCCCCCACAGATCCGAGGCGGGGTTGACCGGCCCGCCGGAGGCGATCTCCGGAGCGATGTAGGCCGGCGAGCCCAGCATCAGTCCGGTCGCAGTCAGTGTCTGATCGGCTGGGTTGCGGGCGATACCGAAGTCGGTGAGCTTGATCCGGCCATCATGGGCGACCAGCACATTGCCGGGCTTGACGTCGCGGTGCGTGATACCCGCGGCATGCGCCGCCTGCAACGCGGCTGCCACCGCGGCACCCACGGCAACCACCTGCTGCGGCGGCAACGGCCCGTCGCGGGTCAGATCAGCCAGGCTGCGCGATGCCACCAGCTCCATCACCACGAACGGTGCGGAGCCTTCCCGGGCCACGTCGTAGAGCGTCACCACGTTGGGATGTGACAGCGCTGCGATGGCCCGCGCCTCCCGCAGCGAACGCTCGCGCAACGCGTCCGCCTCGGCCTCTGGGATACCGGGTGGGAAGACCACCTCCTTGATCGCGACCGGCCGTCCGAGCACCTCGTCGTGTGCCGACCACACCGTGCCCATGGTGCCTTGGCCCAGCACCGCGTCGAGCCGGTACCGGCCCGCCACCAGGCGGGGTGCGGGGTTGGTCACCGCCCCATGATGCCCGGCTCCGCCGTGACGTCGACACCAGAGCGGCTGTGCCGATGAAGTGGGCCTGGTGAAGTGGGCATGATGAACGGTGGTGGACAGATCAGCGGAGTCAGAATTTCCGATCAAGCCGGTGTATCGCGCGCAGGACGTCGCGGACGGGCTGGCCGAGCGGCTGGGCGAGCCCGGACAGTTCCCGTTCACCCGGGGGGTGTACCCGACCATGTACACCCAACGTCCGTGGACAATGCGCCAGTACGCCGGGTACGGCACCGCCGCCGAGTCGAATGCGCGCTACCACCAGCTGCGCCGGGCCGGGCAGACCGGCCTGTCGGTGGCTTTCGACCTGCCTACCCAGATGGGCTATGACTCCGATGAGGCGATCGCGCACGGCGAGGTCGGCAAGATCGGGGTGGCTATCGACTCAATCGAGGATATGCGGACACTGTTCGACGGTATCCGGCTGGACGAGATCTCCACCTCGATGACGATCAACGCGCCGGCCAGCGTGTTGCTGTTGCTATACCAGCTCGTGGGCGAGGAGCAAGGAGCGCCGGCGTCGGCGTTGACCGGCACGGTCCAGAATGACGTGCTCAAGGAGTACATCGCGCGGGGCACCTACATTTATCCCCCGGCGCATTCGCTGCGGCTCACCGCGGATATCTTTGCTTACTGCAAAGCGGAAATGCCCCGTTGGAACACCATTTCGATTTCGGGTTATCACATGGCGGAAGCCGGTGCGAATCCGGTGCAGGAAATTGCTTTTACGTTGGCCAACGGGGTGCAGTACGTGCAGGCCGCGCTGGATGCTGGGATGGCTGTGGATGAGTTCGCGCCTCGCTTGTCATTCTTTTTCGTCGCCCGCACCACGCTGCTGGAGGAGGTGGCGAAGTTTCGGGCCGCCCGGCGGATCTGGGCTCGCCTGATGGCCGACCGCTTCGGCGCCCGGAATCCAAAGTCGCTGATGCTGCGATTCCACGCCCAGACCGCCGGCGTGCAGCTGACCGCGCAGCAGCCCGAGGTCAACCTAGTCCGGGTCACTGCGCAGGCGATCGCCGCGATCTTCGGTGGCGCGCAGTCGCTACACACCAATGCCTACGACGAAGCGATCGCGCTGCCCACAGAGAAGGCCGCCCGGTTAGCCCTGCGAACTCAGCAGGTGCTGGCGCACGAGACCGACCTGACCGCCACGGTCGATCCGTTCGCCGGCTCCTATGCGGTCGAGGCGATGACCGATGAGCTCGAAGCCGCCGCGGTCGCCTTAATCGAAAAGGTGGACGAGCTGGGCGGCGCGGTGCGCGCCATCGAAGCCGGTTTCCAGAAATCGGAGATCGAGCGGAGTGCGTACCAGACCGCTGTGCAGATCGACTCCGGTGACCGGGTGGTGGTCGGGGTCAATCGCTACCGGCTCGACGCCGAGGAGCCTTACCAGCCGCTGCGCGTTGATCCGGCGATCGAAGAAAACGCTCGGCAGCGCCTCGCCGTGCTGCGCTCGTCGCGATCCTCCATCGAGGTCGAGCATGCTCTGGACGAGCTGCGACGTGCCGCCAAGGACGTCGGCAGCAACGTGCTGTACCCGATGAAGCGGGCGCTGGCGGCGCGGGCCACCGTGGGCGAGGTGTGCCACGCGCTGCGCGATGTGTGGGGCCGCTACGTGCCATCAGAGACTTTCTGAGCCATCAGAAACTTAGCAGTCCAGCAGCGTGATGGTGACGGCGCGAGCCAATCCACGCCGACGCCAGCCGAAGTCAGTGCAGACCCACTGGACATAACCGACTCGGGCTGATGGATTGCCCGGACCGGGCAGTGTCACGGCAATGATCCACGCGCCGGTCGCAACCAGGCGGCCAGAGCAGGTCGGGTCGGCGACCACAGCCACCATGACGTCGTCGCCAGCCGGTGGCGTAGCTGGTCGGCCGCCATCTCGCGCCAGGCCTCGCCGGAGGCGTCCACACCCATGGCCTCGTACATGAGCCCAGCCAGCCGGATGATCTCATCGGCATCATCGAGGTCTGCGAGACGAACGCGCACCCAGCGCCTGGTGGCCCCCGGTTCCCAGGGAACTGCGCCCACGCCCTCGTTGACCACTCAACCAGCATGCCGCGCGCCGGTAGCGCCGTGCTAGCGGTCGGTCAGGGCGCACCTCGGCGTTGGTTTGTCCCGGCACATGGTCGCCACACCGAGGCCAACCAGCTAACGCGGCGCGTTGGGAGGCTGGGTCGGGCAGAATCAGGGAGTGAGTACCGCGGCAGCCACCCTCGCCGCCGCTGTGGAGCGGCACAACGAGGCCCTACGGGCACTGTCGCGCAGCATCCACGCCGAACCCGAACTCGCTTTCACTGAGCATCGCAGCGCTGGCAAGGTCGCCGATCTGCTGGTGGCCGAGGGCTTCGAGGTCGAGCGCGGCGTGGCGGATCTGGATACCGCACTCACCGCGACGTACGGTGCCGGGGAACTGGTCATCGGGTTGTGTGCAGAGTACGACGCGTTGCCCGAAGTCGGTCATGCGTGCGGCCACAACATCATCGCGGCGGCCTCGGCCGGCGCGGCGTTGGCCCTGCGTGAGGTCGCCGATGCGCTGGATGTGACGATCAAGTTGATCGGAACACCTGCCGAAGAATCCGGTGGGGGCAAGGTGCTGCTTTTGCAGACAGGGGTATTCGACGACGTGGCGATGGCGATGATGGTGCACCCTGCCCCCGAGGAGACCTGTGCGCGCACCTCATTGGCCATCACCGATTTAGACGTGCGCTACGCCGGCAAGGCCGCGCACTCGGCCATCGCGCCGTACAAGGGCCGAAACGCCGCCGATGCACTTACCGTCGCCCAGGTGGCTGTAGGCTTGCTGCGGCAGCATCTGGAAGACGGGCAGATGCTGCACGGCATCGTCACGCATGGCGGGGCGGCGCCAAACATCGTGCCCGCGAACACATCAGCGCGGTACTACCTGCGGGCGCCCGACGTCGAGTCGCTGCACCAGCTGGAGGCCCGGGTACGGGCCTGTTTTGCGGCCGGCGCGCTGGCCACCGGCTGCGCTCACGATGTGATCCAGATCTCGCCCATCTACACCCAGTTGGTTCCCGATCCGTGGCTCGCCGCGGCCTACCGCGCGGCGATCACCGGGCTCGGGCGTTCACCGCTAGACCCGCAGGCTGAGCGGGCTAGGCGTGCCGGCAGTACCGATATGGGCAATGTGAGTCAGGCGATGCCGGCGATACATCCGACGATCGCAATCGACTGCGGTGACGCGGTGAACCACCAGCCCGAGTTCGCCGCCGCCTGCGCCACACCGTCGGCGGATCGCGCAGTGTCTGACGGGGCACTTGCGCTGGCACTGACCGGGTTGGCGGCGGCCACCGACGACGCGCAGCGGGAGCGGCTGATCAGCGCCCGGCGACAGCGGCGACCAGGAGGTACCGGAGGTGATGTGTGACGCTGCTGCAACCTAGCCCGCCGCTAGACATCGCGGCCGGTCGCGGCCCGGCCTGGCTGGATGAATGGCTGTCGAAACACGGGACCGACCTGGTCACCTGGCGCCGGAACGTGCACGCCCATCCGGAACTCGGCTACGCCGAGCACGCCACCACAGCGCTGATCGCGGACTGCCTCGGTAGCGTCGGCCTGCAACCCACCCGGCTGCCCGGAGGTACCGGGCTGATTTGCGACATCGGTACCGGTTCGCGGTGCGTCGCGCTGCGCGCCGACATCGACGCGCTACCCCTGGTCGAGTGCACTGGGCTGTCGTTCGCATCCACCGTGCATGGTGTGATGCACGCCTGCGGCCACGACGCGCACGCCGCGATCCTAATCGGTGCTGCGTTAGCGTTGGCGTCGGCTCCGGAGTTGCCCGGTCGGATCCGGCTGATCTTCCAACCGGCCGAGGAAGTGATGCCCGGGGGGGCGCTGGATGTGCTCGCCGCTGGAGGCCTGTCCGGTGTGGATTACATCTTCGCGCTGCACTGTGCGCCCCACTTGCGGGTCGGCCAGGTGGGCACCCGGATTGGGCCGCTCACCTCGGCGTCCGACCTGCTGGAGCTGCGGCTGTCTTCGCCCGGTGGGCATACTTCGCGCCCGCATCTGACCGCCGATCTGGTGCACGCGCTCGGCATTGTGATCACCGGCCTGCCCTCGTTGCTGTCGCGACGGGTCGACCCCCGCTCGGGGACGGTCCTGGTGTGGGGTGCGGTGCAGGCTGGGCAGGCCGCCAACACCGTTCCCCAGGAGGGGCTGATTCGGGGCACCCTGCGTACCGGAGACCGGGCAATCTGGGCGGATCTTGAACCGCTGGTCCGCGAGTTGGTCACCGCCCTGCTGGCGCCGACTGGGGTGGGCTTCGAGCTACGCCATGTCCGTGGCGTGCCACCCGTGGTCAACGAGCCCGTGACCACCGGGCTACTGCGTGCTGGTGTCGCTGCAGCGCTGGGCGGGGATGCAGTCGTGGGTACTGAGCAGTCCAGCGGCGGTGAGGACTTCGCCTGGTACCTGGAGCACGTGCGAGGATCAATGTGCCGCCTCGGGGTCTGGTCGGGCGAGGAGGCGCGGCACGACATTCATCAGCCCACCTTCGACCTCGACGAGCGCGCCCTGCCTCTTGGCGTGCGCGTCATGGTGCACACCGCCCTGGCCGCCCTAGCCTGACCCTCTCGCGCCGCGCATCCCTCGCCCCGGCGTGTCGCGCTCTGGTGCTCGGTGTGTCGCCCTCCGGTACGTCGCGATGCGGATCTGACTCCGCTCTGCTCGCCGGAGGTTGTCCACATCACGGTGGTTATCCACAGCTGTCGGATCCGGCGCTCGCATGCACCTGTCCCGCCCCGGGATGCTCGCACCATGCTCAACCTGCCTGAAGAATGTCGCGGCCCACGAACCTACGCGCAGTTGCGCGACGCCCTTGGCCGGTCGTGGGCTGCTGAGCGAGGTGATCGAGGTGCGGCAGCTACGCACGGTGGCACTTGAGGTTGCGATTACGGAGTTGCTCTGCACCGACTTGGCCACGCGCGCTTTGGCCATCGCTGACCAGGCAGCCGCCAAGTTTCGGCGAGCGGCAGCGATCAGCCTTTGGTGGGCAGATCGCTGATCGGCTGGCCGTCCGCGCCGACCGCCGCGGTACCGCCCGCGCCGCTGGCTTGCTTGCTCTGATCACAGGAAAGGGTGCGGCCCATTACCGGGTGGCTCTTGGTGAGCAGCGTCCATGCCGACGAAGCGCCTGAGCGAGACACACCAGGCACGGGGACGCGACACACCGGGCACCAGAGCACGACACGTCGGGAGAGGGGAGCGGTTTAGGGACCGATGCCGGAGCAGGGGCGAGCGCGTAGCTCCGCGACGTAGTCCTCGGGAGCGCCGGCCGCCTCGGCGGCATCAGCGATGACGCCCAGGTAGCGCGCCGAGGGCAGCCCGCCCTCGTAGGCGTCCAGCACATAGAGCCAGGCCAGCGCCGAGCCGTCCAGGGTGTGCACACGCAGCCGCAGCTTCTTGTGCAGCCCGAAATCCCCGCCTTCCCAGTGATCGAGGAGCTTTTCATCCTCCGGAGTGACGTCATAGATCACAACGAACACCTGGGAGGTGGGGTCTTCGACGACAGTGGCCAGTGCCCCCTCCCAGAGGAGGTCTTCGCCGCCGAAGGTCAGCCGCCACCCAATCAGCCAGCCGGTCATCGCCATCGGCGAGTGTGGCGCGCGCTGCGCCATCTGTGCGGGGTCCATGTTGGACCCATAGGCGGCGTAGAGCGGCACGCGCGATAGCGTAGCCGCCGCACAAGATGTCCCGACGTTCCCGCCACCACCGCCGGCTACGCGCTGTTCAACAGCACACACTGAGCGTGTTTAGCGGCACGCAACCTCAAGCGTGCCCGCGCGTCTTTGGGAGTAGAGGCTGGCATGAGGAGGTTGCGATGCGGATCGTTACCTGTGGGCTGATCGCTGGTGCCGCTCTGCTAGGTCCCGTTCCCGCGGCCATGGCTGACGTGCCGATCAGCACGGCTAACGCAGACAGCCAAGCGGCGCCACAGACCGAGGTGAGCATGCTGGCCGTATCGCTCACCGTCGGCGGCGCGGTCGCCACCGCCGGATCCGGGGTGGCGCTCGTGCTCAACCGGCGCCGGGGGATTAGTCGTCAACCCAGTTAAGAGTCCGAACAACTGCCTTGCGCCACTGGGTGTAGAGCCCGTCCCGCCGCTGTGGGTCCATCGCCGGTTCCCACCGCCGATCGGCCGCCCAGTTACTCCGGATCTCGTCCTGCCCGGACCACAAGGCCACAGCCAGCCCAGCCGCATAGGCGGCGCCCAACGCGGTGGTCTCACTGACCACCGGGCGGATCACCGGGACACCCAGGATGTCGGCCTGGAACTGCATGAGCAGCTCGTTGCGGACCATCCCGCCGTCCACCTTGAGAGCAGTCATCTCGGCTCCGGAGTCGGCGTTCATCGCGTCGAGCACCTCGCGGGTCTGAAACGCGGTGGCTTCCAACACTGCCCGCGCCAGGTGTCCACGGTTGACGTAACGCGTCAGCCCGACGATGGCGCCGCGTGCGTCGGGGCGCCAATGCGGCGCGAACAGCCCGGAGAAGGCAGGAACGAAGTAAGCGCCGCCGTTGTCGTCAACCGTTGCCGCCAACTGCTCGATGTCCGCGGCGGAGGAGATCATGCCCAGGTTGTCGCGTAGCCACTGCACCAGCGCTCCGGTGACCGCGATAGAGCCCTCCAGCGCGTAGACCGGATCTTGTGAGCCGAGCTGGTAGCACACCGTGGTGAGCAACCCGTGGCGGCTGGGCACCGGCTGGATGCCGGTGTTGAGCAGCATGAAGTTACCGGTGCCGTAGGTGTTCTTGGCGTCTCCTACGGACAGGCAGGCCTGCCCGAACGTGGCGGCCTGCTGGTCACCGAGGATGCCGGCGACCGGCACCCCGGCCAGCACCTCCGGTTGCTGCACCGTGCCGTATACCTGAGATGACGAGCGGATACGCGCCAGCATCGATACGGGAATGCCCATCTCGGCGGCGATGTCGTCATCCCAGCTCAGTGTCCGCAGGTCCATCAGCAGGGTCCGCGAGGCGTTGGTGACGTCGGTCATGTGCAGGCCGCCGGTCATGTTCCACAGCAGCCAGGAGTCGATGGTCCCGCAGCACAGCTCACCGGCTTGCGCCCGCTGCCGGGCTCCGGCCACGTGGTCCAGAATCCATCGGACCTTGGGGCCGGAGAAATAAGTCGATAACGGCAATCCGGTGCGGGCCTGATACCGGCTGGCCCCGGTGCAGCCGCCGAGTTCGGCGCACAACCGGTCAGTCCGAGTGTCCTGCCAGACAATCGCGTTGTACACCGGTTCGCCGCTGCGCCGGTCCCACACCACCGCGGTCTCCCGCTGATTGGTGATACCCACTGCCGCGATGTCGTTGGCCGTCAAACCCGCCCTGGCCAGCGCTTCGGCCGTGACCTGTTGGGTGTTCGCCCAAATCTCCAACGGGTCATGCTCCACCCAGCCGGCCGCGGGGTAGTGCTGCTGGTGTTCCCGCTGGTCAACGCTGACCACTCGGGCGGCGTGGTCGAAGATCATGCAGCGGGTGGATGTGGTGCCCTGATCGATCGCTGCGACGTACTGGCTCATTGACCGTGGACGCTAGCGGGTTGCCCATCACCCCAATCGGGTAAATCAGGGCGTCATGGGACTCCAACAGCTCCACCGGGCGCCCCAACGGGGACTGCATAGCTGGAGGGCCGTCACCCTCATCGCGACGGCATTCGCGATCGCCATGCTCGGCACCACGCTGCCGACCCCGCTGTACCCGCTGTACCAGAAGGCCTTCAGCTTCGACGAGTTGGTCACCACGGTGGTCTTCGCCGCGTACGCGGTGGGCGTCATCGCCGCGCTGCTGCTGTTCGGACACTGGGCGGATCAGCTGGGTAGGCGACCGATGCTGCTGGCGGGGTTGGTCTTATCTGGTCTTTCCGCCGTGGTGTTCTTGCTGGCAGGAACACTGGGATGGCTGTTTGTCGGCCGGGTGCTGTCCGGAGTATCGGCGGGGATCTTCACCGGCACCGCGACCGCCACGATCGTGGATTTGGCTCCCGACGAGGGCAAGTCACGGGCAAGCCTGGTCGCGGCCGCGGCCAACATGGGCGGTCTGGGCGCAGGCCCGCTGCTGGCCGGAGTTTTGGCGCAGTATGCGCCGCTGCCACTGGCCCTGTGTTTCATTGTCGATCTGCTGCTCGTCGTGCTGGCCATCCTCGGCGTGTTCGCCGTCGCCGAACCTGTGCAGCGACCGGCCACGATGCGGCTGCGACCGCAGAAAATCACTGTGCCAGCCGAGATCCAGGGGGTGTTCACCCGGGCGGTGATCGCCGGATTCGCCGGCTTCGCAGTGCTGGGACTGTTCACCGCGGTGTCCCCGGCATTCCTCGGCACGGTCCTGAATGACACCAATTCCGCGCTCACCGGGGCGGTGGTGCTTTCCGTCTTCCTCGCCTCGACCGTCGGCCAGTCACTGTCCATGGTCATCGGCGAGCAACGTGCCTTGGTCCTCGGCTGCGCCGGCCTGATCGCGGGGATGATCGTGGTTGGCACCAGTCTGCCCGTCCGATCGCTGGCGGTACTCATCGTCGGAGCGGTCGTCGCCGGAGTCGGCCAGGGTATGAGCTTTCGAGCCGGACTGGAAACGGTGACCAGCGCAAGCCCGCCGGCCAAGCGCGGCGAGATTACGTCAAGCTACTTCGTGATGCTCTATGTTGGGATTGCGATTCCAGTGATCGGTGAGGGCGCCGCGGCGCAGGCGTTCGGCCTTATTACCGCCGGCACGGTGTTCGCAGCGCTCGTCGCGATTCTCGCTGCCGTCGTCTTGCTGCTCTTGTTACGCAGCGCCCGTGACCAGTCGCATTAAGGGAGTCAGCGGATGTGTCCGAGCAAGGGCACTGCCGTTGCGTGGTTGAAGCGGATTCGCGATCGACAAAGGCGTCGGAGTGCCGTGCCCTCACCTGCAAATTCGACTTCTGCGGCAGTGATCGGTTCGGTTACGGCGATGCCGTTTACGCCACTTCAGGACGTCCGCACGCGGTAGCGTGCAGCTGGATCGCTTACGACGCAGGGGGTGAGCCGGTGCGGCAGGCTGATCATCCGCAGCTGATGACGCCCGCCCCCGGGCAGCTGTGTCCTGCGCAGCGCGCGGCGGACTGGCAGCGGTTGGCCGGTGAGCAGTTCGATGTCGTGGTCATCGGTGGTGGCGTGGTCGGTTGCGGTGCGGCATTGGATGCTGTCACCCGCGGTCTCAAGGTGGCTCTGGTGGAAGCCCGGGACCTGGCTTCGGGCACGTCCAGCCGATCGTCCAAGCTGTTCCACGGCGGCTTGCGCTATCTGGAGCAGCTGGAGTTCGGACTGGTCCGCGAGGCCCTGCACGAGCGGGAGCTGATGCTCACCCGGCTGGCGCCGCACCTGGTCAAGCCGGTGAGCTTCTTGTACCCGCTGGCACACCGGATCTGGGAACGGCCCTACGTCGCCGCCGGGCTGGCGCTGTACCAGACGCTGGGCGGGGCACGATCGGTGCCGGGTCAGCGCCATCTCACCCGGGCCGGAGCGCTCCGGTTGGCGCCGGCGTTGCGGCGCGACCACCTTGTCGGCGGGGTGCATTACTACGATGCGCTCACCGACGACGCGCGCCACACCATGACGGTGGCCCGGACGGCTGCGCAGTACGGCGCGGTGGTGCGCAGCTCCAGCCAAGTCATCGGCTTCCGGCGGGAAGCGGACCGGATTTGCGGAGTCCGCGTGCGGGATTGCGAGACCGGCGCGGAGACCGATGTCGATGCGCACGCGGTGCTCAACTGCACGGGGGTATGGACCGATGAGATCCAGCGGTTGTCCGGTGGGCGGGGTCGGTTCCGGATCCGCCCCTCCAAGGGCGTGCACGTCGTGGTGCCGAGAGACCGCATCGTGTCGGAAAGCGGGTTGATCCTGCGCACCGCGACGTCAGTGCTGTTTGTTATCCCGTGGCGTAACCATTGGATCATCGGCACCACCGACACCCGGTGGAACCTCGACCTCGCGCACCCCGCCGCCACCCGCGCAGACATCGACTACCTGCTGGGTACGGTTAACTCGGTGCTGGCTACGCCGCTGACCGAGGACGACATCGAGGGGGTCTACGCGGGTTTGCGGCCGCTGCTGGCCGGCGAAAGCGAGGAGACCTCGCGGCTATCCCGGGAGCACGCCGTCGCGCGGGTGGCGCCGGGCCTGGTCGCCATCGCGGGCGGCAAGTACACCACCTACCGGGTGATGGCCGCCGACGCGGTGGACGCGGCAGTGCCCGATCTGCCCGGGCGAGTCGCGCCGTCTATCACCGACAAGGTGCCCCTGCTCGGCGCGGACGGTTTCCACGCGCTGGTGAACCAGGCCGATACGCTGGCCGCGCGATACGGCTTGCATCCCTACCGGCTACGGCATCTGCTCGATCGTTACGGCTCGGCGGTGCACCAGGTGCTGGCGTTGGCCGCGGATCGTCCGGATCTGCTGGCGCCGCTGCCTGAGGCGCCGGACTATCTGCGTGTCGAGGTGGTGCATGCGGCCAGCCACGAGGGTGCCTTGCATCTGGAGGACGTGTTGACCCGGCGCACCCGTATCTCGATCGAATACCCCCACCGCGGTGAAGCGTGCGCCGCCGAGGTCGCCGGCCTGATGGGCGAGGTGCTGAACTGGCCGGTTGACACCCGGGACCGGGAAGTGCAGTTCTACCTGGCCCGAGTGGCCGCCGAGCGCGACTCGCAATGCGAGCCCAGCGACTCGGCGGCCGACGCCCGCCGTGCCGCCGCGCCCGACCCGCGCCCGCAACTCCTCGCCGCCGTCAGCTGACCCCCGCCTCCACGTGCCGCACGGGGGCACGACACACCGGGCCCGGGGACGCGACACGCCCGGGAGGGGTTAGGGGGTGATCGTGCACAAGAGGGTGCCAGAAGTGACGGGGGTACCCGGCTGCACCGCCACGGCGGTGACGGTACCGGCTTGGTGGGCGGTGACCGGGTTTTCCATCTTCATCGCCTCGACTACCACGATGAGATCACCGACGTTGACCACATCCCCGTTGGACACCGCGACCCGGACCACGGTGCCCTGCATGGGCGTAAGCACCGCATCACCCGATGCCACAGCTGCCCGACCGCCACCACGTTTACGGGGCCTGGCCCGGGTCGTGCCACCACCGCTCAGGACCAGATCGCCCGGCAGCGAGACCTCCAGCCGCCGGCCACCGACTTCGACAACCACCGTCTGGCGAGGTGGGGAAGCCGGCACCTCCGCTGCAGGACCGGCTGGTGCCAGGACCGCGGCGAACTCGGTCTCGATCCACCGAGTGTGCACGGTGAAGTGCTCGGCATCGGACGCAGCGAAGGCCGGCTCGGCCACGATCGCCCGGTGAAACGGGATGACGGTTGGCACCCCGTCGACGGTGAATTCCGACAGCGCCCGCCGGGATCGTGCCAGCGCCTGCACCCGATCTGTACCGACGACGATGAGCTTGCCGAGCATGGAATCGAACTCGCCGCTGATCACGCTGCCGGGGCGCACGCCGGCGTCGAGACGCACTCCCGGCCCGGACGGCGGATCGAACACCGTGACAACCCCCGGCACTGGGAGGAATCCGCGAGCGGGGTCCTCGGCGTTGATGCGGAACTCGATCGCATGACCGCGCGGAACCGGGTCGGCGGTAAGAGCCAGTCGTTCGCCGACCGCGATCCGGAACTGCTCGCGTACCAGGTCCAGCCCGGTGGTCTCCTCGGAGACTGGGTGTTCGACCTGCAGCCGGGTGTTCACCTCCAGAAAGGAGATCGATCCGTCGGGAGCGACCAGAAATTCGACGGTGCCCGCTCCGGTGTAGGCCGCTTCCTCGCAGATCGCGCGGGCCGCCTCGTGGATACAGTGCCGTTGCTGATCAGAAAGGAACGGAGCCGGGGCCTCCTCTACCAACTTCTGATGCCGGCGTTGCAGCGTGCAGTCCCGCGTGCCGACCACGATGACGCTACCGTGCTGGTCGGCCAGCACCTGGGCCTCCACATGGCGTGGTCGCTCCAGGTAGCGCTCCGCGAAACACTCGCCACGTCCGAAAGCCGCGACGGCCTCCCGCACTGCGGAATCGAACAACTCGGGAATCTCCTGCAAGCTGCGAGCTACTCTCAAGCCGCGTCCGCCACCGCCGTACGCGGCCTTGATAGCTACCGGCAAGCCATGCTCCGCGGCGAAGGCCACCACCTCATCCGCCGCCGACACTGGATCCCTGGTGCCCGGTACCAGCGGCGCCCCTACCTTTGCGGCGAGATGCCGGGCGGTGACCTTGTCCCCTAGATCACGGATAACCTGTGGCGACGGTCCGATCCAGAGCAGCCCGGCGTCGATCACCGCCTGGGCGAACTCGGCGTTTTCGGCGAGGAACCCGTAGCCGGGGTGCACCGCATCAACGCCAGCCCGGGCCGCGACATCGAGCAGCTTGGCCGCGTCGAGGTAGCTGTCGGCGGGGGTGGCACCACCTAAGGCGAACGCCTCGTCGGCCAGCGTGACGAATGGCGCATCTCGATCGCCGTCTGCGTAGACCGCGACGCTGGCCAGCCCGGCATCGCGGCAGGCCCGGACTACCCGGACGGCGATCTCCCCGCGGTTGGCGACGAGCACCTTGCGCAAGGACGGCGAGGTGGGAAGGGCCACCTACCGGAGTCTAGGGCGGTATGGACGTCGCGCCTGGATGGTGGACGATCGCCGATCATGGACATATCGGGCCGGCGGGTGGAGGCGTAAGCCGGCCGGGTATGCGTCACGGCCACAACGACACTAGAGCAACCCCAACTTCACCGAGCAGTCGCCGGGTCAACGGCAAGCTGATGCCGATCACGCTGGATGGGTCGCCGTCGATCCCGTCGACGAACCAGCCGCCCCGGCCGTCCAGAGTGAACCCGCCGGCAACGTGTAGGGGTTCGCCCGTGCCGACGTAAGCCTCGATCTCTTCCGGTGATGGGTTGCCGAACCGCACCACCGTGCTCTGCGCACCGCTGCTGCCCGCGACCCGGACGCCGCGATCGAGGCGTACCACGGCGTGTCCGGTGAGCAACTCGCCAGCGCGACCGGCCATCGCCTGCCACCGCCGCAGGGCAGCGTCGGCGCAGCCAGGCTTGCCGACCAGTTCGCCACCAATGTGCAGCATGGAGTCACATCCGACGATCACTGCGTTGGGGTACTCGACGGCGACTGTCGCGGCGACCGCGTCAGCTTTCGCTGCCGCCAGTGCGGTGACTACCCGTTCCGGTGCCGCCCCTGCCAGGCGCGCGGTCAACACGTCCTCGTCCACTCCGGACACTCGCACCACCGGATCGATCCCAGCGCCGCGAAGCACGCCGAGCCGACCTTGTGACGCTGACGCGAGGATGAGACGCACGGCGTCAGGTGCGGGTGGAAAACATGCCGGTGAACGTCATCCGCAGCACGCAGTCCGGGCCACGGTGCGCAGATCCGACCATCTCCAGCAGCCCGAGACTAGGACGGCTGCCCGACCGGCGGGCACCAATCACCTCCAGCTGCATGCGCAGCACGTCGCCAGGAAACACCGGCGCCAGCCACGACATGTCCCGGCCACCCGGTGAGCCCTGCGAGGTGGAATCGACCAGCACTCCATCCACGTATGCGCGCATCCACAAGCACACGGTGAACCAACCCGACGCGCACAGCCCGCCGAGCACCGACCGTTTCGCCGCCTCTTCGTCCAGATGGAATGGCTGCGGATCGAATCGCTGATTGAAGGCGAGCATCTCTTCTCGATCGACCTCGGCCTCACCGAGATCAATCACGGTGCCCGGGCTCAGGTCCTCGAATGCGATCGTGGCCATACCGCCAATCCTGCCATCGGCGTGTCACCGCCTCGCTGATCTACGTCCCTGTCGTCGAACTCGGCGACAAGGCGCCGTGGCGGGATGTCAATGCGCGCGTGCGGACAAGCGCCAGGCTGCGGGGCCAGGGCGCAAGGGCAGGCGCAGGACGTACGCCGGGTCGGCCCAGGCGCTGCGCGCGGTCGCTGGCGCCACCGGCTCCGCAACCGTCAGCGCGGCGAACACCGCAGTCAGCGCGGCAAGCTCATCGTCCGATGCTTCGCCTCGGACGATGAGTCGTGAGTGGCATTCGGTGCTATAACACTGTTTCGCACTCACAAGGGGATGTTCCCATGCTTTTTCGGGGGCAGGGTTTGGCGTTTGTTGTGCAGCATGTGCAGGGCACGGGCTACCTGGGCACGGGTGTGGCTCGGCGCGATCACCGCATCGACGTAGCCGCGGTCGGCCGCGACGTAGGGGTTGAGCAGGGTCTCCTCGTAGTCCAGCTGGCGGCGCGCTCGCAACGCGGCGACCTCATCGGCTGACGCCGCCGCGAGTTCTTTGCGATACAGGATGTTCGCCGCGCCGGAAGCACCCATCACGGCGATCTGCGCCGACGGCCACGCCAAGTTGATGTCCGCGCCGAGGTGTTTGGAACCCATGACGTCGTAGGCGCCGCCGTAGGCCTTGCGGGTGATCACCGTGACCTTGGGCACGGTGGCCTCGGCGTAGGCGTAGATCAGCTTGGCGCCGCGCCGGATGATCCCGTTCCACTCCTGGTCAGTACCAGGTAGGAACCCGGGCACGTCGACGAAAGTGAGTACCGGGACGTTGAAGGCGTCGCAGGTACGCACAAACCGCGCGGCTTTCTCGCTTGCGTCGATGTCCAGGCAGCCCGCCAGCTGGGTGGGCTGGTTGGCCACGATCCCGACGCTACGGCCCTCGACCCGGCCGAAGCCGACCACCACATTGGGCGCAAACAGCTCATGTACCTCCAGGAACTCTCCCTCGTCGATGACCCGGGTGATTACGTCGTGCATGTCGTAGGGCGCCTTCGCCGAGTCCGGGATCAGCGTGTCCAGCTGCCGATCTGCGTCGGTGACCGGCCCAACCTCAGGCGCGTCGAACACCGGCGGCTCGGAAAGGTTGTTCGACGGCAGGAATGACAGCAGCTCCTTGACGTAGGACAGCGCGTCCTCCTCGTCGGCGCCGAGGTAGTGCGCGTTGCCCGATTTGGTGTTGTGTGTGCGCCCACCGCCAAGTTCCTCGAAACCGACCGACTCGCCGGTCACCGTCTTGATTACATCGGGTCCGGTAATGAACATGGCCGAGGTCTGGTCGACCATGACGGTGAAATCGGTCAGCGCGGGGGAGTAGACATGCCCCCCCGCGCACGATCCCATGATCAGCGAGATCTGCGGGATCACCCCGGAGGCGTGCGTGTTACGCAGGAAGATCTCGCCATAAAGCGCCAGCGACACCACGCCCTCCTGGATCCGCGCGCCGCCACCCTCATTGATCCCGATGATCGGGCAGCCGGTCCGCATCGCCAGATCCATCACCTTAATGATCTTCTCGCCGTACACCTCGCCGAGGCTGCCGCCGAACACCGAAGCGTCCTGGCTGAACACGCACACCGGCCGACCGTCCACGGTGCCGTAGCCACTGACCACGCCGTCGCCGTAGGGCCGGTTGGTTTCTTGCCCGAAGTTGGTGCTGCGGTGCCGAGCCAGCTGGTCGAGTTCGATGAACGATCCCGCGTCCAGCAGCAACTCGATGCGTTCCCGAGCGGTCTTGCGGCCCTTGGCGTGCTGGCGCGCCGCCGCGCGGGCCGATCCGGCGTCGACCGCCTGCTCATGGCGGCGCAACAGGTCGGCCAGCTTGCCCGCGGTGGTGTGGATATCCGGCTCCATGCCGCCCGACCCTAAAGGTAGCGTCACAACCGTGTGGACCGATCTTGAGCGACCTCCGCTGCGCGAGGCTGCACTGCGTCGGGCCCTGGTGGCGCCGGCCGGGCCGTACGCAGCACTCGACGTCGCGACGACTGTGCCGTCGACGAACACCGCACTGGTCGACATGGCCCGCCAGGGCGCGCCGGATCGCACGGTGCTGGTGGCCGAGCATCAGAGTGACGGGCGAGGGCGGGCCGGACGCAGCTGGGTCGCTCCGGCGCGGTCGGGGCTTGCGCTGTCAGTACTGGTGCGCCCTACCGAGGTGCCGCAGTCCCGGTGGAGCTGGCTGCCGTTGCTGGCCGGGGTGGCCTTGTGCCAGACCATCACCACGGTGGCCGAGCTGCGGGCGGTCCTGAAGTGGCCCAATGACGTGCTGCTGGACTCCCACCAGCGCAAGGTGGCCGGGATCCTCGCCGAGCTTGTCCCCGGGCAGTCCGCGGTGGTAATCGGCATCGGACTCAACGTCACGTCGCGATCCGACGAACTGCCGGTGCCCACTGCCACTTCGCTAGCCATCGAGAACGCCAGCTGCACCGACCGCGATCCGTTGCTGCGTGCCTTGCTGCGGACGCTGGACAAGGAGCTGCGGCACTGGTGCGCGTACAAAGGCGACCCGGTCGGCTCCGGACTGCGGGAGGTCTACCGGCAACACTGTGTCACCCTGGGTGAGCAGGTCCGGGTCGAACTGCCCGACCAGGCCACTTGCATCGGTACCGCCGAGGACATCGACACCGAAGGCCGCCTGGTCGTGCGATGTGACGGGCAGCAGCGGGTGTTGTCCGTCGGTGACGTTACGCACGTCCGGACGGAGTTGCGGGCCTAGCGGGTAGCGAAAGGATGCGCACCGTCAACTCGCCGAACCTGCGACCGTGAACGACTGTGGCATTCAGAATGGCAGCGTCGGTTGATCGTCGGAGGCAACGCCGTCGTAGACGAGGAGGCCGTCGGGGCGGAGACGGGCTACTTCCGTCGGACGGTGCTCGTGCACTGCGCCGTCATGCATGAGGTGGAGCACCGGCACGTGCGCACTCAGCATCGCGAAGTCGGCGATCATCCGGCGGTGGCAGCGCCACCACACCGACTCCGAGCAGAACACAGTGGTGGTGCGGTCGCGGGCTCCGTCAAGAAGATCACCGATCGCGTCGAGGAACTCCAGAGTGCGCATATGCGCGGCATAGCCGGCGAACGAGC
>DATELN010000214.1:0-2334 GCA_035276605.1 Pseudonocardiaceae bacterium | reverse complement strand
GACGGAGGCGGTCGCCGGGAAACGTCGGGCGCCGACCCCAGGTCTCGCGAGCGGCGCCGGTTGACATCGCGGGCGCCGTGGCGATTGACGTGGGCTGACCGGGACCGCACGTGGGCACTGACTCGGCACACGCCGAGGGGGTCTCGATCTGCACCAGGGTCGGGGCGCAGGAGCTAGCTACAGAGCTGATCAAGGACTGCCCGAGGGGCTGGAGAGGCTGGCCGGTGACAGCTGTCTTTTCCGCTCAGCAACGCTAACTCTGCGAATCCGTCGGCTGATGCAGCACCTGCGTTGGTTTTGTGGGCGTCGTAGGGTGCCGTGAGGCAACGGGGTCAGCGCCGGGGATGACGTCAGCCTGGATGGTCACCGCAGATGTAAGGCAAGCACGGGTCTGTTTTCCCGGGGGGTGGCAGTGAGCGATGAGGGGCAGTTGATCGCGGGGCGCTACCGCCTGGTCTCGCGCCTGGGTAGTGGGGCGATGGGGGTGGTGTGGCAGGCCCGAGACGAGCGTCTGCATCGCACTGTCGCGATCAAGCAGCTGTTGTTGCCCGCGAGACTCAGCGACGGTGAGATGGAGGAGGCCCGCCGGCGGGCGATGCGGGAGGGGCGGATCACCGCCCGGTTACACCACCCGCACGCAATCGCGGTCTTCGACGTGGCCGAGCACGAGGATCAACCGTGTCTGATCATGGAGTATCTGGCGTCCCAGAGCCTGGCCACGGTGCTGTCCACACAGGGTGTGCTCCCACCCGAGGAAGTCGCCCGCATTGGCCGTCAGATCGCCTCCGCGCTGGCCGCCGCGCACCAGGTGGGCATCGTGCACCGGGACATCAAGCCGGGCAACGTGCTGCTCGCCAACGACGGCACAGCAAAGATCACCGACTTTGGGGTCTCTCACGCCGTGGGCGATGTCACCGTGACCGCCACCGGGATGCTGGCCGGAACACCGGCCTACTTGGCCCCGGAGGTCGCCCAGGGACACAGTGCCAACTTCTCCTCAGACGTGTTCTCTCTGGGCGCCACGCTGTATACCGCGCTGGAGGGCACGCCGCCGTTTGGAACCAACCCCAACCCGATTGCTCTGCTGCACCAAGTGGCCTCGGGCGAGATCATTGCGCCCCGACGATCCGGCCTGCTAACCCCAGTGTTGGTGAGCCTGTTGCAGCGCGATCCCGACCAGCGCCCCACCATGCACCAGGCCCACGAGGCGCTGAACAGGCTGGCCGCCAGCCTTGCGGGACGCCAGGCAGACCTGTCCGCCGCCGCACCGCCGCCACCCCGAAGCGACCGGCCCGTCGACCCGGCCCCACAGCCGACCCTCATCCAGGCATCCCCACTAGAAGAAACGCTCACCTCGATGAGGTCGACGGGGATGGACGCCGCAGCCGGTCCAGCGTCGGCTGCGGGCCAACACCACAGATGGCCAGCGCAGCGGAAACTGCTCACTGGCGTCATGACGATCGTGCTGCTGGCCGCCGGTGTCCTGGTGGCCGTGCTGATCAGCCATGCCAACGTCACCGGCGCTAACGCCACCGCCCCCACCCCGGGCGATGCTTCACCGAGCCCGCAACCCCTTCCCACCGCAGCACAACCGACCAGCACGACGCCGGAAGCCCCCACGAGCACCTCAAGCGGCCCGGAGGCCCTTCCCGCTCCCCCCGCACCCAGCAACACCACGCCGGAAACGCCGACCATCGCTCCGGCAGTCCCCGGTAGTCCGGAAGGTGCGCCGGAGCAACTGGCGAGAGCGATTACCGACTATTACTCCTTGGTGCCGGGAAACCTGCCGGCGGCCTGGGACCGGCTCACAGCCAACTACCAGCAAAACCACGCCGGAGGCTTCACCGGATATCAGAACTTCTGGAACGCCGTGGCGCGGGTCACGGTCTCTAACGTCTCCGCAACACCCGGCAACATGGTCGATGCGACCATTGACTACTACTTCAAAGACGGCAGAGCTATCGAAGAACAGACCAGCTACCGGCTCGTCGCCGAGAATGGCCTGTGGAAAATAGACAGCTCCACCGTGAGCAGCAGCCAGACCAAGTAACCCAGCCGCACCCGCAACCCGGCACGCCAAAGCGGGCGGGCGACATGCCCAATTGACGGATCCGATCGCATTGAGCGGCTGGTCCCTCGTGCTGTCGACTTGCTCGTCGCGTCGGTGGTGTCAATGGTGGCGCTTGCGCCATCGCGGCGCGACGCCGTCAGGCGCCATTGGCTCCGGCGATGCGGCGTGGATGCTCGCGGTCGAGGGAGCGGTTACTCAAACCCGCTGATAAAGAGAAGGAACGGCTCGGCGCTGTGCTGACGTGCGATTTTGCAGGTCGGAGG
>DATELN010000213.1:0-12197 GCA_035276605.1 Pseudonocardiaceae bacterium | reverse complement strand
GACGTTAGTCGTGCCCCGCCCCGGGGCCGACTAAGTCAGGCAGGATGAAGACGCGGTCGTCGCTGGAGATGCGGTTCGCGCCTGTCTTGTTGACCGTACCCAGCCACAGCGCCCGGCCGTCCGGGCTCAGAGCGGCCGCAGAAACCCGGCCGTAGCGTTCCAACGGGATTTGCAACGGCGGGCCGATGAAGGTGCCGCCCGGTCCGATCCCGAGCGCGAACATCGGCGCTCCGCTGGCGAAGGCAACCTGGATGCGACCCAGCATGACCACGCAGCCCGCGGCGGCGCTGCCACCGGACCACGTCCACGCTGCACGCCCCAGCGGTCGTCCCGGCTGTGCCCGGTGTAACAGATCATGGTCGGGCAACCGGTCGGTGATCCATAGCTCCTTGGTCACTGGGTCGATACACAACCCACCTGGTGAGTGCAACCCGCTGACGATCACCATTGAGCCGGCCGGATTGCCCGGTGCGGGATGGCCGAAGGCATCGATTCGCAACACCTTGCCGGCCAGGGACTGCGGGTCCGCGGCTAATGCCGGGTTTCCGGCATCTCCAGTGGCGACCAGGAGCATCCCGTGCGAGTCCACCGCGAGCGCGCCCGCATTGCCGGTGGTCCCCCGGGGAATGCCAACCAGGACCGGCTTGGGCATGTCGCCCGGCGCAATCCGGACCACCCGATTGTCGACAGGCGTGGTGACGTAGGCGTAGAGCAGTTCGTCCTCGGTGTAGCTGGGAGACAGCGCCAGGCCGGTCAGACCGCCGTCCCCCGCCGGGTCCACAACCAGGGAGGTGACTTCCCGGTTCGGTCGTTGCCGCTGGACTTGCAGGATCCGGCCGGTGGTGCGCTCGGCGGCTAGACCCACCGGCGTGGAGCCAGGCAGGACGACGAGCGCAGAGATCGGTTCCAGGCACGTTGCGACCACAGCCGGATCGGGGTCGACGCAGCCCTGCGGTGGGCCCGGCGGTGGCTGTCCGGGTGCGCTTGGGCCCTGTGTCTGGAACGGGCCTTCGATCTGTGGCCGCGGTCCGGCCTCCATTCCGGTCTCCAGCTTGGAGTGAAATGGGCCAGTGCCCCGGTCCGGAAAGGTCGGCGTTACCGAGCATGCGCATAGCAGCCCCACCAACGTGACCAGTACGCAGATCGCGCGGCGGCGAGCGCGGGCCGGGCCCGGCACCAGGGGAGGCATGGTCTGCCAGGTTAAATGCGTAGCTGTATGCCGCTGGTAAGCGACGACGCCATATCGATACGCGTTAACGAGACCGTCAACCTTGTGCCTTAGGTGGCCCGTCGGCCTCAGCGAGGGGAGCCGGCAGCCGGCCCCCGCTCAGCGCCGCCAGCATGGGAAGGTGACGGGCGCGCACCGCCGGCAATCCCACCTCGTTGCCTCCGTGCAATACCGCCCATATCCGGGACTGATCATCAACCCGTAAGCCGGCGAGCTCGGACCACGCCATCCGCTGCGAACCCCATACTCGATGCGCCACCACGGTGTCGGGGCCGACCACGGTGCGAGTCTGAACCAGCCAGACTCCAAGCATCAGCGGCACCAGGTACAGCACCTGAAGTCCAGGAGCGCCGAAGGCGACCGGGGTCATGCACACGATCAACCCGAACACCCCGAGTAGTGCGGTCAGCGGGAGTCGAAAGGTCACCGTGGCGGAGTCAGTCACCGTCACATAGTGGCGGGCCGTCGGAGCAATCCCAAATAGGCGTACAGTAGGCGTATGCCGCGGGTGCAGATCTACCTACCAGGCGATCTTCACCAGGCGGTCAAGCAGTTACAGCTGCCGATCTCCGAGCTTGCCCAGCATGCCGTCCGGATCGAGCTTCGACGCCGGGAACTGGCCGCCGCAACCGATCAGTACCTCGCCGAGCTGGCGGTCGAACTCGGTGGCCCACCCACCGCCGACGAGCTGGCGGCGGCGGATGCCTGGGTCGACACCGCGACCGCGCCAGCTCGGCGCCGCCCCACATGAGACGACCCGCATCGACGAGCCTGATCCTTGACTCCGGTGGGATGATCGCGCTGGGCCGCCGGGACCGGCAGGCCGCCGCTCGCATCGCAGCGCTGCGGCGGCGCGGGCGGTGGCCACCGATCGTGCCCGCCGCTGTGCTCGCTGAGTCGCTGGCCGCCAGCCCGATACCCGACACGCTGGTCAGCCGCATCGTGGGATTGTCCGTGGTTGCGCCGCTGGACGAGCCCCTGGCCCGTCGCGCCGCGCAGCTCCGTTCCCGGGCCCGCACAGGTTCAGTGGTGGAGGCGTGCGTGGTGGCCACTGCGGAGTTGCTTGACGCACTTGTGGTCACGGGCAATTCCGATGACCTGGCCCGTCTTTGCCACCATGCCAACGGAGTGTCGCTGCTACCTGCTTGCGGTACGGAGGAGATCTAGGTGCGAACAGAGCACGCCCGCGGAATCGAGACCCTTGCCGTGCACGCCGGCGAGCGCCGACCGGGCCCCGAAGGTTCGGTGGTATTTCCGATCTACCAGTCGACGGTCTTTTCCGGCGAGCCAGGCACCGACTACCACGACATCAGATATCTGCGTCTGAGCTCAACGCCATCGCAAACGTACCTGCACGACAAGCTGGCGGCCCTGGAAGCCGCCGAAGCCGCGCTGGCGACCGCCTCCGGCATGGCGGCGGTGACCGCGGCGCTGCACACCCTGCTACGGGTCGGAGACCATCTGCTGGCCAGCGACTGCCTGTATGGCGGCACCCATGACTTCCTCACCCACCACGCCCACAAGCTTGGCTGGAGCTACACGTTCATCGACGCCAACCGGCCCGACACGTGGGAGGCCGCCCGAACTCCCCATACCCGGGCGGTTCTGATCGAGACGATCACCAATCCGTTGATGCGCGTGGGCCGGCTGCGGGAGATGGTCACGTTCGCCCGGCAACACCAGCTGGTTACCGTGATCGACAACACCTTCGCAAGCCCCGTGAACTTCCAGCCCGTGCCGATCGGATTCGATCTGTGTTTGCACAGCGCGACGAAGTACCTCAACGGCCATTCGGACATCGTCGCGGGCAGCATCGCCGGGAGCACCGAGCTGATCGACCGGATCCGCCGCACCCTCAATCACTACGGCGGCAGCCTGGATCCGCACGCCGGGTTCCTGCTGGCACGAGGCCTGAAGACGGTGGCGCTGCGGGTTCATGCCTGCAACAACAACGCCGCGGCGCTGGCCGGCTTCCTCAGCGAGCATTCGAAGGTCGTCGGAGTCAACTACCCAGGGTTGCCTTTCCATCCTGATCACACGCACGCGGCGCAGCTGCTCTGCGGCTTTGGCGGCGTGCTCAGCCTGCGCCTCGCAGGCGGCAGCGAGGCGGCAGAAAGCCTGTTTGAGGCGTTGCGGATCCCGCACGCAGCGCCGAGCCTGGGCGGCGTCGAAACGCTCATCACCCGCCCCGCGGCCACCTCACACGCCGGCATGAATCCAGAAGATCGCGAACGGGTCGGCATCACCGACGACCTGATCCGGATCAGCTGCGGCGTCGAGGCCGCCGATGATCTTATCGCCGACTTCGACCAGGCGCTCGCTAAGGTCTGATCGAGCGTACCCGCGGCCTTGCTCCCAGTATGCGGGACAGCGTCCTACTAGGTTGACTGTGCTGGGGTGCGGCAGTTACCGTCGGCGACGTGCTGATCCGCAGCGTCCTCGTACTTCGTAGGCGCGTCGTCTGAAGAACCCCAGACGTCGACGCGCCAACCCTCGCTTGAGCCCACCGGGCGGCGAGGGTTTTTTGATGCCCGGGGCCGAGCAAGCGATGAAAATAGGGCAGGACCATGACAACCGTGACTCCGAGAGACATGTCCAGAGAAATGCCGAGTCCGACGCAACCGCCCAGGCCGGCTCCGCCGGTAGGCGCACCGGTGCGAGTCAGCGGCGCGCAGTCGCTCGTGCGCTCCCTGGAAGCGCTCGGGTGCGAGGCCGTGTTCGGGATTCCGGGTGGCACGATCCTGCCTGCTTATGACCCACTGCTGGACTCCACGAAGGTCCGCCACGTCCTGGTCCGCCACGAGCAGGGCGCCGGTCACGCCGCTACCGGCTATGCGCAGGCCACCGGGCGCGTCGGGGTGTGCATGGCGACATCCGGGCCCGGGGCAACGAACTTGGTCACACCCCTGGCCGACGCGCACATGGACTCGGTGCCGGTGGTGGCCATTACCGGCCAGCAGACCAGAGCGCTGATCGGCACAGACGCCTTCCAGGAGGCGGACATCACCGGTATCACCATGCCGGTCACCAAGCACAACATGCTCGTCAAAGACCCGGCGGAGATCCCCAGGGCGATCGCTGAAGCCTTCCACCTGGCCGCTACCGGCCGCCCGGGTCCCGTACTGGTGGACATTCCCAAAGATGTGCTGCAGGAGCAGACCTTGTTCATGTGGCCACCGGAGCTGCAGCTGCCCGGCTACCGGCCGACCATCCGGCCGCACGGCAAGCAGATTCGCGAAGCTGCCCGGCTCATCGCGCACGCCCGTCGTCCGGTGCTCTACGTCGGCGGTGGAGTGATCAAGGCGCGGGCCACCGAGGCGCTGCGGGAGTTGGCTGAGCTCACCGGGGCGCCGGTCGTGACCACGCTGATGGCGCGCGGCGCCTTCCCGGATTCCCATCCGCAGCACGTGGGGATGCCTGGCATGCACGGCACGGTGGCCGCGGTTGCGGCCATGCAGCGGTCCGACCTGCTGGTGGCGCTCGGTACCCGGTTCGACGACCGGGTCACCGGGCAGCTGTCGTCGTTCGCGCCGGCCGCCGCGGTGGTGCACGCCGACATCGACCCCGCGGAGATCTCGAAGAACCGCCGGGCGGACGTGCCCATCGTCGGCGACTGTGCCGAGGTGATCGGCGAGCTGATCGACGCGGTGCGTATCGAGTTCCAGACCACCAGTCCGGATCTGGATGCCTGGTGGCGGCAACTGCGCAACTGGCAGCAAACGTTCCCGCTGGGTTATGACCGCCCCAGCGACGGCATGCTGGCCCCGCAGTACGCGATAGAACGGATCGGTGCCCTGGTGGGTCCCGATGCGATCTACACCGCGGGGGTGGGCCAGCATCAGATGTGGGCGGCCCAATTCATCAAGTACGAGAAACCGGGCAGCTGGATCAACTCGGGCGGGCTGGGCACCATGGGTTTTGCGGTCCCGGCCGCAATGGGTGCCAAGCTGGGCCGGCCGGATGTCGCGGTGTGGGCCATCGACGGTGACGGCAGCTTCCAGATGACCAACCAGGAGCTGGCAACCTGCGCCATCGAGCGCATCCCGATCAAGGTCGCTGTGATCAACAACGGCAGCCTGGGCATGGTCCGCCAATGGCAGAACCTGTTCTACTCCGAGCGCTACTCGCAGACCGACCTTGGCACTCACTCCCGCATCCCCGACTTCGTCAAGCTCGCCGAGGCGCTGGGCTGCGTGGGCTTGCGCTGCGAGGCCGAGCCCGACGTCGACAAGGTCATCAAAAAGGCCATGGACATCGACGACCGCCCGGTCGTGATCGACTTTGTGGTGGGCAAGGATGCCCAGGTGTGGCCGATGGTCGCGGCGGGCACCGGCAACAACGACATCATGGCGGCCCGCAACATCCGCCCGCTGTTCGACGAGGACGGGTCATGACCACGCACACCATGTCAGTGCTGGTGGAGAACAAACCGGGCGTGCTGGCCCGGGTGGCCGGGTTGTTCAGCCGCCGCGGGTTCAACATCCACTCGCTGGCGGTCGGACCCACCGAGAACCCCGACATCTCCCGGATGACCATCGTCGTGGCCGTTGATGAGTTGCCCTTGGAGCAAGTTACCAAGCAGCTCAACAAGCTGGTCAACGTCATCAAGATCGTGGAGCTCGATCCCGCGGCGGCGGTGCAGCGCGAGCTGCTGCTAGTCAAGGTCCGGGCCGATACCACGGTGCGGTCGCAAGTGCTGGAGACAGTTGCGTTATTTAGGGCCAAGGTCGTCGATGTGTCCCCAGAGGCGCTGACCATCGAAGCTACCGGCACCGCTGACAAGCTCGATGCGCTGCTGCGGATGCTCGACCCCTACGGCATCCGGGAAATAGCCCAATCCGGCATGGTCGCCTTGGGGCGTGGCGCCCGCGCCATCACCGCCAGTTCTCTCCGTTAAACGCGGAACTCAGCCAAGGAGCGCAGATGAGTGCACAGGTTTTCTACGATCAGGATGCCGATCTGGCGGTGATCGGCGGGCGGAAGGTCGCCGTGATCGGGTACGGCAGTCAGGGGCATGCGCACGCGCTGAGCCTGCGCGATTCCGGCGTCGACGTCCGGGTCGGCTTGCCCGAATCGTCGAAGTCGCGCCCCAAGGCGGCCGATGAAGGACTGCCGGTGGTCACGCCGGCGCAGGCAGCCGCCGAGGCCGACGTCATCATGATCCTCGCGCCGGACACCAAGCAGCGCACCATCTACACCCAGGACATCGCGCCGCATCTGAACTCAGGCGATGCGCTGATGTTCGGGCACGGCTTCAACATCCGGTATGGATTGATCCAGGCCCCGTCCGATGTGGACGTCGCGATGGTGGCCCCGAAGGGACCCGGGCACCTGGTGCGCCGGCAATTTGTCGACGGCAAGGGAGTGCCCTGCCTGATCGCGGTCGAGCAGGATCCCACCGGAGGGGCCCAAGCGTTGGCGCTGTCGTATGCCAAGGCGATCGGCGGCACCCGCGCCGGAGTAATCAAAACCACGTTCACCGAGGAGACCGAGACCGACCTGTTCGGTGAGCAGACGGTGCTCTGCGGCGGCCTGACCGCACTGGTTCAGGCCGGCTTTGAGGTGCTCACCGAGGCCGGGTACGCACCCGAGGTGGCCTACTTCGAATGCCTGCACGAGGTCAAGCTCATCGTCGACCTGATGTACGAGGGCGGGATCTCCCGGATGCGCTACTCGATCTCCGACACCGCCGAGTACGGCGACCTCACCCGCGGACCGCGGATCATCACACCACAGGTCAAAGACGAGATGCGGCGGATCCTCAGCGAGATCCAGGACGGCAGCTTCGCCCAGGAGTGGGTTGCCGAGGACGACAACGGCCGGCCGAACTTCGCCAAGCTGCGCGCCGAGGGGGAGCGCCACCCGGTCGAGCAGGTCGGTGCCCGGCTGCGGGGATTGATGTCCTGGATCGACCGCCCGATCACCGACACCGTCTAGCTATCGCATAGCGTTACCGCTGTCGCATGCTCACCGTCATCGACGTGCGCTGAGTTGACCACAACGCCCCACGCGTCAAGCGGTGCGGGTTTGCTCCGTAGAGTGGGTGGTTGTGAGCACGCTGAGCCGGCCCGTAATCCTGATCGCTGAGAAACTCGCACCGTCGGTGCTGGAGGTATTCGGCGACGAGTTCGATGTCCACCATGTCGATGGCACCGACCGTCCAGCTCTGTTCGAGGCACTGGTGCATGCCGAGGCGCTGCTAGTGCGTTCGGCCACCCGGGTCGACGCAGAGGCGCTCGACCACGCTCCCCGGCTCAAAGTCGTCGCCAGGGCCGGTGTGGGGCTGGACAACGTCGACGTGCCGTCGGCTACCGATCGCGGCGTGATGGTGGTCAATGCGCCGATCTCCAACATCGTCTCGGCGGCCGAACACGCCGTTGCGCTGCTGCTGGCGGTGGCTCGCCGGATCCCGGCGGCCGATGCCAGTCTGCGCAGTGGGCAATGGCGGCGCAGCGCCTTCAGCGGCGTCGAGCTATCAGGCAAGACCATCGGCGTGGTGGGCCTGGGCAAGATTGGTCAGCTGGTGGCGCAGCGGCTGGCGGCCTTCGGAACCGATCTGATCGCCTACGACCCTTACGTGTCCCCGGCGCGAGCCACTCAGCTGGGCATCGAACTGGTTGATCTGGACGAGTTGCTGTCGCGCGCGGACGTCATCTCTTTGCACCTGCCCAAGACCGCCGAGACGCTCGGGCTGATCGGGGCTGACCAGCTCGCCAAGACCAAGCCGGGTGTGTTGATCGTCAATGCCGCGCGCGGTGGCCTAGTCGATGAGCAGGCGCTGGCTGACGCAGTGCGCAGCGGCCAGGTTGGCGGGGCCGGGATCGACGTGTTCAGCAGGGAGCCATGCACCGCCAGCCCGTTGTTCGACCTTCCCCAGGTGGTCGTCACCCCACACCTGGGAGCTTCCACCGCCGAGGCGCAGGACCGGGCGGGCACCGATGTAGCACGCAGCGTACAGCTGGCCTTGCGCGGCGAGTTCGTTGCCGACGCGGTCAACGTGATTAGTGGCGGCGTGGTGGGCGAGGAGATCCGGCCCTGGCTGCCGTTGACCCAGAAGCTGGGCACCGTGCTGGCGACTCTGACCGCGCGCACGCCGGATTCAGTGAACGTCGACGTTCGTGGCGAGCTCGCCGCCGAGGACGTCTCGGTGCTGAGACTTGCGGCGCTGCGCGGCATCTTCACCGGCGTGGTGGATGAGCAGGTCACTTTCGTCAACGCGCCGCGGTTGGCCCAGGAACGCGGGGTCGCCATCGCTGTGTCCAGTGCGCCGGAAAGCCCGACCCACCGCAGCGTGGTCAGCGTGCGGGGAGGCTTCGCCGACGGCACTGGCTACTCGGTCTCGGGGACGCTGGCCGGCCCCGCGCAGGTGCCCAAGCTGGTGGAGGTCAACGGTCGCAACTTCGACCTGCGTGCCCAAGGCGAGGCCGTTTTGCTGGAATACCCGGACCGCCCCGGCGTGATGGGCATCGTCGGCACGCTGCTGGGCCAGGCGGGAATCAATATCGAGGCGGCTCAGATCAGCCAGACCACCGCGGGCACCGATGCGATCATGGTACTTCGGGTGGATCGGCCCGTTCCCGCAGACGTACTGGCGGCACTCGGCCCATCGGTAGGCGCCCGCACCGCTCGCCCGATTGCCTTCGGCTCGTGAGTGAGTAGCAGTGCTATAACACTGCTACTCACTCACGAGCGGCTTTGGCAGGCATACCCGTTCTAGTGTCCCCGTTTGGAGTACCGCCCTGCGGTGCTCTGCGTAGCAGCGGGTAACCTGCCCGCTGCGGACGGTCCCCATGGCGGGGGTCGGGCACTGGAGGTGGTTCATGCGGCTCGCGGTGATCCCCGGTGACGGGATTGGTCCGGAGGTGATCAGCGAGGCCCTCAAGGTCTTGGACGAGGTAGCCCCCGATGGGGAGACCACGCCTTACGATCTCGGCGCAGCGCGCTGGCACGCCACCGGTGAGTTACTCCCGGAGTCGGTGTTGGCTGAGTTGCGCCAGCACGACGCCATCCTGCTCGGCGCGGTAGGAGATCCGTCCGTGCCCAGTGGCATCCTGGAGCGCGGGTTGCTGCTGCGGCTTCGCTTCGAGCTAGATCACCATGTGAACCTGCGCCCGGCGCGGTTGTATCCGGGGGTGCGCAGCCCCCTCGCCGACCCGGGAAGCATCGACATGATCATGGTCCGGGAGGGCACCGAGGGGCCCTATGCTGGCACTGGCGGGTTGCTGCGCAAGGACACTCCGCAGGAGATTGCCACCGAGGTGAGCATCAACACTGCCTTCGGTATCGAACGCGTGGTGCGAGACGCCTTCGCCCGGGCTTCCGGCCGGCCGCGCAGACATCTGACCCTCGTGCACAAGACCAACGTGCTCAGCCACGCTGGATCGCTGTGGTCGCGCATCGTGGAAGAGGTGTCGTTGCAGCATCCTGATGTGACGGTGGCCTACCAGCACGTCGATGCGGCCACCATCCATCTGGTCACCGATCCCGGCCGATTCGACGTGATCGTCACCGACAATCTGTTCGGCGATATCCTCACCGACCTCGCCGCCGCGGTCACCGGTGGCATCGGCTTGGCTGCCAGTGGGAACCTCGATGTCACCCGGCGCAACCCCAGCATGTTCGAGCCGGTGCACGGCTCCGCCCCGGATATCGCCGGGCAGGGCATTGCTGACCCCACCGCGGCGGTGCTGTCGATCGGGCTCATGCTCGCCCATCTGGGTATGGACGAGGCCGCCCGTCGAGTGGAGGCCGCAGTAGCCTTCGACCTGGCCACGCGAGACCACACCCACCCCGGCGGCACCCACGCCATCGGTGACCGCCTCGCCGCCCTGGTCTCCTCCAGCCAGCGCGTAGAACGCGCCGGCCTGTAGACCGACCGCCCCAGTCCCCGACATGGAGACATGTCGGGGTTGTTTGGGACGCGTCAGAGCACGTCGAACTCGCCGTCCTTGGCGCCGAGGACGAACGCCTCCCACTCAGCTGGTGTAAAGATCAGCGTCTCGGAGTCCACAGGATTATCCGAGCTACGCATCGCCACATAGCCGTCTTGGACGAACGCAATCTCCAGATGCGGTCCCTCCAGTTTCTCGGAACCGGCTGCGCGCTGCCACACCGCGTTCGACAGGTCGATCGTGCCACGGATGTGCTTCTTGTCGTCGACGATGTCACTCATGGCCTCACGGTAGCGAGCCGACCGGAACTCAGGACCGCCAGCACGTCGGCGGGAGTCGGCATGGCGTCGATTTCGGCTCGGATACCGGCCGCGGCGCGCTGGAAGCTCGTATCGGTGATCAAGCGCTCGGCGGCGCTGGCGACCGCGTCGGCCGACAGCTCGTCATGTCGTAGCGCGAGTGCTGCTCCAGCGGACTGGCAGGCCGTCGCGTTGGCGAACTGGTCGGCACCCTGGGGCAGAATCAGTTGAGGTAGCCCATGGGCCAGGGTGCTGAGCATGATGCCGGCGCCGCCGTGCGCCACGACCAGGCAGCAGTGCGGCAACAGCAGGCTGTGCGGGATGTAGGGCTCGATCAGCACATGCGGTGGCTGGGGACCGAACCTGGCCGGGTCCGTGCCGGGCCCGCTGGTGACGACCAGGTTGAACGGCAGTTCCCGCAGGCCGGCAATCGCGGTCTCGAGGACGCCGGGTGTCTCGTTGAAGACCGTGCCCAGCGTCAGGTGGATGGTCTGCAACCGCGGCAGTGCGGCAAGTGCCTCGGGTAGCCGCTCGCCGGGTGCCGGCTCGCCCGCGGCCGGGCGCAGCGGCTGGATCTGGAGCCAGACCGGGCCACCGTCGATGCGCAGGCTCGGTGGGCAGATGTCCAGGTAGGTGCTTGGTGTGGGGCCCGCCGTCCCCGTCGCCAGCTCGGATACCTGCCATTCCTGGCACAACTGCGCAAACCCTGGTGCGAGCAGGTCACGCAGCGCGGCTGCCGTCAGGCTTAGACCATGCACGACGTGGCGGGCGCCGGTGTGTGCCGCGGCAATCGCGCCGGCCAGTTCGGTCTCCTCGCGCACGATGATGTCGGGTTTCCACTGCTGTGCCCGCGGAACCAGCTCGACCGCACGCTTGGCCGCCGTATCGATGAACAGCACCGGTGCCGCTACGCGTGTCCGTTGCTCGGGTGGCAGCTGAGCCAGGTCCGGGTAGGCGGCGCGCACCATCGCGAAGGCCTCGGCGATGCTGGGGCCGACTTGCCATGTCTCGAAGCCGCGGCGCTCGATTTCCGGCACCAACTCGGCGCCGGTCGCGAACGCCACGTCGTGCCCGGCGCTGCGGGCTTGACGCGCCAGCGGCAGCATCGTGTTGACGTGCCCGTAGGCGGGGAGGCTGGTGAACAGGATTCGCATGCCAAACACCATTCCCCACGCGAGTTGGCCAACCCTTGGCGCGCATTTGGCATCCAGTTGCCGTCGGGGTCCTGGGTCGGGGGTGAGGTCGAGGGTAGCGGTACTATGTCTGTTTTGCCTGGTATTGTTGATCAATTGTTAATGCCAGGCCAGCTTGCGTACGCCCCGCCGGAGGCAATGCCACATGAGCAACACCCGCCGTGCCATCCCTGTCACGTGCACGACCCACAGCAGCGGAACGAATTTCTGCAATCTGCTGATGACCAAGGAGAGCGACGGCACGATCGTGTTCGACCCGCATGTCGCCCGGTGCTGCGTGCTCAGGCTGGACGAACGGGCGGCGACCGCACTATTCGACACCCTCGGTGAGTGGCTGGGATGGCCGGGCGTCGATGTTATGCACACGCCGTGACACCTTTTGTGGTTGGACTTCCACCGCAGGTATGTCAGACTGCGCTCGTGGCACGTCATGCTTGGACGCTCATTATTGATGAGCGCGTCGGGTAGCTAAGCACCATCACCCGGCGCGCAGACCTCTCGCATCCCGCGGGGGGTCTTTTTTGTTGGTCAGCGCAGCACACCTTTGGAGCTTCGAACGATGTCCCGTACCAGTCCCACCGGCACG
>DATELN010000212.1:0-23161 GCA_035276605.1 Pseudonocardiaceae bacterium | reverse complement strand
GTGGTGGTGACGATCAGTAGTTTTGCGGCCGGCCCGGCCGGGAAGCCGGCAGCGGTCCCGGTGCCAGAGCGCGCGACGCCGCGCAATCCCACTCCGACCGGCATCACGCCCGCACCCGCGGCGGTGTGGCAGGTCGGCGCGCACCCGCTGCCGCGGCGTCCCGACGGGGTGACCAGACCGTCCGCGAATTCGCTGCAATTGGCTGGAGCTGGGGCGGGTCCTGGAACGTCCCCCAGGACCCGATGCACTTCACCGCCACCGGCCACTGACCCGACGCCCTTCGGCTCAGTGGGACACGGGTGCCGTAGAGGTATTGCACGGTGCCGCATTCGACGACGGCGCGGGACCACGGGATTGTCGGGGCTGCGCTCCATACTGCTGCCGATCGGTTGTACTGGAGACGGGAGGGCGCGGTGGTACAGCGGAATCGGGAGCGGCGGCTGGCTGCTGCGGCGCGGCGCCGGGCGCACCGCCGGGCCTGCGCGAGGCGAGCAGGCGGAGGATCCTGGTCCGCTGGATGGGGAGCCGCATCGTCCGCGGCCGGGTCCGGACGGGCGAAGCCGTCGGCAGAGACGATCTCAACGGTGCTGCTCAGCGCGGCACGCGAACACTGGGCGGGTCATTTCGAGGCGGGCACTCGCATCGTTGGCATCGTGGCCGATCGCTGCGGCGACGAGCCAGCCATCGTGGCTTCGGCGGCGCGATGCGCGGTGCTGCCGCTGGTCACAGCGGCCTGGGAGCGTGGCTGGACACCCGAGGATCTGCATCAGTTGGCCCGGCGCCGGTTGGACGCAGCTGGCGTCAGTTACCTCGTCGACGCGATCGCCGAGGAGTCGCAGCACTACGCCGCGGCGACCGTCGCGCCGCGGTGGCGGGAGGACCTTAGACAGATCGGCGCTGTGGTGTGGTGGGAAGCCGACCAAGCCGGGAGTCATCTGCTGCTGTGGGCCCGCCGCCACCACATCGGCCTGGTCGACGCGCTCACCACCGTGATCGAGGTGCTGGCGATGCTGCTGGCGCTGCCGATGCTGTCCAAGATCGTGCCGCCGCCGGGATCCGCGACCGCGGCCGCAAAGCCGCACCGCGGTGTCGATCAGAAGATTCTCGCTCGAGTGCGGGCGCTGTTGGCCAAGGCCGAGTCAACCACCTTCCCGGAGGAAGCTGAGGCGCTGTCGGCCAAGGCGCAGGAGCTGATGAGCCGCTACTCGATCGAGCGGATCGTGACGGAAAACCCCAGTGTCGCGGATTCTCACCCGGCCGCCGCCCGCCGGTTGTGGCTGGACAACCCCTATGTGGCCGCCAAAGCCATGCTGGTGGGCGTGGTGGCCGAGGCTAACCGGTGTCGTGCGGTGCTGTCGGAGAAGATCGGGTTTACCACCGTGCTCGGCGACGAGGTCGATCTAGAGATCGTGGAGCTGCTCAGCACGTCGTTGCTGGTCCAAGCGACCCGGGCGATGGTGTCCGCGGGCAGCCAGATCACCCGCAGCGGCCGGTCCCGCACCAGGTCATATCGCCAATCGTTCCTGCTGGCCTATGCCACCCGGATCGGAGAACGGCTGACCACCGCGCGGGATGCGGGTGCCGCCGCGGTGGCCGACGTCGCGCAGCTGCTGCCGGTGCTGGCCGCTCGGGAACGCATGGTGGACGAGCTGTTCGAGTCGATGTTCCCGCAGTCGATATCACGATCATTCAGTGTCGGTAACGCCGCCGGATGGCATGCCGGCCGGGCGGCCGCAGACCTTGCGGTCCTAGACACTCGGCGGGCGGTGGTCTCGGGAGGAGGTTGAGGGGTTCGGCTCGAGCCAGCCGTCAGGTTGTGGTCCGGTCGTCATGGGTGGCGGCAAAACGAAGACTGCTCGTCGAACATGGCTGCGAGGTCCGGAGGCTCAGGTGGACCTTCGAGCTTGGTGAGATCCCAACCTCCTTTGAAGGGTCCGTCGGTCCCGTAGCGCCATCTCCCGTCGAGCTTCTTTATGCCCTCGGACGTTTTCAGCAGACGCCACTCGATCTCACCCGCGTCTTTTGGTGGTTGTCGGGACCCTTCTTCGCACCACCAACCGCGGAATACGCCGTCGGGTGAAATGGTGCCGACGATCGCACCCTTGTCATGCCGGTACGCTGCGTGAATCTCCGTGCCCACCTGGCGGAAGACGGCCACCCCGAAGGAGGTGTCTGAGTTCCACACCCCGGTAAGGTCTGCTGCCGAAAGCTTCTCGAATGTCCCGGGAGCCAGCGGCCGAGGTGGCGAGTCGGTAGCCCAGAATTCGGTCAGCGCGCCCGTCTTGAATGGCGAGTTGTCGACCGATATGTCGCCGGCGTAGGGGTAGTCCAACACCATGGTCAGCAGGTAGGCAAAGGATACGAATGCGGTGGCTGCTCCGATGATCACTACTCGGGTGCCTAGTCTCCGTGCGCTGGCGGGGAAGGCCAGGATGATAAATATGATTCCGCCAGCTATGAGCAGAATCCGCAGCAAGGACGACAGTCCCTCGTCGCTTTGTTGCAGCCGCTCCCGGCGGCTCAGAGTAACCGTCCGCAGATCGTCCACCGATGACGAATAAAAGGCTTGCTCCACCTGGTTGCTGGGCTCGAAGCCGCGTACCGTGGCGTACAGGCCCTCGAGTGCGGCAAACGCACGAGGGCTCTGCTCGCCCAGTCTCATGCTGGGCCACTCGTCTTCTACCACAGCATGCACGTACTCGTCGATCGCATTTCTTATCGAGTCCCTTGGCGCCGGGGGAAACGCTGCCGCAGCGCGCGTCAACGCGCTCAACGCTGACGCCTCCGACGACACCTTCGACGACGCGTCTTTCATGTTTCCAGAAAGATCAGCGATCACGAGAGCCAGAACGATTGTGTAGAGCAAGGCAAATACGTCCGCCCGCAGGACCTCGGTCACCTCTTCGAACGCGGAATTATGCAGATTGGGCAACGTTTTGTGGAGGACAACAGTGGTGATGATCGCCGCCGCGGTCGTCCCGCCGACAATGAGCGCGACTAGGCCGACCAAAGAAAAATGGTTGAGCAGATAGAGTGTCATGTCTCGCTCCGGCGAATCTGCTGGGCCAGGGCACGCAGGCTCGCTATGGAGAGCCTCCTGAGATCAACCGAGCCGGGGAGACGGCTCAGTACGGTCATGATTGCCGCGTCGAAAGGGGGATGGTGAACTGGATGTCTTCCCGGGTGGTTTCGCGTTTGACCACCGTGACCGGTCCGAATTCCGCGAGGGCGGCAAGAACGGCCTCCACCAGTTGCGAGGGAGCCGAGGCGCCAGCGGCCACGCCGACCACCCGCACCCCGTCCGACCACTCCGGGCGAATGTCCGTGGCATCGGCGATCAGATAGCTGGGCGTGTCGTGGCGAGATGTCGGCCATTCTGCGATTGCCGGCCATTTACACACGACTCCATCTGCGCCGATTCAGTCACAGCACATTTTAGGGATCATCGGGTGCGGCGCCATCCGTAGAGACTACGGACTCCAATACGGATCCGATATTAGTCTCATCCGTATTGCCGGGTCCGTAGAAACTACGGACCCGGAATGAGCCCGAGTTCCGCGGCGCGGTGCACCAGCTGGTGCTTGCCGGTGATCCCCAGCTTGGGGTAGCTGCGGGCAAGGTGGGTTTCGACAGTGCGCACACCGATTTGCAGATGGGTGGCGATCTGCGCGGCTGTGTAGCCACCTGCGGCCAGCTCAACGACCTGGCGCTCGCGTCTGGTGAGTGGCCCAGGGCCGCCGCAGTCACTGCGTGCGGTGGAGTGTCCGGTTACGCCGAGTTGGCGCAACTGCCCGTGCACCTGCTGACGGCGCATGATGGCGCCGCATTCATCGAAGGCAACCGCTGCTTCGCGCAAGGACTCCTCGGCCGCTGGGCGATCATATCGTCGGATCGCTTGCGCATAGGTGACCCGAGCTCGGGCCGCCAGCAACACATATCCGCGCACGCTGAATCCCTCGACCGCCCGCAACGCTGCTCGTGCCGCCGCCTCCTGGCGACCTTGCGCGATGAGTGCGCACGCCGTGGCCAGCAGGTGCAACGTCTGGTGGATCGGAGCACCAGTGCAACGGGCGTTGTCGGCCGCCCACTGCGCGGCGCTAGCCGCTGCGTCGCCATCGCCGGCGACCATCATGGCCTCGGCCAGATCGGCGAGGACGAACCCTCTCAGGGCATGAGCGCCCATCGCCGAGTAGCGGTCGACCGCTCGCTGGAACGCGGTGGCGGCCGTGCCCGACTGGCCCTCAGCTCTGGCCACCACTCCTTCGGCCCACCAGTACAACGGCTCAAGAATGCCGAGCGTGGCACTGTCGACACAGCGCAGCTGGTGGAGGTGCCGGCGCGCTTCGGGAAGATCGCCCCGCTCCGCTGCCGCCATCGCTGCCCGGCTCGCCAGCCGAACCGGTACGCGGGATCCGTCTGCCAGCTCGTGGTCTGCCACCTGCCGGGCATGCGCCTGTGCCATGGTGAGATCCCCGGCGAGCAACTCGATGAACGCGCCGCAGCGTCCGATCATCGGGTCGTCGGGTGAGGTGACTTGGGCTGCCTGGGCGCAGCGGGTCCGTGCGGAGACCAGGTCACCCCGGCAGGCACACAAGCAGGCCAGCAGCGTCAGACTCTGCGACAGCCAAGAGCACTGCGCTGTTGCCGTGGCCATCTCCGCGCTACGCAACAGCACGTTCTCGGCCGCGTCGAACCGACCTTGCCAACACAGGGTATGCCCCAACGCGGCGAGTGCCTCCGCGATCCCTCGTTGATCACCGGCTCGTTCCGCTTCGCTGAGCAGCTGCTGCGCCGCGACCTCTTCCCCGCGCAGGTCACCAGCCCATCCACGAATCTTGGCCAGCTCGATCGCGGCTGACCGAGCCGTCACGCGGCAGCCAGCCTGCTGGCACAGGGCGAAAGCCTGCCAGCACTCCCGTACCCCCGCATCGACGTTGCCCGCCCCGTAGGCGAACACACCGGCAAGCCACAACCGGTACTCGGTCTGCTGGTGCAGGTCGCGCACCCTAGGTAGCAGTTGCCGCATCTGCTGCACCGCGCCAACCTCGGCCACATAGTGCTCGGCCCGATCGATGATGCCCCAGTTCGCCTTCTGGAACAACGCGTTGAACACCTCGCCCCAGCGCTCGTCGCTCGCCGGCAGGAGATCCTGCAACGCTGAGACGATCTGCCACTCCAAGCAACCCAGTCCGCGCTGATGGGTGCTGCGGGCCAGCTCGATCAGCGCGACGATTGCCTCGCCGTCCCCGGCCTGCGCTGCGCGTAGATAGTGCGATGCCGCCGCATCGATACGGCCGCACTCAAGCTGCCTGGCAGCCACCCGCCGATGCAGCACCCGCCGCCTGGCGGCGCCGATGCCGGCGTAGAGCACTTCCTGGGTCAGCGCATGAGCGAATGCGTAGCCAAGGGATCCTTTGCGCTGATGCTCGACCACCGTGCCGGCCCGGGTGAGCTGCTCCAGGGCGACCGCGACGTTTTCCACCGATAACCCGGTTAGCTGGGCGAGGTCGTCCGGATCCACCGAGTCTCCGGCCACCGCAAGGAACTCGAGCAAGGCCAGGACCGGCGGGTCGAGCTGCGCCAGCTCGGTGCGTATCCAGCGGGCTAGTCGGTCTGGAACCTCGCTCAAGGCGGGGGTCTGCAGATCTTCGTCGTGCTCCTCCAAGGCTTCCAACAGGCCCACAGCGAACCGGGGATTGCCTTGGGAGCGAGCTGTCAACCAGTCCACCAGTGCTGCGGACACCCGGCTTTGGCCCAGGGTGCTTGCCGTCAGCTCCCGGATGTCCTGCCGAGATAACGGCGCCAGCGCAACCCGGCGCACCCGCGCGTCCTGCTCCAGGGCGCGCAGCACCTCCAAGGCCGTCCGGTTGTCAGCCAGTTCCGCTGGTCGGGCCGTGGCGAGCACGAACAGGCGGCTACCCGGACAGTCTTGCGCGAGCCGCAGCAGCATCTGCCACACGGCGTCATCGCAGCGGTGCGCATCGTCGAGGATGAGGACGAGTGGCCGGTCAGTACTAGCCCTGGCGAGCAGTCCCGGTATCCACTCGGCAACGTGGTAGCGAAGAGCTTGCCCGCAGGAGGCCGCGTCGTGGGCGATATCGGCACGGCGCACCAGCGGCGGGAGGCCGGCAAGCCCGCTCCCGCAGACGCGGCAGGCTTGATCACCTGCAGGTACACCGAGAGTGTCGACCCAGGGACCGATCGGCGGCGTCGTCCGCAGCCGGCAACTGTGCGTGATCAGTCCGACCCCGAGCTCAGCGCCCAGCGGTATCAGTTCGGCTGCCAGCCGGGTCTTGCCCAGCCCCGCCTCGCCGAGCACCAAGGCCACCCGTAGCTCACCGAGCGTGCTGCGTTTCCATTCGGTTCGCAGCACAGCGAGTTCCCGCGCGCGTGCGGACACCAGACGTCGGTTGCTGGCTACGTAGCACGAAGAGCTGGCGGCGCTGGCCGCTCTCACGTCTGTCCAGGCGCGTAGACAATTACAGAATGAATGCACATGCCACTCGCCACCTCGAACAAACTGCCGACCCCACAGCTTGATACCCGAGCTGGAACAGTGACATCCAATTGGGATGCCCCCATTCGGTTACCACAAAGAGCCGGACGCCGCGTTGCGCGCCGACGTATGCCCCATAAATTGCTATACAGAGCGTAGCAGAGTACCTAAAAGGTGTTAAGTCGTCCAAAGGGTGCGATACACTCGCAAGTCATCACTGTTCGTAAAAGGCGAAGATTGCCCTATCAGCCACATGGCCTATCGCGGCGCCCGGGGCCGCGGTGGCGTCGAGGTGCAGGGAGTGCGCGAGCACACGCTACCTCGTGGAGAACGACACACCCTGCTGTTCGAGCAAGATGACCGGGTAGCCACGCAACTCGACTCGGTCCGCCGAAATGCCCAGCTCTCGCAACAGTTGGTCGATCGATTCTCGCGCTCGACTGGTATCCTTGTCGCCGTTGTCTACCTGGACGGCAACTTCCAGGTAAGTTCCCAGCTGCTCGACCTCGTCTATCTGCACTTCGATTCCTCCGAAGCATCCACTTTGCCGACTTTTGGTGACTACCACCGCGAGCTCGGCGCCCATGGCCGCCATGATGCGTTCGGCAACATCGCCATCTTGTATTCGTGTTTCGAATTCATCCCAGACGCCGTCGTGACCGGTGAGCCGCTTCATGTTAAGGGTAACTTCAGACGGTGTGTATCGAATTCGGGTGATGGCCGAACCGGGACCGTGGACTCGATCGCGGAAACCACGTTCTTTGTAGTACACATCGCGTTGCGGGACCGGCGCGGTGAGCACGATCTGGCGGGCGGTAAGTTCGGCAATAAGTCGTTCCCGCTCACCTGTGCTGAGTTTGACCCGGCTTTCAACTTCCACGCCTATCCTCATCCGTTGACTGGAGCATCGTGGTCACTACTGATGGAGCAGCGTTGCTGGGTACCTGTTGTTGGTCTCCGGTTTCCATGTCGCGGATGGTGACCGTACCGGTGGCCCATTCGCCGGACCCGATGATCACTGCGGCGCGGGCGCCGGCCTTGTTCGCACGGGCGAGTTCCTTGCCCAGCTTCCGGGACTCCAGGGGGGTGCTGGTCCGCAACCCCGCTTGGCGCAGCTGACGCGCGATCTGCCGGGCGGCCTCGGCGAGCGTTGCCTCGACCGGGATGACCGCGACGTCGACCTCGCTGCGCGGGGCGGGCAGCAAGCCGTGCGTGCCGAGGAAGTCCATCAAGGTGACATCACCCATGCCGAATCCGATCCCGGGGATCTGCGCGGCGCAGAACAGTCCGACCAGGTTGGCGTACCGGCCGCCGCCGAACAGCGACCGGCGATTCTCCGGGCTGGTGTCGAAGACCTCGAAGACGGTCGACGTGTAGTAGTCGAATCCCCGCACGATCATCGGGTCGAAGGTGACCAGATCTCGGGCGCCGGTGCTCAGTACCTGCATCAGCATCGACTGTTCCCGCGCCTCATTGGGCAACTCGTCAAGCAGGTCCGCGCCGGCACCGAGAATCTCGCCCAGCCGGTGGAATTGCTTGTCCGTCAACCCCAGTTCGGCCGCATCGGCAGCCAGCCGGTCTTGTGGGTATTTCTCCCACCGGTCGATAAGTGCACTGACGTCTCGGGTTTGGTCGGGTGCCACCTCGACCATCGTGGTCAGAATCGCGTTCAATAGCACCCGGTCGCTCACGCGTAACACCCACATGTCCGGCGACGCTTTCAGCGCAGCCATCATGTCGTGGATCAGTTCGAAAATCTCGATTTCGCAGGCGGGACTATCCGAGCCGAATACGTCGACGTTGATCTGCCAGTGCTCGCGAACCCGGCCGCGTTGCGGGCGCTCGTAGCGGTGACAGTTGGGGTGGCTGTACCAGCGCACCGGGAACTGCAGCTTGCCGGCGCTGCCGGCGATGATCCGCGCGACCGACGGCGTCATCTCCGGTCGCAACGCCAGCCGCCGGCCGCCGCGGTCGGTCAACGTGTACAGCTGCTGCTGCACGATCTCCTGGCTGGACTTCGCCTCGTAGATCTCGACCGGTTCCAGGATCGGACCGTCGTAGCGCAGGTACCCGTACCGTTCGATCACGTCATACAGTCGCTGGAACACCTGCGTCCGTACACTCATCTCGGCTGGCAGGAAGTCACGGGTGCCGCGGTAGGGCGCGGTCGGCAGGTAGTCAGCCACGATACGAAGGGTAGGCGCCGCGCCGGGCACACTCCCAACAGCCACCGCGGCTACTCGGAGGATCACCGCCCAGGCCGGTCGACCGGCGGGTGACCATGCCTATGCGGTGCCGACGCGGTGCACCTGGCCAGCGTGCCCGCCGACCACCGCGGTGCGTCGTGCTGATTCCCCGGATCATGCAGCCGCCCGCCGATCGGGTCGATCCCGATGTCTACACGTTTTGTCGAGCCATGCCTGGACACCCGCGCGCACCAGGGCGACTGACCCGCACCAGCGCCGGATCGGTCGCTGGTGCCGGTTTCGCTCGGCTCTGCCTACACCGATGCCCCGCGGTTTTTCCGTACCAAGCGCTGGCGCGGGAACTCCGTGACGCCGGTCGCGCGGCGCGGGCCGCCGACATCATCGACGGGTACGTCCGTGGATGAGCACGCCGTTACGGGAACGGCGTGCTCGCGGTTGGCGCCACGCTTGCTATCGGCCGAGCACCCTCCGCAAGGCGGAGTCCACTCCGGCCAGGTCGTTGTTGATTCCCCCGATGATCGATCCGAGCGGCTCGGTCTTGTCTGTAACAGTGGGGAGGCTGGCGGTCACGGCGTGCAGCTTGGCGTCAACGCGTCGGAGCACCGTCGCAATGCTGATGAGGTAAGCAGCGAGCACCAGCACGGTGAGCGCTGCGCCGATGATTGTGATGACTGCGGCCAGCGGCATGGTATTTGCTCCTCACAGGGCTCGAGAAACCGCTTGCACGTAGCGGGTGAGGCCAGCCGATACCCGGTTCACGCGGTCACGGGTGGGTCCCAGCGCCTTTACATCGTCGACTGCGACGACAATCCCGCCGGCCTGATCGTGAATGGTGTCGACGTGCTTGCCGATGTCGAAGACGGCTCCAGCAAGACGTTGTAGGAGCACCACCACGACGGGGATGACCACGAGGATGAAGATCGCATTGCCGATCCACCACAGCACCATGGTCGCCTCCTCATCTCACCTTCGCCTGATCAGGGGATCGTTACCCGATGAACGGGGATCGCTACCCGACGAACGCGTCCCGGGTAGCGACTCTGCCTTCTCCGCGACCGCCGGCAGCATGCTGTCAATCGCGTCCAGCTGCCGGTTCAGGATCGCGGCTCCGGCGCCGACCAGGCACACCTTCCCGTGGATCGCGCTGAGAGACCCCGCACTGATCTGCCCAAGGGTCTCGGCGACGGCACGCAGCCGGCGAGTGAGCGCTATCAAGAACAGCGCCAACCCGGCCACCAGGACCACGATCTCGACAACTGTGAGGACTACGAGCGTGCTCATCGCGATCCCACCCCTAGAAGTTGCGCGTGGCGGCGCAGCTCGTCAATGACCTCGTCCAGGGAGGCTACGACAGCGAGTGCGTGCTTGATGTTGTCCGTGTGGCCGGCCACGCCCTGCGCCACATCCCGCAGTCGCAGTACGCTGGTTTCGATAGAGCCGACCAGGTACAGGAGCAGGCTAAGAAGCGCGACCACGGCCACTATGACGACTGCTCCGATTACCAGTAAAACTTGCCAGAATGAAATCTCCTGGGCGGCGAGAGCTAAGACCATCGTTATCCTCCCAATGCTTTTCGTGCGGCCCGAGCGCCGCGGAGGATGCTCTGGAGCGTCTCGTTCGTGCGGTAAAGTTCAGCGAGCGGCTGCGTGGTCGAGTGTGTCGCCTCGAGCGAACGAGCAGCTACCCGCGCCTGCGCGTTGATCCGGGATGCAAGTATTAGGAGCGTGGTAACTAAGATCACTACGGCCACCACGACCACCAACCCGATGATCAGGCCAGCCCACCAGCCACCGAGGTGCGGATCCCCAAATTGAGTCACTGTTACCCCCAACCCCACGAGGAATATTCGGCGCTCGATCAGGCCCCGAACGCGGCCGTTTCACCATTGGGTTCGTAACTTGCTTGCCTGGGGTCGGCGAAGCCGATTCACAGAGATTTTACACGCCATTACGAGTCGATGGAAGTGGCAATAGGAAGCTTGCGACACATCCGTCGGTGGTTGCTCCGACGTTGATTTCGCCAAGTTCATGTCGACGAGCCCGGTTGCGCAAGTAGATATTCAGGTAATAGTGGGATTTTTGAGGCCCTTGAGGCGCATGTGAGGCTGGCGACAGGGGCGACTGGCGCCGCCAGGTTGTTGCAGTTTACCGGCGGCGAGCCCGGGCCCGCCGTTGGCAGCAAGCAGGCGTAACGCGGATGCAGGTGTCGACCGTACCCGATCGGGCTGACCCAGCCTCGGGCGGCCGGGGAGTCCGTCCTCCACTCGGGCCAATCGATCGCCGAGATGGCGCAAAGGAGCAGCCTTGTTCACAAAACAAATAGTCATTCAAAACGTGAGTTACGGGCCCCGATTAGTCTCGCTCGGCGGGACAGTCTCAGTCACCAGAGCCATCAGCGCTTGAAGCGGATCGAGGAAGGACAGTGATATGCAGCAGGATAAGAGGGTTACTCCCTGTCTGTGGTTCGACACGCAGGGTGAGGAAGCGGCGAACTTCTACACCAGCGTCTTCGATAACTCCAAGATTTTGGACATAGCTCGATACGGGGCAGCCGGTCCCGGGCCGGAGGGCGCCGTCATGACGGTCACCTTTGAGTTGGACGGCCAGCGGTTCGTTGCGTTGAACGGGGGGCCGCAGTTCACGTTCAGCGAGGCCATCTCGTTTCAGGTGAACTGCGAGACGCAGGAGGAGGTCGACTACTTCTGGAGCAAGCTGTCCGAGGGCGGTCAGGAAGGTCCGTGCGGCTGGCTAAAGGACAAGTTCGGCGTCTCCTGGCAGATCGTGCCCACCGCCCTGGTTGAGCTGTTGAGCGATCCCGATCCGAACAAGTCGCAAGCCGCCATGAAAGCGATGCTCAGCATGCAAAAAATGGACATCGACGCTATTCGCCGCGCGGCGCAGCAAGGCTGCTGACCAACCCCGCTGTCGCCATCAGCTGCCATCGAGCACCGCTTTGACGGCGGCCACGGCGCGGTGCACGTCGGCGGTATCGACGTCGTGGTGGGTCACGGCCCGGACCCGATCAGGTCCCAGTGTGCCCATCCGCACCCCATGCTCGGCTTCCAGCTGCTGGCAGAACGTCGGCGCGCCGGTGATGCCGAACACCACGATGTTGCTGTGCACGCTGCCGGGGTCGAGGGTCACGCCGGGTAGCTCGGCTAGCCCGTCGGCGAGGATCCGGGCGTTGCGGTGGTCCTCAGCGAGCCGGTCAACGTGATGATCCAAGGCCCACAGGCAGCCGGCCGCGATGATGCCGGCCTGGCGTAGTGATCCGCCCATCATCTGCTTGTACCGCCAAGCTTGCTCGATCAGCTCGGTGGAGCCGGCCAGCGCGGCGCCCACCGGCGCGCCCAGCCCCTTGGTGAAGTCGATCCACGCGGTGTCGAACCCGCGCGCCCACTCGGCGGCCGGCACCCCCGAGGCGACGACGGCGTTCATCAACCGCGCCCCGTCCAGGTGGGTGCGTAGCTGGTGGCGGGTGGCGACTTCCAACACCGCGCGCAGCTGATCCAGCGGCCACACCCGCCCGCCGGCCAGGTTGGTGGTCTGCTCCACCGACACCAGGCGGGAACGCGGCTTGTAGCGGTCGCCGGCCGGGAACAGCGCCGCCTCCAGCGCGCCGGCGGTGAACATGCCGCCGTCGCCGCTGACTGGGGCGAGCACCGCGCCGGACAGCGCCGACGGCCCACCGCCCTCGGCGACCATCGGGTGTGACGTCGGGTGCAGGTGTACCGCGTCGCCACCGGGTCGGATGTGCAGCCGGAAACCGATCGCGTTGCACATCGTGCCCGATGGCAGGAACACTGCCGCCGGCATGCCGAGCAGCGCCACGACCCGCTCGCATAGCGCGTTGACGGTCGGGTCCTCACCCCGCTGCTCATCCCCCACCTCGGCCCCGGCCATCGCCTCCCGCATCCCATGCACGGGCCGCGTCTGCGTATCCGAGTACAGATTGATCACTGGTCGCCTCTCTAAACGGCAGTCTGGATGCAGACTGCCGTTTTGTAGGGCCTCTAAACGGCAGTCTGCATCCAGATTGCCGCTGGAACCGGAACGTGACAGTGGTACTGTCACATACGTGCTGACGGTTGGGGAGCTGAGTGAGCGAACTGGGATCAGTGTGCGGACGATCCGGTTTTACGCCGGGATGGGCCTGATCCCGCCGCCGACGGTACGCGGCCGGCTGGGCCTGTACGACGAGCGCCACATCGCCCGGCTGGAACTGGTCCGCGACCTGCAGGGGCTGGGTTTCACGCTGGCCGCCATCGAGGGCTACCTGGCCCGGATCCCGCTGGACCGCTCCCCCGAGGATCTCGCGCTGCACCGCGCGCTGCTCGCCCCGTGGCTGCCCGAGGAGCCCGAGACGGTGCAGCGGGCCGAGCTGGAGGCCCGCGCCGGCCGCGCCCTGGACGACCAGGCGCTGGCCCAGCTCACCGCGCTGGGTGTGATCCAACCAGCTGATCCCGGCAAGTGGCTTCTCACCAGTCCGGACAAGCTGGGCTACGGGCTGAGCCTGCTCGAGACCGGGATGGATTTCGACGTCCAGCTAGCCGCCAAGACCATCATCGAACGGCACACCAGCGCGCTGGCCACCGAGTTGGTAGCCCTGTTTCACGACACCGTGCTGCGCGACTACCGCGACCGCGGCCGCCCACCCGAGCTGCGCACAGCCTTGATCGCGCTGCTGGAACGGCTCAAGCCAGTCACCGTCGACGGAGTGGTCACCAATTTCCAACTCGCCGTCAACCGCGCGATCCGAGAATCCGCGGTGCAGCCCGAAACAGTGCAGTCCGAAACAGTGCAGTCCGAAATCAGGACAGGAAGCTCGTCATGACTGAAGCATTCCTTTATGAAGCGTTGCGCACCCCGCGAGGCAAGGGCAAGCCGACCGGCGCGCTGCACAGCGTCAAGCCGATCTCCCTCGTGACCGGGCTGATCGGCGAGCTGCGCCAGCGCTACCCCAACCTGGATCCCAAACGGATCGACGACATCGTGCTGGGCGTGGTGGCCCCGATCGGCGACCAGGGCGGTGACCTGCCACGTGCCGCGGCGCTGGCCGCGGGGTTGCCTGACACCGTCGCCGGGCTGCAGATCAACCGGTTTTGTGCGTCAGGTCTGGAGGCGGTCAACCTCGGCGCGATGAAGGTGCGCTCCGGCTGGGAGGATCTGGTGCTCACCGGCGGCGTCGAGTCGATGTCCCGGGTGCCGATGGGCTCCGACGGTGGCGCGATCGCCATGGATCCGGAGACGGCCTATGCGACGCGGTTCGTTCCACAGGGCATCAGCGCCGACCTGATCGCCACCGTCGAGGGCTTCACCCGCGACGACGTCGACGCCTACGCCGTGGAATCGCAGCACCGCGCGGCCAAGGCGTGGAGTAACGGGTATTTCCACCGCTCGGTGGTACCGGTGCGCGACCTCACCGGCACCGTCGTGCTGGACCGTGACGAGCACCTGCGCCCGGACACCACCATGGCCGGGCTCGCCGGGCTCACCCCGTCCTTCGCTTTCATCGGTGACCAGGCCGGGTTCGATGCGGTCGCGCTGCAGCGCTACCACTGGGTGGAGCGCATCGAGCACGTGCACCACGCCGGCAACTCCTCGGGCATCGTGGATGGTGCGGCGCTGGTGGTGGTCGGGTCCGAGCAGGTCGGGCTGGAGCTCGGGTTGACCCCGCGGGCCAGGATCGTGGCCGGCGCGGTCACCGGTGAGGAACCGACGATCATGCTGACCGGCCCGGCGCCGGCCACCCGCAAGGCGCTGGCCAAGGCCGGCATGACCATCGACGACATCGACCTGATCGAGGTCAACGAGGCGTTCGCCGCAGTGGTGCTGCGGTTCATGCGCGAGATGGGCGTGTCACACGACAAGGTCAACGTCAACGGCGGCGCGATCGCCATGGGCCACCCGCTGGGCGCCACCGGCGCAATGATCCTGGGCACGCTAGTCGACGAGCTGGAGCGCCGCGATCTGCGCTACGGCCTGGCCACGTTGTGCGTCGGCGGCGGCATGGGCATCGCCACCATCATCGAGCGGGTCTCGTGAGTGGTATTCGGTGCTATAGCACCGAATACCACTCACGACACGCAAGCGGTCGGGGCAGGAGAGGGTAGATGACTGAGAGCATTCGGTGGGATGTTGACGCCGACGGGATTGTCACGCTGACGCTGGACGACCCCGGCAAGTCGGCGAACACGATCAACGACCGATACGTCACGTCGATGGGTCAGACGCTGGACCGGCTGGAAGCCGAGCGAGACTCGATCACCGGCGTCATCATCACGTCCGCGAAGAAGACCTTCTTCGCCGGCGCTGACCTCGACACCCTGCGCAACGTCACACCGGACAACGCCAACGAGCTGGCCGCGCACATCGCGCTGGTGAAAAGCCAGCTGCGCCGGCTGGAGAAACTGGGCCGCCCGGTGGTCGCCGCGATCAACGGCACAGCGCTGGGTGGCGGCCTGGAACTCGCGCTGGCCTGCCACCACCGGATCGCCTTGGAATTTCCGGGCAGCAAAATCGGTTTCCCGGAGGTGACCCTCGGGATCCTGCCCGGTCTGGGTGGGATAACCCGCACCGTGCGGATGCTGGGCCTGATGGTCGCGCTGACGGAGCTGCTGACAAGGGGCCAGCAGCTCCGTCCAGCGCAAGCCGAGCAGCTTGGCATCGTCGAGGAGGTCGCCGCCACCCCCGACGAGATGTTTGCCAAGGCCCGCGACTGGATCGCCGCGCACCCACGGGCGCAGCAACCCTGGGACGTCCGCGGCTACAAGATCCCCGGTGGCACACCATCCACTCCTGCGCTGGCGCAGACGCTGCCCGCGTTCCCGGCCACGCTGCGCAAGCAGCTCAAGGGCGCCCCGATGCCGGCTCCGCACCACATCCTGTGCGCAGCGGTGGAAGGCACCCAGGTGGACTTCGACACCGCACTGCGCATCGAGACCCGCTACTTCATGGATCTGGTCACCAGCCAGGTTGCCAAGAACATGATCAATGCGTTCTTCTTCGACCTGCAGCACATCAACAAGGGCGGCAGCCGCCCCGACGGGTATCCCCAGCGCACCTTCCGCAAGGTCGGCGTGCTCGGCGCCGGCATGATGGGCGCCGGGATCGCGTACTCCTGCGCCCGTGCCGGTATGGACGTCGTGCTCAAGGATGTTGACCTCGCTACGGCCGAGAAGGGCAAGGCGTACTCGACCAAGGTGCTGGACAAGGCCGTGTCCCGGGGCCGATCCACGGCCGACCAGCGCGCCGAGCTGCTGGCCCGGATCACCCCTACAGCCGACGTCGCCGACTTCAAAGGCTGCGACCTGGTGATCGAGGCGGTGTTCGAGGACCCGACGCTGAAGAAGAAGGTCTTCGGCGAGATCCTCGACGTCGTCGAGCCCGACGCGCTGCTGTGCTCCAACACCTCCACCCTGCCCATCACCCACCTCGCCACCGGCGTCGACCGGCCGGCGGATTTCCTCGGCCTGCACTTCTTCTCCCCGGTGGACAAGATGCCGCTGGTCGAGATCATCCGCGGCGAGCAGACGTCGGATGCCGCGCTGGCCGCCGCGATCGACGTCGTGCAGCAGATCCGCAAGACCCCAATCGTGGTCAACGACAGCCGCGGCTTTTTCACCAGCCGAGTGATCGGCACCTTCATTAACGAGGGCATCGCCATGATCGCCGAGGGCGCGGCTCCGGCGTCCATCGAGCAGGCCAGCTTGCAGGCCGGCTACCCGGCACCGGTGTTGCAGCTGGTCGACGAGCTGACCCTGTCGCTGACCCGGATGATCCGGGAGCAGACCCGGCGCGGTGTCGAGGAGGCGGGCGGCAGCTGGACCCCGCATCCGGCCGACGCGATCGTCGACGCGATGGTGCTGGACTATCAGCGCCCCGGACGTGCCCAGGGTGCCGGGTTCTACGAGTATGAGGCCGGGCAGCGCACCCGGCTGTGGCCCGGCCTGGCCGAGCACTTCGGGCCGTTCCGCCCCGACGCGATCCCGTTCGAGGACATGAAGGACCGGTTGCTGTTCGTCGAAGCCCTGGAGGCGGTGCGCTGCGTCGACGAGGGGGTCATCACCTCGGTGCCCGACGCCAACATCGGCTCCATCATGGGGATCGGATTTCCGCCGTGGACCGGGGGGGTACTGCAGTTCATCCACGGCTACCCCGGCGGCCTTCCCGGATTCGTGGCTCGGGCCCAGCAGCTGGCCGAGCGCTACGGGGAGCGATTCACTGTGCCTGCCTCGTTAATCGCTAGAGCAACCCAGGGGGCGCCGTTAGACTGACGCGCCCTACGAAAGGGCGTGCAGATGGCTCAGCTGCCCCCGGAGTACCTGGATTCCCACACTCCCGCGGACGTGGTCGTCACAGACACGCTGCGCCCGCCTATTGACGACCCGACGATGGGTGAGCCGCTGGGGCCGCCGTCGCCGGATGCGCCGGCGGTGCCGGCGTCTCCCGACCATCCCCTGGTCACCGTGGGAGACTCGCTGACCCACGGCCTGATCAGCGGCGCCGTCTTCCACACGGAGCTGTCCTGGCCCGCGCTGGTCGCTGCCGGCCTCGGCGCGCAGCAACAGTTCAGTTTTCCCAGCTACGGCGGGCCCTTGGGTGGGTTACCGCTCAACCTAGAAGGGCTGCTACGCCGGCTCCAGGACAAGTTCGGTCCCGACCTCAACGTCCTGGAAAAGCTCGAGCTGCCGGTGATCCTGCAACGCCTGTGCGACGAGAATGAGGACTATTGGGAGCGCGGCGACGGCCACCGCGCTCCCCGGGTGGATGTCCGTTACGAGAATCTCGGTATCTACGGCTGGGACGTGCGCGACGCCATCTCCTATACCGACGCGCGCGCCGCCCAGGCAGCCGGGCGCAGCACGCACGACGATCTTGCCGGCGCCAAACCCGAAAACGACAACGACATCGCCGCTAACAGCGTGCTTGCCCCGTTCGGTGTCGCCGCGACCCAAGTCAGTGCCGCGGCCTGGCACGGCAACAACAGCGGCATCGGCACCCTGGTCGTCGCTCTCGGTGCCAACAACGCGCTTGGCTCTGTAGTCACCAAAAAGCTCCAGTGGTCCGACGTCGGGTTCGACGACCTTGATCGCAAGGGCAACTACAACGTGTGGCGGCCGGTTCACTTCGCCGCCGAGTACGGCGAGCTCGTCAAGGCGCTGCTACCGATCCCCGCTCAGCGGGTGGTGCTGGCGACCGTGCCGCACGTCACTATTGCCCCGATCGCCAAAGGCGTGAACCCGGACAACCCCGGGCAGAAATGGCGGGATGGCTCCCGATACTTCCCCTACTACACCGACCCGTGGATCGACGAGCGCGACTTCAACCCGAACAAACATCGCCACCTGACCCACCAGCAGGCGAGGGCGATCGATTCAGCTATCGACCAGTTCAATGACACCATCACCGACGCCGTCCGCCACGCCCGCCGGGAAGGGCGCGACTGGCGAGTGCTGGACCTGTGCGGGGTGCTTGACGGGCTCGGATTCCGCCGCTTCATCAACGACCGCCAGGCCGCCGAGCGCAACGACTGGCAGCGGTTCGACCTGCCGGGACCCATTGCTGATCTCGACACCCGGTTCTTCCTCTCCGACAAGAATGGCCGCCGCCAAGGTGGCTTGTTCGGGCTCGACGGCGTGCACCCGACGACGAGCGGATACGGCGTCATCGCTCAAGCTGCGCTGGACGTCATCAATGGTGCTGGCGTGCCCACGACACCGATCGACTTCGCCGCTCTGCGCGGCAAGGACACCCTGAATGTGCAACCTCCGGCGCTGCTGACGGCGGTATTCGGGCTGATCGCACCCTTCCTCACCATGCTGGTGTCACACCCGTAAGTCACTGCACCTGAACCCACCGGGCCACCGACGGCGTGCCCGCGCGGTCGGTCACGAACAGCATGTACCACCCGGGCGGCACCAGGCCGGCTTCGGTGGGGACGCTTACCGATATGGCCCCGGCCTTGCGGGTGATGGGCAAGGCGACGGACCGCTGCTGCACGTCGGTGGTGTGGGTGACCGCGCTCGGGCGCATCAGCTTGGCGGTAGCGAGGGCATCCGGGTCGGGCGTGCGGAACTCGGCGGTGCCGCCGCGTTGCAGCACGGTCGGGCCATCGGTGAGCACCGGCCGGGAACCGTGGTAGAGGTAGGGCGGCGAGTACACCTCGATGCGCTGCTCGAACGCGCCCGGCACGCTGTCGTCACCCCCAAGGCGCTCGGAGCCGAGGGTGACGACTCGGCCGTCGGGCAGTAGCAATGCCTCGCTGTGGTAGTTGCGCCCGACCTGGGGCGGCGCCACCGTGCGGAAGGTGTTCGCGGTGGGGTCGTAGATCCGCGCGATGTGGTTGTTCGAATCATTCCGGCCGCGGTAGTCGCGGGAACCGCCGGTGGTCAGCACGGTGTCGTCCGGCAGGATGACCGCGCTGAGGTAGCGGGTGGGTTCCGCCAGGTCGGCGCCGGGCATGAAATGGGGCTGCGGGCTGCGCAGATCGACGATGTCCGTGCGGGCGGTCGATTCCGCGGAGTCGTCAATTCCGCCACCGCCGAGCACCATGACCCGCTGGTCCTGCGCGGGCGGTAACAGCACCGAGGCGCTCGTTTCGGTCAACTGCGCCTCGCGTAGCCCGTCGACTGAGGCGAATGAGTTGTCGGTCAGGTTCCAGATGCCGGGTACCTGCCCAGCACCGTCGTTGCGGCCGTACCCGGCGTTGGAACCGGAGTAGAACAACCGCCCGTCGGCCAGCAAGAAAAGCGCCGGGTAGGTGGGGAAATACCGGTTGAGTTCGGGCAGCTCGATCCAGCGCTCGGTGTCTCGGCGGTACAGCTCATTGTGCCCATCGAGAGGTCGCCCTTGCTCGTCGGTTCCGGAGACCGCGAGCGCATCCCCGTCGACCAGGCCGACCAGGGTCGGATACCAGCGCCCGTGATGCATATCCGCGACCCGTTCATAACGCTGCGCCTGCGGGTCGAACTGGTAGGAGTAGGACGCCCCATGGCCCGGTTGCCCGTTCACCCCGTAGCTTTGGGTACCGCCGGCGACCAGCAGCTTTCCGTCGGGCATTAACGTGTGACCGCCGCAGAACAGGTCATCGGGCGTCGGGACGAGCGTGAAGGAGCCGGTCTGCGGGTCCCAGAGCAGGCTCGTGAAGCTGCCGGCTGCGAAGTTGCGGGGACTGTTTCCGGATCCTGCGATGACCAGCACCTTGCCGGTGGGTAACAATGCGGCGTGAATCGCATTGACCCGAGCTTGCGCCGGCATATCAAGAATGTTCCAGTGGCCTAAAATGGTCCGTTCGTCGACGTGGATGCTGGCGAACTGCGTACCCGAAGACAGGCTGCACGATACCGCGTTGAAGATCATCAAGCAGGCCGCGACCATCATGAGATTTCGCCGACTGCCGGACGGTGAGCCCATTGAAGTGTGCCTCTCGCCGTCCCCTCGCAAATACCGTCGTTGCGCTAAGCCAAGTCGTTATCCATGCGAACGTTTTTACCAGCCCGGCGTGCCCCCGGAACTGTTGTGGCCGAGCGGATAGCGTGGCGGCGTGAACACCAGCCCGGTGCCCAGCACGGCCAGCCGTGATGCGGAGGCCGTGGTGCCTTACCCGTTGCGGGTAGCGGCTGCGCTGTCGTGGCGCCTGCTGGTGGTCTCCGGCATGCTCGTCGTGCTGGGCTACGTGGTGATCGCGTTGCGGGTGGTGATCATCCCGGTGGCGGTGGCGTTGCTGCTCACCGCCCTGCTGGGCCCGGTGGTGGACTGGTTGACCGAGCACCGGATGCCTCGCGGGTTGGCCACCCTGGTGGTTCTAGTCGGCGGCCTGGCGCTGATCGGTGTGTTGCTCGTCTTCGTGATCCAGGCATTCGTCAGCGGGTTGCCCGACCTACAGGCGCAGGTCGTCAACAGCGTGGACACCATCCGGATGTGGCTGCAGCACCCTCCCTTCGGCCTGCCGTCGGTGAACCTGCAGAACCCGGTGGACTCGCTGCGGCAATGGTTCGCGGCCAACCGGGCTACGATCACGTCAGGTGCGCTGTCCACCGCGTTCACCGTCGGGCAGTACTTCACCGGCGCTGCGCTGGTGCTGTTCACGTTGATCTACTTCCTCTACGGCGGCCGCTCGATGTGGCGTTTCCTGCTCGGCGCGGTGCCGCGGCCGGTGCGCGTCCGGGTCGACCTGGCGGGCCGGCGGGGGTTCGCATCGCTGGTCGGGTTCATCCGGGCCACCGTGCTGGTGGCGGTGCTCGACGCGGTGTGTATCGGGATCGGGTTGCTGCTCGTCGGTGCGCCGCTGGTGGTGCCGCTGGCGGCGCTGATCTTCCTGTCGGCGTTCATCCCGGTGGTCGGCGCGGTGGTCTCCGGGGTGATCGCGGTGCTGTTGGTGCTGGTGGCCAAGGGTCTGGTGCCGGCGTTGATCGTGCTCGCCGTGGTGATCGGGGTGCAGCAACTGGAGGGCAATGTCTTGCAGCCGCTGCTGATGGGCCGCGCCGTGGAGCTCAACGGAGTCGCGGTGGTGCTCGCCGTGGCGATCGGCACGGTGCTGGCCGGGATCGCCGGCGCCCTGCTGTCCGTGCCGCTGCTCGCCGTGCTCAACGCCGGTCTCCGCACCCTGGCCAGCGGCGACGTCGACGGCGGTGAAGACGCCGGTTCCCCGTTCCCCCCAGTCGACGTCCCCGTCGACCCTTTGATTGGCCCACCAGATTAGCTGGCCCGCTAAACGGCAGTCTGGATGCAGACTGCCGTTTAGCGGGCCTGCAAAACGGCAGTCTGCATCCAGACTGCGGGAGGGAGCGCCGGGTGATCCCAGATTTGGTGCCTGGGGTGGGAGACCCGGCGTTGCGGGTGTTGTTTTGTGGGATCAATCCGGGGTTGGTGTCGGACGCAACGGGGCACCACTTTGCCCGGCCGGGTAACCGGTTCTGGCCGGTGCTGCATGGCGCCGGCTTCACCCCGCGCCGGTTTCGGCCCGACGAGCAGCACCTGCTGCCCGGGCTCGGGTTGGGCATCACCAACATCGTGGCTCGGGCCACCGCGCGGGCTGACGAGCTGAGCAGCGCCGAGCTGGTGGCCGGTGGTGAGCGGCTGCGGGAGGTGGTGCGGTGCTGGCGGCCGGCGGCAGTGGGCATCGTCGGCATCACCGCCTACCGGGTGGCCTTCGCGTCGCCGCGGGCAGCCATCGGCCGGCAGCCTGATTGGGGCCCGGTGCTGGTGTGGGCGCTGCCCAACCCCAGTGGGCTCAACGCGCACTGGTCGTTGGACGCCATGGTCGCCGAGTTCGCCCGCTTCAAGCTGGCCGTCGCGGCGACGCCGGAGCATGCTTGATGTTGTGACCGTGACCGAGGCGCAGCGCGCCGAGCTGACCCGGCAGCGCGATGACATCCGGGCCGAGCTGATGCCGGCCAAGGCCGACCGGCCAACCAGCACCGCGCGGGGTATTCACCACACCGCGCTGATCTCCTCCGACGTCCGCCGGACCGTGGAGTTCTACCAGGGAATGCTGGGTTTTCCGCTGATCGACATGTTTGAGAACCGGGACCTGCCCGGATCCACGCATTTCTTCTTCGACGTCGGCAACGGCAACACCATCGCGTTCTTCGATCTGCCCGGGGTGGACGTCGGGCCGTATGCGGAGGTGTTCGGTGGCCTGCATCACCTGGCCATATCGATGGAGCCGGCGCGCTGGCAGGAGATCCGCGACAAGATGGATGCCCAGGGCATCGACTACCTCCTGGAAAGCGGCACCTCCATCTACTTCCGCGACCCCGATGGAGCCCGCGTAGAGCTGATCGCCGACCCCCTCGGCGAGATGTACGGCCGCAGCGTCTTCTGACCCTCCGCTTTCCGGCGTGTCGCGCCCCCATGCCCCGCGTGTCGCGCCCTCGTGCCCAGTGTGTCGCGGTGGCGTGCCCGGTAGCTGGCATGATCCGCTGCCATGCCGGCCGCCACCGACATCATGACCCCGCTGTGGCGCGGCGTGGTGGTGCTACGGATCATCACGGCGGGCTTCGCCGTCGCGGCGATCATCGTGCACCACGGCGGCTTCGACCGGCCGGATCTGGGCTGGGCTGCGCTGGTCGGGATCGTGGTGTGGACCGTTCTGACCTGCCTGGCCTACAGCTATGACGCCACCCGCCGCAGCTACGTCGTCGGACTCGACCTGCTGGTCACCGTGGCGCTGATGGGTTGCTCGTTAGCAGTGCTGTCACCGCAGCAACTCACCGAAGTCACCCAGCGCGCCCCGCTGCTGCCCACGGTGTGGGCATGTGGGCCGGTGGTCGCCGCCGCGGTGCATGCCGGAAAGCTTGCGGGGGCACTGGTCGGCGTCATCGTCGCCGGGATGGAAATCTGGCTGCGCGGTGCCTTCACCACCGACCTGGCCTGCGATGCGTTGCTGCTGATCGGGACGGGCTTTGTGCTGGGTATGGCCGCGACGGCGGCCCGCCGGGCCACTGAGCAGCTGC
>DATELN010000211.1:0-20100 GCA_035276605.1 Pseudonocardiaceae bacterium | reverse complement strand
CCGCGCGGCGGAGCAGCTGCGTGACGCCGAGGTCGTCCGGCCGGGCGCGGCTCGTCAGCTCGACGAGGCCCTGATCGGCCGCGATCTCGGCCATCCGGCGCACCAGCGCGGTGCCCAGCCCGCGGCCCTGCCAGGCGTCCTCCACCAGCAGCGCGATCTCAGCGGCGCCGGATCCGGCGGGGATCAGATTCGCCAACCCGATCGCGGCCCCACCATCGGGGATCACCGCCACCAGGCTGGTGGTGCCGTCCGCGCCGATGAGCTGGCGCAGTACGGCAGCACTCAACACCGGCCTGGTGGGCAGCGAACGCAGCGACCGGGTCTGCGGTGAGCAGCGCGCGTGCAGCGCGGCGACCAGCGGTGCATCGGCGGCGGTCGCGGCCCGCAGCAGGACCTGCGCGCCGTCGGTCAGCTGCACGCTGACCCGGGTGGGGGGCAGTCTCCGCCCGTCGGAGCTACTAGCCAGCTCGAGCAGTGCGGCGGCCTGGGAGATCTCGGTAGCGGTGAACGGCCAGCCGCGGCCTAACCGTACCCGGGTCGCACCGGTGCCGACCTCGACCTGATGCGCGGCCTGATGCGCGGCTGGTGACTCCTGTGGTCCGGCCAGCTCAGCGCGCAGCAGGGCGGCCACCGCCCGCGCGCCGCTACCTGGGTCGACGGCCACACAGTGCGCCAGTGCCAGCGCGGTGCTCACCGGATCGGCCAGCGCCTGCGCATCGGCTTGCACCACCACAGTGACGCAGAACCCGGCGGCCTCGACCGCTTCCACCAACTGCGGCACCGGCAGCTGCGGCGGCACCCGCACGAGTAGCTCGTCGGTCACCGCACCATCTTGGGCCGGCTCACCGACGACATGCAGCGAGACGATGTTCGCCCCGCAACCGCCGATCGCGGCGGCGAGCGCGCCCAGCTGGCCCGGCTGATCGGCCACATCGACGTGCAGCCGCCATAGGGTCACAGTCATCACCTCCTGGTCCAGCCTGCTCTGTGGGCATTACCGCCATATTGACCAAGGGTAAAGTCAAACCGTCCTTAGTACCTCGCGAACGAAGGCGACTTCGATGGCGGCATGCCGCAGGTTCTCTGCGACCACCAGCGATCCGTGCCCGGCGTCGTATCGGTAGCACCGGTAGGGTTTGCCCAGTTCGGCCAGCCGATCGAGGTAGTTGTCGATCTGGCGGATCGGGCAGCGTGGATCATTCTCCCCCGCCAGCACCAGAACCGGAGCGCGCAGCTGCTTGACGTAGCTGATCGGCGACGATCTGGCGTACAGATCGGGCAGTTCGTCGGGCGCGCCACCGAACAGTGCGCGGTCGAAGGCCCGCAGCGGCTCCATCTCGTCGGCGTAGGCGGCGACGAAATCACCCACCGGCACCCCGGCCACCCCGGCCGCCCATCGTTGCGGCTGGGTGCCCAGCGCGAGCAGGGTCAAATAGCCTCCCCAGGACCAGCCCTCCACCACACACCGCGCCGGGTCGGCGAGCCCGCTAGAGATTGCCCACTCGTGCACCGCGGCGACGTCTTCCAGTTCACACAACCCGGGTCGACCTTCGATCGCGTCTCGCCAAACTGAGCCGTAGCCGGTCGAGCCGCGGTAGTTGACGTGCACCACGGCGAAGCCCGCGTCCAGCCACAGCGCCCGGCTGGCCGAAAAGCGATCCTCGTCGGCCGCGTGCGGCCCGCCATGCAGCATGAACACTGTCGGAAGGGCGCGGTGCGCGGGGCTATCCGGTGGCCTGGCCACCAGGGCGTGCACTGTGCCGGGTGCCGGGCCGTGCCGGATGGGCACGAAATGGTCGGTGAGCGGTTGTGAGCTGGGCGCCGGCTCGCCCTGCGGCGCCAGCAGCGCATGGTCGGTGCCGTCGGGGTACAACGCCCTGATCGCGGGCGGCTCGGCAGCGCACGACCAGGCGTACTCGACGGTGCCGTCAGGGCGCACCGCGGCACCGCCGACCGTGCCACTGGGGATGTCCAGCGCGCGCAGCTGCCCGGACGCCAGTTCGTAGCGGTGCAGCGTGGACCGGGCCGCGTGCTGATGCTCGACGAGCAACGCCGTGCCGTCGGGATACCAGTCGGCGGTGAGCTCGCCGGGAAGCTCCAGCGCGAGCTCGGTTTCGGTGTCCGTAGCGATGTCCCAGATCAGCAGCTCCTGGCGACCACGCCGTTCGTGGGCCAGTAGCAGTCTGGTGTCACCGTCCACCGGGGCGAAGCCGAGGACCTCCAGTCCCTTGCCGGGGCCGTCCCACTTCTCGGCGACCGCCTTCGGGATTGCGTCGGTGCTCGCCTCGGCGGCGATGCCGAGGACCCGGACCGCGGGATGCCGGGAGTCGCCGTGCTCGGAGTGCATGATGGCGAGCAGCTGCTCGTCGCGGGACAGTGCTCCCACCCCCGCGTCATGTTCGCTGCGGTAGACGACCCGGGTGTCGCTGCCGCGGCAGATCCATACCGTGGTTCCGTCGTCGGTGGAGGAACCGACCGCTGCGGTGTGCCGGCCCAGATCCACTCCTGCCGGGTAGCCCTGTTCGGTGCCTGGTACCGCTAGCAGAGGCGGCTGATCCTTACCTCGCCCGGCAAAGGGCTCGGTCACCCAGCTACCGAACTCGTCGCCGTCGGTGTCGGCGAACCACCACACGTGCTCACCGTCGGGTGTCACGGTAGCGGAGTGCGTGCCGTGCGGCCGGTCAGTGACCTGCCGGTGGGTTCCGGTGTGCCGGTCCCAGGCGTAGACCTCCCAGGTGCCCGACGCGTTGGAGGTGTACAGGCAACGATCGGGGGCGTCGCGGGCCCATTGCGGCAGGCTGACCCGCGGTGCGGTGAACCGGGCCCGCCAGCGGGCCTCTACCTCCGGGTCGTCGAACAATGCGTCAGGGACGGAGGCGGCATGCGGTGCTGCGTTCACTCCCCGATAGTGCCGTATCGGCGCCCCGAATCAGGCGCGCGGCTAACGGGCCAGGCGTCGCGCGGTGTCTTTGAGGACCTCGGTGAGCACGCGCTGGGCTGCCGAGCCCATGATGGTCAGCACAGACTGCAAGCGGCGGGCGGTGTCTACGTCGATCTTGCCGATCATGTGCGCGGTCTTGCTGGTCACGGCCAGCAGGACGCGGCGCAGGTCGTCGGGGTCCGGCGTGCGGCGCACCAACCCAGCGCGGGCGAGCCGATCGACCATCGCGCAGGTAGCCGGTGGTCTGGTGCCTAATGCCTCAGACAGAGACAGCAACGTCATGGGAGCCCTTGCGCTGATGATGTGCAGGGCGATCAGCTGCGACAACGTCAGGTCAGTGCCAGCCCAGGCCGCTGGCCGGGCGGATACCATCTTTCGGAGGTAGCTCGCAAGCCAGCGGGCGTCCTCAGTCGTCACCATTGACTATGCAACCGCCACTCGCCGTTCGAAGTGCACGCACGATCTACGTTTCTCACGCTGCTCCATGGAACCAACGAACGCAGCCATGCGCAAGAACCCGCTGGTGGTACCCACTCTCGGGGGTTGCCGAGGACCAAGGTGATGGCGTTTGCAGGCGAATTGCAAAGTCCTTTCATCCGGTGATCAAGAACCGGCGCGCCGGCGCAGCCCTTCGAGATCATGCACGATCAGTCCCTGTCCCTTCAGGCGTAGGTAGCCTCGGCGCTCGAAGTTGTGCAGGATCTGGTTCACACTTTGGCGCGAGCCACCGACCATGGCAGCGAGGTCGGACTGGGTCAGCTTGAGCTCGAGCGACGAGAACTCTCCCGAGTGGCCGGCGGGGCCCTCGATCAGGCTGAGCAAGAGCTTGGCGACTCTGCCGTGCAGGTCCAAAAATACGAGGTCGCCGGCCTGCGCCATCATGCGGCGCACGAGCCGGCCCAGCGAGCGCAGGACAAGGTCGGTGACCGCAGGATGGCGGGCCATCAGGTCCAGCAGCGTCGTGCGGGACAGCGTCAGCACAGCCGTCGGCTCGAGAGTCTGGATCGACGCCGAACGCGGACCTCCGTCGATGAGCGCGAGCTCTCCGAAGACGTCGGGTGGCCGTAGCGTCGCGAGGATCATCTCGTCGCCTTCCGCTGACGCAAAGATGACCTTGACTCTGCCCTCTGCCAGGACGAACACCGCATCTCCAGCGTCACCCTGGTGGAATATGTGCTCCCCCTTCTGGTAAGTGCGTCGACGTGCGTAGGCGGCGAGGGCGAGAAGTTCGGATTCGTCGAGGCCGGCGAACAGCGATGTCCTTGCCAGCAAGGTTGCCACTTGCTCGGCTTTCATCGGCTGCCCCGGCGTTGGCCGGCCCGCTCGCCCTCCACGGGGCCTCAGCCTCCGCCCGGAGTTCACGACAGTCAAGTAGGGCGTACCGCCACCCGCCGCGAAATTTGTACTAATCGCTGGGGATCACTCCCATGTCCGGTTTCGGGACGGTTAGGGGGCGGTTTCGGCCGTTAAATGGATAAGGCTCGCAAGGACAACTCCGGTAGCCTCTTTCGCGTCGCTACCGGCAAAGTTGGGCGCAATCCCCGATGGACCACCACGGTATCGAGCAACTGGCGGTGCAGCTGCCAGTTGGCACAGTGACGTTTCTGCTGACCGACGTGGAGAACTCGACGTTTCTGTGGGAATCCGCGCCGGAGGCGATGGGTGCGGCAATCCGACGCCATTACCAGCTCCTGGACGCGGCGGTCACGTTGCACAACGGAGTGCGGCCACAGGAACAGGGTGAGGGCGATAGCACCGTAGCTGCGTTCGGCTATGCCGGCGACGCGCTAGCCGCCGCGCTGGACATCCAGCGCGCCTTCGCCGCCGAGTGCTGGCCGGAGGGCGCGTCGTTGAAGCTACGTATCGCGCTGCACACCGCGCAGGCGCAGCTGCGCGACGCAGTCAACTACTTCGGACCTGCGGTCAACCGCTGCGCCCGGCTGCGAGCTGTGGCGCACGGTGGCCAGGTCGTGCTGTCGAAGACGACTCGGGATCTTGTTCTCGAGGACCTGCCGGAGGGCGCCGAGCTGGCCGATTTGGGCGTGCACCGGCTGCGGGATCTGGGCCAACCAGAGCACGTGTTCGGCCTGGTGCACGCCGACCTGCCGGACAAGTTCCCGCCGCTGCGGTCGCTGGGCGCCCTGGCCAACAACCTGCCGGCGGAGCTGACTACCTTCATCGGTCGGTCCACGGAGCTGGTGGAAGTCAGCGAGCTGCTTGGGCAGGTGCGGTTGCTGACGCTGACCGGCACGGGTGGGTGCGGCAAGACCCGCCTGGCGCTGCAGGCGGCGGCCATCGCGATGGGCGGTCAGCTCGACGGGGTGTGGTGGGTCGAGCTCGCCCGGCTGGACAGCGCTACCCTCGTGCCGGCCGCGGTGATCGCCGCCATCGGCGTGCGGGAGCTGCCCGGCCAGGGGCCGCTAGGAACGTTGATCGCCTACCTGCGGGCCCGCCGCGCGCTGCTTGTCCTCGACAACTGTGAGCACGTGCTGCGCGCCTGCGCGCAGCTTGCCGATGCGCTGCTGCGCGCGTGCCCGTCGTTGACGGTACTGGCCACCAGCCGGGCGCCGCTGGGCGTGCCGGGGGAAACCGCGTGGCGGGTGCCGTCGATGTCGCTGCCCGGTGATGCCTACCGGGAACCGGTCGAGGTGCTGCGACACTCTGACGCAGTGCGCCTGTTTCTCGACCGGGCTCGGCAGGTGCGCCCCCATTTTCAGATCACCGAGGCCAATGCGTCGGCGATCACGCAGATCTGCCAGGAGCTTGACGGTATCCCGTTGGCCATCGAGCTGGCCGCTGCGCGGGTGCGGGTGATGGCGCCTGCACAGATCGCTTACCGCTTGGGTGACCGGTTTCCGTTGCTCGCCGGCGGTAGCCGCTCGACGGCGCCGCGCCAGCGAACCCTGCACGCTTCCATCGACTGGAGCTACGAGCTGCTCAGCGAGGGTGAGCGGATGCTGCTGCGGAGGTTGTCGGTGTTCACCGGCGGGTGGACGTTGGACGCCGCAGAGCAGGTGTGCGCCGGCGAGGGCATCGCCCGTTATGCCGTGCTGGATCTGTTGACTGGGCTGGTCGAGCAGTCTCTGGTGACTACTACAGAAGATGACGGCGAGCTGCGCTACGGGCTGCTGGAGACGGTCCGCCAGTATGCCGCCGCCAGGCTGGCCGACTCTGACGAACCGCGAGTGGTGAGCGAGCGCCACCTGGCTTACTACGTCGGGTTGGCCGAGCGGGCCGAACCGGCAGTGCTGCGTGCGGGGCGAGATGACCCGGTGCTGCGGCGGCTGGCCACCGAACTGCCCAACCTACGGGCAGCCCTGGAACGGGCGGCGGCAATCGACCCGGCCGGCGCGGTCAAACGCTTCGAGTTGCTGCTGGCGCTGGGCGATGCCCAGTGGTGGGCCGGGCACGTCTCGGAAGCGACCGCGACGTTCCAGTCTGCGACCTTTCTGGCTCGCCATTTCCGGGATCCGCATCGGTTGGCTGAGGCGGCGCTGCGGGTAGGCGAGGTCGGCTACGGCGGCGCCTACGTGGAGGCGTGGTCCTATGACCCGGTCAAGGTCGAGATCCTCGACGAGGCCCTGGCCGTGCTGGGTGAGGAGGAGACGCTGGTCAAGGTCCGCGTGCTGGCCCGGCTGGCCACGTCCCTGTACCTGTCGCCGTTCGACTCATCGTCTCGCCGGGACTCGTTGAGCAGCGCGGCGGTGGAGTTGGCCCGCCGCCTGGGTGACGATCTGACGCTGGCCTATGCCCTGCACGCCCGTCATCTGGCGGTATGGGGCCCGGACAATGTCGAGGAGCGCATCGCGTTGTCGGCAGAGATCGTCGAGCTCGCGCAACGGGCCGGCGACCTCACGCTGGAGATCACCGGACGAGTCTGGCTGATATCAGACCTCTTCGAGATAGGCGACATACCGGGCGCCGATCGTGAGATCGACGCGCACGAACAGCTGGCCCGGCGCGTCGGCTACCCGCAGTTCATCGCGCATGCGTTCATGTTCCGGGCGACGCAGGCGATGTTGCGAGGCGAGTTCACTGACGCCGAATCCCTTGCGCAGCGCTCACTGGCGCTCGGCGAGCAGGTCGGTGACGTCAACGTGCGAATCTCGCACCACGTCCAGATGGCGGTGTTGCGGGTGTTGCAGGGCCGACCCGACGAGGCCTCCGCATATTTCGAACCCGCGGGGCGCGAACACCCATCTGATCTCGCCAGGGTGATCAACCTGGCCTTCCGCTGCGTGGCGGGAGACCGAGCCGGCGTCAAAGAAGCCTTTCCCCTGGTGTGGCGGGTCCGAGACCGGATCCCTTCGCCGTTCTGGCTGATCATCGCTGGTACCGCGATCGCGCCGCTGGCCGCGTACGCCGAAGCGCCGGCCGAGGCAGCGGTCCTGTATGACCTCATACGCCCGTATGAACACCGCTGGCCGTTGGCCGGGCGCGATGCAGTTGCCCCCCAGGGACACATCGCCTACTACCTCGGGTTGCTCGCGGCGGCCTTGTCCCGTTTCGATGCCGCCGCCCGCCACTTCGAGGTGGCATTGGAGGCCGCGCAGCGGATCGGTGCCCGGCCTTTCCTGGCTCTGGCCCAGGGCGCCTACGGCGCCATGCTGGCCCGCCGCGGCGCCACCCTGGACCGTCAGCGAGCCCGGCAGCTGCTGGCGGAGGCACTGGCCACGGCCCAGCAGCTGGGCATGAACCAGCTCTACGACGAGGTGATCGCGGCGCGGGCGGAGCTCAACCCGTTGGTCGACTCTGCGGCCGTGTTCTGCCGTGAAGGCGAATACTGGACCATCGTCTTCCAGCGGGTCGTCATTCGCCTCAAGGACAGCAAGGGCCTGCAGTACCTGCGGAGATTGCTGGCCGCTCCTGGTCAACAGTTTCATGTCCTCGACCTGGCGGGGACCACCGCGCCGCCGCGGCGAGCCCGAGAGAATGTCGGCAAGGCGCTGCGAGCCTGCCTTAAGCGGATCGAGCAGGCGCATCCAGCGCTAGGCGCGCACCTGACGACGACGGTGCGAACCGGCTACTTCTGCTCCTATCAGCCCAACCCCAGCGCCCGCGTCGAGTGGCAGACCTGACCTGTCCCGGCTGGCCGTCAGGAGCGCAGCGTCGGGGGCCGGCTTGCTTCAACCGACGGCCAGGCCGGCGATCAGTGTGCGGGTTCCGGCCGGTCCTGGAAACGGCTCCTACCGTGCCCGTGTCCAGGGAACGGATCGCTTAGTGACGATCTACGCCGTCGAGCGGATTGTGCCCCGCAGCGCCTTCGACGCCCCGACAGTGTCGCTACCTGAGCAACGGTGACACCCGCATGCATCAGCGCGCGACACACGGGGCATGAGGGCGCGACACGCGGGGGACGGAGGTGATGTCGGTGATGCGACATGGCCGATGTCAAGTAGCTGACAGCGGCCGGCCTGGTGGGCCCAGACAATTTCGCACTGTCTGCACTCGAAAGGAGCCCACCAATGGGACAGGCAGCGGATGTGGTGCACGCAAAGATTGCGGCGTTCAACGCTCAGGATGCCGAAAAGCTCCGGGCATTGTTGGATCCTGATGTTGAGTTGGTGGCTCCTGGCGGTTTGTTCCGAGGACCCGATCAGATGATCGCTTACTGCTCGGCGCTCTGGGAGGCATTCCCCGATCTCAAGCTGATCACCAACCGTCTCGTTGAAGACGGTTCGACCGTCCTGCGGGATGCCAGGTCTGAGGGCACACACAACGGCACGTTGCACACTCCCGGCGGAGACATCCCTGCCACCGGCAAACGCGTCAATCTCCCGTACCTGGATCACTACGAGGTCGATGGCGGTCTGATCGTCTCGCTGAAACTGATCTTCGATCGGGTGGAGCTGCTCGAACAGCTGGGTGCGATGCCTGTGCCAGCACCTGCGTAGCGAACAAACCCGCGGCGATGCGAGAGGGGCGGTGATTTCCATGACTACCATGATCGTCAGCGATCCACCTGCACTGCTGATGGGGGTAGCAGAAGGGGAGGCGGCGGCATGGCAGGAAATCCTGCATCGCTACGGCGAGGTCGTGTCCGCGACGGTGCGTTCGTTCCGGCTCCAGGACGCCGATGCGCATGACGCGGTGCAGACGACCTGGTTGCAGCTGGCCGCTCACGCCCACCAGATCCGGCATCCGGAGCGGCTGGGCGGCTGGTTGATCACCACCGCCCGCCGTGCCTGCCTGCAGATCTTGCGTCAGACCAGACCCAACCCGGACCATGTCCCGGTGCCGGCCGACACGGTGGTCGATCCATGCCCAGGGCCCGAGCAACTCGCGCTCGACGCCGATGTCACACGGACCCTATGGAACTTCGTCAACGATCTGCCGCCCCGCCGGCAGTCTCTGCTGCGGGCGCTGTTCACCGAGCAGCGCCGTGACTACGCCGAAGTAGCCCGCATCACCGGCATCCCCGTCGGTGGGGTGGGACCCACCCGCGCGCGAGCCCTGGCACAGCTACGCGGCATGCTAGAACAGCACGGGCTCGGCGCGGGTGCTTGGTGATGGAAACGTCAGTGTTGCCGGGCGCCCAGGAGCGCCAGCGGATCCTGGAGCTGGGTTTGGCGGTGTGGGCCTTCTCCGCGCTGGCCGGCGCCGTCGAAGGTGGCATCCTCGACGAGCTCGCCACCCCGCAGACGCCGGCCCAGCTCAGCACCCGGACCGGAGCGTCCGCCGCGCTGATCGAGGCCGTCCTCGACGTGCTGGCGGCGCTTGGCCTCGTCCAGGTCGCTGGAGAAGCCTTCGTCTGCTCCCCCGGCATGTCGGCCTACACCGGCGGCGCGCCACAGGAGTTTCTCCGCGCCGACCTGCGTGCCACCCCGTTGATGGCGGCTGAGCTCGCGTCGCGATTTCGCGCTGGCGGCGCGGCCGCGCACGGGTGGCGCTACGCGGATCCAGACCTGCTCCAGGCGTGGGGCGTGCGGTCGGTGGAGTCGGTCCCGATCTGGGTTGAGCGGCTCTTCCCCGCTCTGGACGGTCTTTGCGAGGCCTTGAAGGCCCCCACCGCCAGCTTCCTCGACGTCGGAACGGGCGTCGGGCGGCTTGCCATTGCCATGTGCGAGCAGTTCCCGGCCCTGCGAGTCGTCGGGCTCGACCCCTACGACCCGGCCCTGGAGCTGGCCCGGCAAAACGTCGCCGAAGCCGGATTGGCAGATCGGATCGAGCTGCGCCCCGGCCTGGTACAGCAGTTGGCCGACGAGAACTGCTACGACCTGGCGTGGGTGCCGGTGATGTTCATGCCCGCCGATGTGGCAGCCCGGGGACTGCACCGGGTACGTGCGGCACTGCGTCCCGGCGGTTGGGCGGTGCTCGGATCCATGGCGGGCGAGGGGGACGGACTGCAGCCCGCAGTGTTGCGCCTGGTGAGCCTGCTCTTCGGTAGCGGGCGGCTGTTTGCCGACGACGCTGCCGCAATGTTGCGGGCAGCGACCTACGACTGCATCCAAATCCTGCCGGCTGCGCCGGGCGTGCCGATCCGCATGATCGTCGGCCGCCGCCCAGTGTCGTAATGGAGTTAGCTAACGACTTAGTCCATACCCACCGGCATGGTGACGGTCGGCGTCCACGAGGCGAAGACGACGCTGTCTGGTGATCGCGCCCTTGTACTCATCGGGGACAGCGCGCACGAGCTTCTTCTGTCGGCGGCGAGTTCCTGGGAGATGGCGATCAAATATGGCCTTGGCAAGCTGCTGCTGCCGCTTCCACCTGCCCAGTACGTGCCGGACCGGATGCGCCGCAGCGGTGTTGTGACGCTACCGGTCTCGCATACCCACGTATTGCGCGTCGCCGATTTACCCGTTCATCATCGCGACCCGTTCGGCCGGATGCTCGTCGCCCAAGCGCAGTGTGACAGCCTGACGTTACTTACCGCAGATCCATTGCTGCGCCGCTACGACGTGCCCATCGAATGGGCTGGGTGATCGGCGACCCAAGGTGCATATGCATCCATGAGACCCCGGAGGGGCTCGCTGACGGTGCACATGCATCCGTAAGTCCTTGATCACCGGCGAGGCAGGGGTCGAGGGTCTCTGCGGAGGATCTCCGGGGCTGACTTCGCTTTAGCGGGAGAAGTTCGGATAAATATCCGCAGATGCGGGGTTGACTGAACAGGCGGAGGGTGCGACAGTCGATGCGTGGTTGCGTTCGACTGTCTCGGTGACCCGGTTCGACGCCGAATACTGGGCGTCCGAGCGGGCGGGCAGGTCAACGAAGAGGATGGGGTTCGCGACCCGCATCGCGGCACCGACCAGGTCCACTGCGGAGAGAAACGGCGTGATCGTGCCCGCGCCTCATCCAGCTGAGTTTCGCCAGCGAGCTGTGGAGCTAGCTCGTCGCGGAGATCAACCGATTGCCCGGCTGGCCCAGCGGTTGCAGATCAGTGAGTCGTGCCTGCATCGGTGGATTCTGCAGGCCGATATCGACGACAATGGCAGCGACTCCCGCCTGACGAGTGTGGAGAAACGGGAGCTTGCGCGGCTGCGCAGGGACAACCGGCGGCTGCACAGGGAAAACCAGCTGCTCAAGCGGGCGGTCGCATACTTCGCGCAGGACAACATCCTCGGTGGGTCGTCGATCGGCCAGCCGCGCAGTGACTCATCCGACCTGCGCGGCGAGCAGTGCCTCGATGCCCTGGGGTGATCCCCGCTGGCCGACCTGCGCTGTGCGTGATGAAACGTTACTGTCCGTGCCGGCGATATGCTTATCGCCAAGCCGACACCTACTGGGGGTTCACTATGAGGTCAACCGGGATCGCCGCTAGATCACCTAACTGGGGCTAGCGTCGCAAAACGTTGCTCCATTTTCTGCTGTTGTGTTCCCCCTGTGTTGCCTACTGCGTTGGCGCGGGCGCATTGTCGCTGCAACCACCCCGGAGACTTCAATGGTCAGGTCGAGCAATGAATTGGTAGGTCGGCGCGGAATCGGCAGACGTCGATTCCTTGCCGGAATCGGTATTGGTGCGGCCGGTGCGATGACATTGAACCACGTGGAAGCCCGCGCCGAGAAAGCGGAGGGTCCGGTTCCCAGGTCGGCCCCGGATTCCCGATTCAGTCGGATGTTCCAGCTTCCCGCTTTCGCCGATCCCCGATCCCCCGCGGTCCGCGATGCGATGCTCGACATCGGCAAGCCTGGAGGGCTCCTGGACGCCCGAGACCCGCTGAACCAGGGCCCGGTCCGGCTGATCACCAATCCGGAGCTCAGCCCACGGAATCCCGACCAGGACGTCCGCAACATGACCGCGGGTACGACTTTTCTAGGGCAATTCCTGGACCACGACATCACCTTCGACAACACTTCACGGCTGGGCGTGGTGGCCGAGCCCGCTCAGACGCCGAACACCCGGGTTCCCACATTCGATCTCGACTCGATCTACGGCGGCGGGCCGGCGGTCAGCCCGCACCTGTATGAAGCAGGCGACCGGGCCAAGCTTCGGGTGGAAAGCGGGGGGCTGTTTGAGGATCTGCCCCGCAATCGGGATATGACCGCAATCATCGCCGATCCGCGCAATGACGAAAATATGATTATCGGTGGCCTGCATGCGGCATTCCTGCTGGCCCATAACCGGACCGTGGATGCGCACCGGGCCAACCGACGGCCCGGTGACCCGTTCGCCGATAGCCGGCGCACGATCACGCTGCACTGGCAGTGGATCGTGGTGAACGAGTTCCTGCCGCAGATCGTCGGGCGCCCGCTGGTGGACGACATCCTGCGCAACGGCCGGCGCTGGTACAAATTCGCTAACCCGAGCATGCCGGTGGAGTTCCAGACCGGCGCCTACCGGTTCGGGCACAGCATCGTGCGGCCGTCCTACCGGGCGAATCTGCACGGCGATCCCGGCGGCAACCCCGCGACCGGGGCGCCGGCGTTTGTCGGGTTCATCTTCGACCCCGCTGGCGAGCGCCAGGCCGACCCGGTCGATCTGCGCGGCGGCGCACGGGCGCGGCGGCGGTTCATCGGCTGGCAGACGTTCTTCGACTTCGGCGGCGATCAAACTAAGCAGGTCCGGCCGAACAAGCTGATCGACACCAACATCTCCTCGCCGCTGTTCCGCCTGCCGCTGGGTGCGATCCCCAGCCACGACGCGCCGACCGCGCTGCCCCAGCGCACTTTGCTGCGACATCTAACTTGGTCGATGCCTTCCGGTCAGCGCATCGCCGCCACGATGGGTCTGCCCGTGCTCGGCTCGGATCACTTCCCTGAACTGCGCAAATACAATCTAGGCCTGGATGCCAGCACCCCGCTGTGGTACTACGTGCTGCGCGAGGCCAGCGTGTTCGCGGGCGGCACGCATTTGGGTCCGGTAGGGGGCCGGATCGTCGCGGAGACGATCATTGGGCTGCTGCAGCTTGACCCTTCCTCGTACCTCAACACCGGTTTCCGGCCGTCGCTGCCCAGCCGGATCTCCGGCACATACACCATTACCGACCTGCTCCGTTGGGCCAAAGTCGATCCCGCCAGCCGCGGCCAGTAGCCAATCGGACCTGGATCGGATTGCCGCCGGGCCGAGCAGGGTTACCGCGCGGTAGGACAGCAGCAACAACGACGCGATGCTCATCAGCGGCCGGTAGCGCTGCCTGAGGCAACCAGGGTTTTGCACGCGGTAGGCGATGGCCCACATGCCCGAACAGTGCCCCCGGAAAGATGACGCGGCGCCAGTAAAGGGTGCCGGTAATGCGCCTGTTGGACGGCGTCGGGACTGATTGCTGTGCGAAACGCCTCGACCAGCGCGCGCTTTTTGCCCACGTTGTCGGGCAGGTCGATGACTTGCAACCGCAGATCGCGGGCCAGCCGGTCCGACACCGGGAGGTGCCGTCGGTACTGGCGTCATCCACATGCAGAGCCGGGTGGTGCGAGGCGGCCATACTGCGCACGCAGCGCTCGACGCCGTCGACTTCGTTTCCGTTTTCGGTGCTTGATCCGCGCTGGTATTGACCGTGACGGTCCCAGCGCCATAACAATGGCGGTTCGACGTGCGCACCGAGCCGCCTACCAGACAAGGCGTTGTCGGTGATCGATATGTTGACCGACACCGTCACCAGCACGGCCGAGATCGGCGGTGATCCGGGCGTTGTGGTGCTAAGTAGTGTTGCTATTCACCCGAGAGCGGCGACTACGAGATCTGACCCGGCCAGGTCAGCGTTGCCTACTTTCCAGGCCATGACAGAACAGCCACACAACTGACGGATTGAAGCTGCCTTGGTGGCCAATCCTGATGCCGCGTCCCAGACCTGGTGCACGCCGCCCTGCTCATCCCGGTAGGTGTAGTGCGTTTCACCGTCCTGGTTGCCGATCTTTGGCCAGTGAGCCGCGGCTACCTGAGTAGGCGTCAGGTCCGCGGCGTCGTGCACCGTTGTGCCAGAGCCGTCAACGGGCCAGTTGTATGCGTAGGCTGGCAAGGCAACCGCCAGCCGTCCCGGTGCAGGGTTATGTGTCTGCGCATAGCTCCATACCTTGCGGATCCAATCCATTGGCGCAATCGGACCCGGATCGCCGCTAGACCAGTGGTAGTCATATGCCATCAGGATGACCTGATCGGCACTCTGACTCAAAGCATTGTAATCCGCGATAAAAGCCGGCAAGTTGTCAAAACTGACCTGGCTGCGGTCGCGCGCCAGAGTAGCTACCCGCAGCTGGCGCTGCTGGTGGTGCATCGCCAAAGCTAAATCGTGCATCAAGGCCGAGTATCCCGCGGTAATGCGGTCCACGAGTTGATCAGGATGATCTGGCAGCAGCTGCTCCAGGTGGCCCGCCTTGGCATACAAGGGTAAGTCCTCCGCGGTGGGCAGTTTGAATTCATAATCGACGGTCAAGCCGTCGGCCAGCGGGTGACGGGCCATCTCCGCGGCGAGGGCTTGCACGTGTTGTTGCCGGGCCTTGGGATCGAGCAGGATCTGGGCTAACCAGCCCTTAGCGGACCTGGGATCGGCATCGCCGTTGAAGTTATCCACGATGGTGACGAAACGCAATCCGCAGGGATTGCCAGCATAAGCGGCGGCCAGTGCGGCATCAAGAGTCCGAGCCTGTGAATCGATGGGGTTCTGTAGAATAGTTCCCGGCGAAGGACCTAACGCTAGCCAGAAAAAATCTAGCAGGCCGAGCCGCTTGGCCTGGGCAGGTACTAAATCAGGCAGCTGTGGATCGTCCAACCAGGGAACAACCCAGGCGCCATTGCTGCTGGCCAACGATGTCGCCGGGCACGAGGCCGGCCGCTTGATAGCCGGGCTCACGTCAGGTGCTGGGCGCAAGGATATGCCCAGGATCAGAATTATGCTGACGACAGTAAGCACAAGGACGGTCGGCCGCCCGATTGGAAAATTTCTGCCGGCGTCAAACACAAACCTGCTCCGGCAACTCTTCCCGGACTACTACCTGCCTGGTCAGCCGGACCGTATCATCCCCATAGCGCGGAACCTTGCCCCATGATACAGCCCGTCCGGTCGTCACTGAAAACATCGACCTAACGGCTAGGTAGATTTGCAGCGGGTCATTCAAGAATCTATAGAACACTGCCGTCACAGGATCCCATGACCACTCCCGAAGAATGACCATCGCCACTACGCTCATCATGACGCGCAAGCCGGTAAAAATGATCAAGACCGTGACCACTGGCTGCCAGTTACCCGTGGCCAAAGCCACCGCGCAGAGCAGGTAGTTAATTGGTAGAACGATCGTGGGAATGAGCGTGCCGGCAAGCGCGTACGGCATCACCAGGTACGCCAAGGGACCGAACCTCGTGGGGCGAGCCATTATCCGGGAATGCTTGTAGAGTACCTGGTAGATACCGAATGTCCACCGCAGTTGCTGCTTTTTGAGTGCCTTCCACGTCATGGGCACTTCGGTGTAGGCAACGGCGTCTAGATCCTGGACGATTCTGTACCCGCGCCACCGCAGTATCATGCCCAGATCGGCGTCTTCGGCCAGGGTATTGAGCGGGAAGCCACCGAGACCGGGCAATTCATCGGTCACCGCGCGGGTCCGCCAAGCCGAGCAGGCCCCGGGCACAATCATGACCGCGTCAAGTGTGGCCTGGGCCATGCGGGTCAGACCAATTCCGAGGTTGTACTCGGCTTGCTGCCACGTGGTCAGCAGCCAGGACCACGGAGTGCGGCCATAGTTGAGCACCTTGATGCGGCCGGCGACAGCTCCGACCATCGGATCCTCAAAGTGCCGCACCAGATTCGGAATTGTGTGACGGTCAATGAGGGTATCCGCGTCGATGGTGACGGTGACAGAACCGTTGATCAGACGATGGTGAAGGGGGTTGTTGAGTGCGGCACCCTTACCGCTGTTCGGTTGCTGGACCACCAGCAGCTGCTGGCGGCCACGGGAGTACTCCGACGCCAGTCGATCGAGAATGGCACCAGTTGTATCTGGAGAACCGTCGTTGACCACCACCACCTGAAGTGCAAAGGGGTAGTTCCACTGGAATATCCGACGAATCGTTCGTTCGATCACCTTCTCTTCGTTATATGCCGCGATAAGCACCGTGACGAGGTCGGGGTGCCACGGTGTCTGTCGCTGATAGCGCCGGCGCTGGCGCCAGTTGCCGACCAAAGCCAGGAACACTGTGCCCGCGGTGAGACCGGCAGTCACCGCTGTACACCACCAGAACAACTTCGAAGCCAGCTGCACGAGGAATGAGCCCTGAAGCCACAGCAGCGCGTACCCAACGGTGTCGGAGACAGTTTGGTCATGCGAGATTGTCGAGCCAGGCAGCAGCTGGTCCACCGTTATGAACCGGTAGCCCTTAGCCTGGCCCTGCTGGATCAACTTGATGGTGAAGCCGAGCATGGCGGAGCGGTCGCCGCCAGCGTCATGCAGTTCGACGGCCTCGCTTTTGGTGAGCTCGGGTACGGGGATGGTCGTACCGGCGGGATACTTGAAGTCCGCTGGGTCGAAGGTGGCGCCAACCGTAACTTTGCCGAGCTGCTGAGCCACCAGGACTGCCATCACATTGCGGCGCAACGAATCGGAGTCGTCGCCACCATACGGCTGGCGAAACAGCTTAGTCTGGTATTTACCGATAGCCGCCATGGCGTGGTCGGCCATGAGCAGCTCCTGGCGGGCCTGTTCGCCCGATAGCTTGTTCAGGTCCGGATGATGAAGCGTATGGTTGCCCACTATTTCATGCTGGGTCAAATACTTGAAAAGGTCCTGATTGGCCAGGACGTTGTCGCCAATCGTGAAAAAGCTCGCCGGAACGTGTAGTTGTTGCAGGATTGATAGCAGCTGGGGCGTCCACGTGGCACTGGGCCCATCGTCGTAGATCAGGGCGATAGTCTTGTCGGGTAGCTGCCCGTACAAGTCTATCGCGTACCCACACTGGCTGACCGCTTGGCTTTCCAGCGCTGTCAGTTGCCGGATCGGTTGACCGCTAAACGGGTCCAGACCGACAGCGTGGCCGTCATTGCCCAGCCGGATCTGAATGACCCGCTGGAAGATGCCGTCACCCATAATCGGCATTTGGACGCAATGAGCCATCTCGGTGGCAACCTGGCGAGGGTACTCAGGATCGCTGTGCACAGGTAACTGCGGTGGCGTGATAACTTCACGGTGGGCCGCGAATCCGGTGATTGCCAGGGCGGTCAAGACAATCACCATAAGTGCAGCGACGCGTCCACCTCGACGGCCACCAAATACTTGAGCCGAACGATCAGCCACGATTGATCACCCTTGATTTTGAGTCGTGTTCGGCGGTTGCGCCGTAGCAGTGGCTGGAGCTGTTTGGGGTGTCGAGGCGGGTTGCGGCTGGGTGGCCTGGTTATCGCGGAAATGGCTCCTGCTCCAACGTTTGGTGTCGAAGCGTTGTGGCTGCGTTCCTTGCTTATTCGGTGCCGTCGAGTTTGCTGCTGACTGTGGTTCGGTCCGCGGTGGTACCCAGGTTGTTGAGGTCTGTTGAGCGTTGGTTGGATCGGGCGTGACAACGGCTACTGGTGTCGATTGGCTAGCCGAGCTGACCGGCCGTGGGTTCTGCGTGGATTGCGTCGGTCGCAGCCTCGCAGTTGGTTTCGACGGTGCGCGTTTCGTCGCTACGGTCGGCTGCTTGCTAGTTGGTACGGGCGGTGGACCTGGTTGCGGCGGGGTCGCTGCCACCGTGGCCGTAAAGGGGTTGGGTGGGATTGTGAATGCGCTAAAAGCAAGTGCCTGATCTCCTTGAGGCCAAAAAATTGCTGAACCGACGCCAGCGGTTCCCACCAGATAAGCCAGTACGGCCCCGAGCCTGCGCTTGCGGCTTGGCGGGCTCACCGGCGGCAAATCATCCCTGTATCGCCAGGTCGGCTTGGCCGACATGGTTGCTTGTGCCGCGGTCATCGGTTCCCTCCCAGTGGTTGACTTCAAAAGCGTGCCAGCCCGCAGGTTTTGTTGGTTGCACCATCGATATCGAAGTAAGAAGAGGGAACATGGTCGGTGCACAAAAATGCGCGCGGATGCGCGTGTTTCCCGGGGGTGTCCGGAAAGTCGGCGTGGCTAGTTCACACTTCCACTGTCGCCACGCAGAGCATTCTTGTTACTGCCCGCAGCAGTCGTTGTACGTAACGTTTTGCATATGCCCGAGTACCGTGGCTGACCCGGCCGTGGCGGAACTCTGTCGCGAGCGCGGCAGCCCGACTCCGGCGTAGGCAGGTCTAGGGAAGTACGGCGAGCTGCGCAGCGAGCTGCCGGCTGCGAAACCGAACCACGAGGTCGCCGAACAGCTGGCGATCATGCCGACCACCGTCAAGACGTACTCAAGAACACCATGCGCAAGCTCGGCACCCGGCACCGCGTCGAGACTATCCACGCCGCCTGGTGCGCAGGTCTGCTCGGATAGTGACCAGCAGGCGACCGCCGCCTGGACAATGACGATGTGAAGGTTGCGCTGGCCCGCGAGCTGTGGCTGTTTGTGGCACCGCGGCGGCGACGCGACCACGTTGACGTGCCCTATGACGGTGAGGCGTCGCTCGGACATGTCGTGCAGGCGCTGGGCGTCCCGCTGACCGAGGTCGGTGCGTTACTGGCCGACCACACCCCGGTAGATCCGGCATACCGGCCGCAGGCCGGGGTCACGGTGCAGATCCGCCCAGTGTCACGACCGCAGCGGGTGACCGGCTCGACCGGCTTCCTGCTCGATGTCCACCTGGGCACTCTTGCCCGGCGGTTGCGCTTGCTCGGTATCGACACCGCCTACGGCAACGACGCCACTGACGAGGCGTTGGTCCATCAGGCTGCGGCGCAGCGGCGGGTGCTGCTCACCCAGGACCGTGGGCTGCTGATGCGGCGCGCGCTCTGGGCGGGGGCGTACGTGCGCGGCCAGGGCGCGGACGTGCAGCTGGCCGACGTCTTGCGCCGGTTCGCGCCACCGCTGGCCCCGTGGACGCGGTGCACCAGTTGTAACGGCGAGCTGGTCAGCGTGCCCAAGCATGAGGTTGCTGACCAGCTCGAATCGGGCACCCGGCGACGCTACGACCACTTCGCCCGGTGCCAGGCGTGCGGCCGGGTGTACTGGCACGGCGCGCACAGCCGCCGCCTCGAGGCAATCGTGCGGGCCGCTCGCGCGGCTCACCTATCACAGCCGGGGTTTGAACCTGGATAGCCCCGACAATCAACGGCATGACTTCGCGTTATGTCGATCTTAGCCACCCGATCGAGCATGACATGCCCAGCTATCCCGGGCTGCCCGCGCCGGTGATCTCGACCTATATCTCCCGGGAGGAGTCGGCGAAGCAACTGGGCACTGGAATTTCGTTTCACGTCGGCCGGATCGAGATGATCGCCAACACCGGCACGTACCTCGACGCGCCCTACCATTTTCATGCCGGGGCCGCCGATGTGGCGCAGCTGGCGCTGGAGCGGTTGGTGGATGTACCAGCGGTGGTGATCCGGGCCATTGGTCGTGCCGCGGTCGGCCCTGAGGTGCTGGAGGACCCCGGCGTGCTGTGGGGTAAGGCGGTGCTCGTGCACACCGGCTGGTCACGGCACTGGGCAACCCAGGCGTACCTGTCCGGTAGTCCTTACCTCACCCGGGGTTTTGCCCAGGCCATGGTTGATGCCAACGTTGCGTTGCTCGGAATCGACGCACTGAACGTCGACAACGTCGAGGACCTAACCCGGCCAGTGCATGACACGGTTCTCGGCAATGGCATTCACCTGCTCGAGCATCTGACCAACTTGGACCG
>DATELN010000210.1:0-8331 GCA_035276605.1 Pseudonocardiaceae bacterium | reverse complement strand
TTCACCACCGTCTCCCTTCCAGGAGCTCCGACCGGCTTCACCCGGCTCGCGGTGGCCATCGCGCCGGCCGACCCCACGGTGGCGTACGCATGGGGCGCTGGTGCCCCGTTCGACGCGGCGAACAACCCGACGCCGTACCTGTGGCGCCGAGCCGGGAACGCCTGGAGCGCGCAGACCACGCCACCCGGGGTTGCGACCGGGCAATCCTGGTACGACTGGTTCCTGGCCGTCTCGCCGGATACCGCAGACCAGGTGTACTGCGGCGCGATCAGCGCGCACCGCGGCGAGCGCTCGGGAACGTCGTGGACCTGGACCGACATCGCCACCAAAGCCACCGGCGACTCCATACACCCGGACCAGCACGCCATCGCTGTCGAGCCTGGCAACCCAAATCTGATCTACGTGGGCAACGACGGCGGCCTGTTCCAGAGCCCCGACCGGGGCACGACGTGGTTGCACCGTAACAACGGCCTGGTCATCACCGAGTTCGAATACCTCGCCCAGAACCTCGGATCGTCACGCTGGCTGATCGGGGGCACCCAGGACAACGGCACCGAGCGCTGGCAAGGATCCCCCGTGTGGGACCACGTCGCCGACGGGGACGGCGGGGACTGTGGCGTGAACCGCACCGATCCCACGCACGTCTACCACACCTTCTACAGCATGAGTCCGCAGCGCTCTGACAGCAGCGGCGACTGGAACACCTGGGTGTCGATCACGCCACCACTGCCGGCGGGCGAGGGCAGCCCGTTCTATCCGCCCTTCGAGTGCAGCGCGACGAGCGGCGACACCATCGCCATGGCCGGCCAGGCCTTGTACGTGTCCCGGAACTACGGGACCGGTTGGACCCGCCTGGCCTACCCCAACGGGGGCAGCGCCACCGGAATGTACGTTCCGGACGCGGATACCGTGCTCGTCGGTCTCGGCGACGGCAGGGTGCTGCGCACGACGTGGACCGGGGTGACGTGGGGTGCGCTCACCGCGCTGACGACGCCCCGCGCGGCGGCGTCGGTCACCGACATCGGTGTCGACCCCGGCAATGCTTCACGCGTCTGGGCGACGTACGCGACGGTCAACGGCGGCCGGGTCTACCGCAGTGACGATGCCGGCGCGACGTGGGCGGACTGTACGTCGAACCTGCCGAACCTGCCGGTCACCGCGATCGCGCTGGATCCGTGGAACGCGAACCGTGCCTGGGTATCCGCCTCACTCGGCGTGTACCAGACGCTCGACGGCGGCGGGAGCTGGGCCGGGTTCGCGTCCAGCTTGCCCCACGCGTACGTGGGCGATCTGGTGTTCCATCCCCACGCGCGGGTGTTACGGGCGGGCCTGCGCAACCGCGGCGCGTGGGAAATCCCGGTCGACGGCTGGATGATCACGCCCAGCTGTGGCACGCAGTGGATCGGCAACCTGGCGGGGAATCAGACCATCCGCTGGTTCACGTTCAACTGGCCGGCCACCTGGCACGTGGTCTGGACGGTCATGCCGACAACGGTCCGGAACGGCGCCCCTCAGGTTCGGTGGAACGTGCAAGTCGAGCGGGCATCCGCCGAATACGTCACCTACTGGATTGCCGTCACGAACCTGACCCCTGACCCGGTGGCATTCGAAGGCCGGTACTGCATCCTCAGCCGCTACTAGATTCGACACACCAGGAAGGCGATCGCCATGTGGACTGGCGTGCAATGGACGGGCTCGCTCGGGGCCGGAGCAACCGGCCGGTGGTTCACGTTCAACTGGCCGACTGCCTGGCACGTGGTCTGGTACATGATGCCGACCACCGTGCGCAACGGCGCACCGGAACTCGACTGGGACGTCGCCGTGGAACGGGCCGACGCCACCCACTGCACCTACTGGATCACCGTCCAGAACCTGGCCACAGTGCCCATCACCTTCGAGGGCCGGTTCGCCGTGCTCTCCTGACCACGGGAGACCAGCGTGGAGATCATCATCCGAACCGATGCCGCGGAGGCGGCTGTGACGCCAGCGGCCGTCGAAACGACCGCGACGCCGGCTGCACCACCTGCGGACCTCGCTGCCCGGGCGGCGGGCATTGGAGCGCTCAACGCCGGACCGGCACCAGCACCGCCGGGCCTGCCGGGATCCCCACCAGCGCACGTGGTCGCCGAACGCCACGTGGCCGTGCAGGCGGCTGCCGACGAGTCAGCAGGTCCCGCGCCTACGTAGCGAGCCGAGGACCGTCGTACAGAGAGCACCCCGGAAGCGAGCGACCTGGAGATCTGCCTCTGCGCGAGTGCTGCTCGTGATCACTGAATCTCTGCGTCGGCTCGGATGCCATGCTGGCCGCGCAGACGTCATGGCGGCTGACGAAATTGATCTGTCTCGTTGGGTCGTTCGGCAGAGCCTGGCGAAAGATCGGTGCGATTCCGCTGGCGGGCAGTTCTGCTGCTGCGTGGTGCCACAGTGGGGGGTCACCCTTGTCAGGTTCCAAGGCTGAGGATCGTGGAGCACGAGTACCGCCGACACATTGGTATGACGCTAGCGGCTCCCGGCGCCGACCACGGTATTCACCCCCGTCGACCTCACCCGGAAAAGTTGCGCTCGCCAGCTGGGTCGAACGTCAGTGAGAGTCTTGCTCGGTTTCCTTCATCTCAGGGTGTGCGCCGCGCAGTCGGAACAATTGGCATAGGGCAACGACCAACTCGGCCTTCGTTTGCAGGGTGTCGCGGTTCTGCAGCGCCTCCCGCGCGTTGGGTATCTCGGCGGTCCACCTGGTGGCCTCTCGAACGGTGCGTGGTGGCCAAATCAGCCTGGTCCGATCCAGGCTGAACAGCTGGTTGACACGGGCGAAACTGAACTGCCGCCCGGGCCGTATCGGTGGTCGCGAGCTTCCCGCGCGATGAGAAGGATGGGCCGCATGGTCGCGCACGTCAGCGCCGCTAACTAACAGCCGATCATCTCGGCCGAACTGTGAGAATCCAGGCAACCCAACCGTCGCCGTCGGCGTCTGGTGAGCATCCGGCACAGGGTCCGGAAGCGTGCCCGTCAGAAACTGAGACGCAGCTATAGGTTGAAAGTGACAGGAGACCAGCGGATCACGACGCGGTTTAACGCCATCGGCGTTGTCGAGCTTGCATAAATGGCGTGCGGGCGGGTGCAGCTTCGGTCAAGGTCGGGTCGGGGACTGGCGCGGTGACGCGGCGCGTTCCGTTTCCAGCCCCCGCCCTTCGAACCGTGCATGCGGTTCTCCCGCACACGGCTCACCGACGCTCTTCACCGGCGGTGTTCGGCCGGTGCCCGCCAGCCCCATAGTGGTCTGGGGGCAACGACGATTCCGCTGAGTTTGATCAGCCCGTAGCGGTCTGGTGAGGCGTAGGCCACCAGCTGCCAGCCCCACCCGACTCGCCGCTTGTGCCGCTTGGCCAGGAAGCGAGCGAGACGGGCCAGAGCGAAAGCGCTGATCTTGTCGAACGCTTGAGCCGAGTTGCCGTAGCGGAAGTACCCAGCCCAGCCGCGCAGAAACGCGTTGACGTCCTGCACGATGCGCTCGACCGGCACGAGCAGCCGGGACCGATCGGTGAGTTCCCGGATCCGGTCGCGGGCATGCTGTGCCGCCTTGCGTGAGGGCCAGCGAGCGAGGAAAACAAACCGCCGGGACCCAGTGCGGCCTCGGGCGCGCACCAGCCGATGGTGGAAACCGAGGAAGTCGACCCCCTCGCCACCCTCGACCAGCTGCACGAGCCGTGTCTTGGCCGCCTTCGGTTCCAACCCGAGGTCGGCCAGCAGTGAGGTGAGCCGTGCTAATGCACGCTCAGCCTGGCTGCGGGTCCGGCACATCACCACAAGATCATCGGCGTACCTGACTAGCACTCCGTCCTCGCCGGGTCGCCATGCCCGGTCTAACCGGTGCAGGTAGACGTTGGCGAGCAGCGGGAGATCACCCCGCCCTGTGGCGTGCCGGTGACCGTGCGCCGAACCGACCCGTCCTGCATCACCCCTGAGCGCAGCATCACGCGCAGCAGCTTGAGGACCTGCCGGTCACTGATCCGTTCCTCGACCGCCTGCATTAACCGGTCGTGCGGGATCGCCTCGAACGAAGCCACGACACACTACCCGTCTCGAGGGGTTGCCGGATTCGGTCCGGGTGACTCGACGCCGGCACCCGTTTGAGGGTCAGACCTTGGCGGTTCTCGGGGGAATGCACCGCCATGGCGTGTTGGAGCTGCTGGTTGTGCTGGGTGATGGCAGCAAGTCGCTGATGCCGATGGACTGGACCGATGTGGCGGCAACCGACACGTCGGCAGCATCGGCCACGTTGGGGTCGCTGCGTGACCTGTTGCGCGCGGTGACCGTGGTTGCGGCGTTGCTCCCGGCCGTCGCGGCTGGGGGGTTTGACGCTGGCGGGCAGTCGAGTCAGGAGGCTGCCGATGTGTGTCCCCGATCAGCTCGCCCTGGATCTGCCCGGCGCGGCGGCGGCCTCGCCGAGCGTGCTGGACGGGTTAAGCGATCACGATCGTGCCGTCGCGATAAGGGTTTTGACCCGGTTGATGGTCAAGGTGATCGCGCCCGAGCTGGCCGGCGAGGAGGTGGCCGGTGATGAGTGAGTACAGCAAGGTCGCCGGCACGCATCTGCGCCGCGCCGCGGTCGTCTACGTACGCCAGTCCAGTGCGAGCCAACTGGAACGAAATCGGGAGTCCACTGACCGGCAGTACGGCCTGGTCGAGCGTGCGGTCGGGTTGGGGTGGTCGCGGCAGGCGGTGCGGGTGATCGACGCCGATCTGGGTGTGTCCGGCGCGCAGGGCAGCTCCCGGTCCGGGTTCACCGAGTTGACCAGCCTGGTCGCGCTCGGCCAGGTCGGCATTGTGCTGGCGCTGGAGGTGTCGCGGTTGGCCCGCTCGAACAGCGACTGGTACCGGCTGCTGGACCTGGCCGGGCTGACTGACACGCTGCTGGCCGACGCCGACGGCGTCTACCACCCCGGCCTGTTCAACGACCGGCTCACCCTGGGGCTGAAAGGCACCATGGCCGAGGCCGAACTGCATGTGCTGCGCGCCCGCCTCGACGGCGGAATCCGCAACAAGGCCGAACGCGGCGAGCTGCGCCGGGCGCTGCCGGTCGGGCTGGTCTGGGGTGAGGAGCCCGGGCAGGTGCGGCTGCATCCGGACGAGGCCGTCACCGGCGTCATCCGCGCGCTGTTCGAGAAATTCGCCGGGTGCGGGTCGGTGCGCGCCACCTGGCTGTGGCTGCGCGGCGAGGGTCTGTCGTTCCCGCTGCAGCGCAACGGAAAACCGGACCTGGATTGGGTTGCCCCGACATACGCCGCGGTCCACCACGTGCTGACCAATCCCGCCTACGCTGGCGCCTACGCCTACGGCAAGACCCGGCAGGAGCGGCGGGTGGATGAGACCGGCACCGTGCACCGGCGGCGGCGCCCGCTCGCCGTCAGCGACTGGGAAGTCCTCATCCCCGATCACCACGAGGGATTCATCAACTGGGATACCTTCCAAGCCAACCAGGCACGGATCAACGCCAACATCCGTCCGGTCGCGCACGCCGCCGGTGAGGGCGCGGTCCGGGAAGGAACCGCGCTGCTGCAAGGCCTGGCGGTCTGTGGCACGTGCGCACGCAAACTCGCGGTGTTCTACCAGGGCCGGCGCAAGTCCACGCCCGGCTACTACTGCACCGGCACCGGTGAGCTGGTCGAGGGCCGCGGGGTGCGGCACCTACGCGTCGGCGGTGTCGGCATCGACGCCGCGGTGACTTCGGCGTTCCTGGCGGCGCTCGCGCCGGCGGGGTTGCAGGCCTGCTTGGCCGCCGCCGAGCAGTTGCAGACCGGTGTGGACGCCGCGCTCGGGCAGTGGCGCCGCCAGGTGGAACGAGCCCGCTACCAAGCGGCCCAAGCCGAGCGGCGTTACCTGGCCGTCGACCCGGACAACCGGCTGGTCGCCCGCGGCCTGGAAGCCGACTGGGAGAAGGCGCTGCGCACTGTGGCCGACGCCGAAGCCGAACTAGCCCGCCGCGAAGCCGAGCGGCCAAAAACCCTTACCACACAAGAGAAAACTGCGATCCTTGTCCTTGGCGCGGACATCGCGGCCGTGTGGGATGCGCCGACCACCACCGACCGGGACCGCAAAGAACTGCTCCGCACCCTGCTCGACGAGGTGATCATCCACGTCGACAAGACGGCCAAGCGCGCCGACCTCACCCTGCGCTGGCGCGGCGGCGCGCTGACCGAACTAACCATCGCGCTGCCCCGCCAAGCCCCGCCGAAGATCCGCACCAGCGAGGACACCATCGCGCTGATCCGCCGCCTCGCCGAACATCACCCCGACCCGGTCATCGCCGGAATCCTCAACCGGCAAGGCCGCACCAGCGCCCGCGGGCAGGCATTCACCGCCTCGATAGTGTCCAGCCTGCGCACCCACTGGACGATCCCCTGCTACCGGCCCGGCAGCCCGACGACCGACACCGCCCCGGTCAGCGTTGCCGAAGCCGCGCGCGAACTGGCCGTCGTGCCCTCCACCGTGCACCGCTGGATCACCGACGGGTTCATCCCCGCTGAGCAGACCACGCCCGGCGCGCCGTGGCGCATCCGGCTCACCGACGAACTCCGCGGCCGCTTCGTGGAGCACACCCCCGGCGGCTACCTGCCCATGCTCGAAGCCACCCACCCACTCGGTGTGTCCCGCCAGACGGTGTTGCAGCGTGTCAAGCGCGGCGAACTCGACGCCGTCCACGTCCGCGCCGGACGCAGAAAAGGCCTACGAATAAGGGTTCCCGCCCCAACGCAAGGCCTGTTCTAACCACCCCATCAGCCGAAGGAGCAGTGTGAAGCCGCATCCAAGCAGTTGGCGATGTCGGTTTCCACCACCCAGCGGTTGCCCTTGAAGGACTCATCGAGCAAGACCTGCAAGGCGTCGTGCGCCGTGCGCCGCGGACGGAACCCAAACGAGCACGGCAACATGTCGGCCTCGAAGACCGGCTCGAGCACGATCTTCACCGCCGCCTGCACGACACGGTCCCGCACTGTCGGGATCGACAACGGTCGCCGCTCCACCGAACCGGGCTTCGGGATGAACACCCGGCGCACCGGAGACGGGCGATAGTTGCCACTCCGCAGGTCGGTGACCAGCTCGTCGAGCAACCGGTCAACGCCGTACTGCTCGACATCCGCCAACGTGGTCCGGTCAATGCCAGCCGCGCCGCGGTTGCGGCGCACCTGCTCCCACGCCCGCTGCACGACGTCTCTGCGGCAGACCTTGTCGAACAGCGCATGGAACCGTCGTCCGGGATCAGCTTTGGCCGCCCGGTAAAGCGCATGCTGCAAGGCACGGACTCTGTCCCCACGGACAGCCGCCAGGGTGGACCTAGCCGTAACGGCACTCACCAGTCGTCCTTGTCTTCACGCGCGTGAACGAAGCAGCGGCCCTTCCCTCACCGGCGGTTTTGTTGTCCGCCGGCTCGACCGGTACTACGGCCGCCTCCGACTCCCTGCTGGCTGGCCACCCACTTCCCGGCTCATCACCGGTTATAGGACGCCACGCTCCGACGAATTCCGCAGTCACCGGGCCAGCGAGGGCCTCCCCAGTTCCCGCCGCCACCTTTCGAACGTTCCGCGCCCCCTACGCCGAGGAGTTCTTTGCGGCTGCGCTCCAGGATCTTCACCGCTTCCGTGGCCTTCACCCCGAAGGACCGGGCTCGGCTCTCCCTCTGCCCCGCCCGCAGGCGGGCACACTAACGGCGCGACAGGCTTCGCGTGATGCTACGGACCGCTCGATCGCCTCCCCTACAAGGGCTTTTGACGCTGCGCTTCGACGGCAGGCGTTTCCACCCGACACCGGCAGCCTGCTACCGGGCCCCCTGGCGGCTACCCGGACCGGACTCTCACCGGCAGGCGACGACGAGCTTCGCACCGCCTCACATCACGTCATACCGTTGACCCCCTTCAGTGCCTGGGCGCACTCCTCGGTGTCCTGTAAATCGGTGGCCTGGTGATCATGCGGCGGCCGCCTTGCGACGACCGGTGTGATGGTGGTCGGCTGCCGGCGGCGGGTCGAACCCGAGCTCGGCGCGCAGCAGCTTTAGTTGGTGGCGTTCCAGGTCGCTGATCGATACCCGGCACCACCGTTCGGCGGTGCGAATCATGGTGGCGAAGACCAGCTTCATTGCCGCTTTCTCGTCCATGAGTCGGGGGATTGCGGCGGCGTTCCTCGACGAAGCTGCGTTCAGCGAGGTTGGTGGTGCGGACCCGGATGCGGTGCCGAACCGGCACCCGGTGAATGGCCAGCAGCGCGTCGAGGTCGTCGGTGAAACAGGCGACCGCTGCCAGGTACTCGCGCGAGAACGTGTTGGCGAACCGGTCCGCTGCG
>DATELN010000209.1:0-9941 GCA_035276605.1 Pseudonocardiaceae bacterium | reverse complement strand
ACGTCAAACAGCCGACGGCCACGACCGAGCAGCACCGGTATCTGATGGATCTGCACCTCGTCGAGCACCCCGGCCTCTAGCGCCCCTTGTGCCGTGTACGCGCCGTGCACCAGCACGTCCCGGTCGCCAGCGGCGGCCTTGGCCTGCGCCATCGCACTGGCGATCCCGTCGGTCACATACGTCACCACGGGTAGGTCGCCACCGACGGGCCGGGCGGCCGGTGACTGGGCACGAAGACCGGGACACCGTGATGATCCCCGCCCCAGTGATCGACGTGCTCCGCGGTCCGCCGTCCCACCAACACCGCACCGGTCGCGTTCCACTCGTCCATTAACTCTCCAGCGCCCCCGGGTGGCCGGAAGAACTCTCCGCCCGGACTGACGAACCACTCGTGCAGCCGGTCGAAGCCGTGGCCGCCAGGGTTGTCTGGTTCGTCGTTGGGGCCGGCGATGTACCCGTCGACTGACATCGACATGTAGAGCACTGATGCAGACACGGCGAGCTCCCAGTGATCTTGAGCCAACCTCGTGCAGGGCCGGGCTACCAGCTAGGACGTTGCCGCGGGGCCGAAGTCATTGGTCGCCACACCCGAGCAAGCACCGGTCCGCTCGCCCCCTGGACACGTCGAAGCTGCTGCTCGACCCGCAGCGGCTCCAGGAGCAAATGTCGCCCGGGTGGCTCTTCTGTGTCCTCCGTGGCTCCGCCGGGCTTGCCCGGACTGAACCGGACAGGCGGTGAATCGTGGTCAAGGTCGGTACCTGGAATGTGGAAAACCTCTCCCGGCCCGGTAGTGAGGCCGGGCCGAAATCCGAGCAGGCCTACGAGGCAAAACTGACTGCACTGGTGAGAACGATCACCACGCTGGCCCCAGACGTGTTAGCCGTGCAGGATGTGGACGAGCCCGAGGCGTTCAAGGACCTGATCGGCCGGCTGGGTCAAGGGTGGCGCAGCGAGCTGGCCGATCCCGATGGACGCGGCATCCGCGTGGGGTTTTTGTCCCAGCTCCCCCTAGATCGGGTCGACCAGGTCCGCGAGTTCCTCCCCCAGCTGCGCCCCATCCAGGTCGACGACACCGACACCACCATCAACCAGATGGGTCGCCCGCACTGCACGTCCAGCTCGAGGCGGCCGGGCGAACGCTGGATCTGGTCTCCTGCCATCTGAAGTCAAAGCTGCTCACCTTCCCCGGCGGCCGGTTCTTGCCCCGCGATGAGGACCAGCGGGCCCGCTTCGCGGTGTACGCACTCAACCGACGATCCGCCGAAGCCGCCACCGTCCGGGTTTATGCCACCGCGCTGGGTGGCCAGGGCCAACACCGCGCGGTGATCGTCCTGGGTAATCTCAACGACGAACCACAAGCCGCCACCACCCAGATCTTGCTTGGCCCGCCCGGCTCGGAGATCGGCACCCCAGGCTACGACCACCCCGACCACGGCGACGGATCACGGCTGTGGACCTGGCCACCCCGGATCCCCCCGGCGCAGCGGTTCACCCGAATCTACCGTGGCCAGCGCGAGCTGATCGATCACATCCTGGTCAGCCACGTGGTGGAGCGCGGTGTGCGCGACGGTGACGTGACCACCGGCGACCTCGACATTGCTTCCATCACCGACACACCCACCACCCGCCGCGACGAACCAGGCTCCGACCACCGGCCAGTAGTAGCCACCCTGCACTTGAACTGACCGGGCCAAGCCCCAGCGCTGTGATCTTCAGTCAGATCCTCTCGGGCTAACACGCCACAGCGTGCGTCGGCACCCGCGCAGGCACTAATGCATCAGCGCGACGAGCGTCCTCGGCATGCACCAAAGCAGGGAGGCTGAGCCCTCACAAGCACCTTTGCAGAACCGTAACAAACCGGGCATTTGACGGCCTGCTGCGTGGCTTCTGGGCCGTCAGGTGTAGGAGATCGAGTGGGCCGATCGCTTAATGCAACAGGCCCCACAGGGCGGCGGCCCGGGATGGTGCCGGGAAACAGCCACGGGCTGTGGGGATGGGCTGCGGTATTGAGGCGGTAACGCGGGTCGGCCAGCAGTGTCCTAGCAAGAGCGGCCACTGGCTCGGGCAGCTCGATCGGTATGGAGCCGATGCGCAACACAACCCGATTGCCATCACAGATCATCGGAGCGCACCTCATCGAGGGCATGTGTCGCTCGCAAGTTGATTTGAGGCATTGAACTGCCCTTGCCCTGCGGGTGCCTTGGATCAAGTGGCAGACGCTCATGGTTCGGTTTGCCGCTGTATGTGAGGCAACCTGGTGCGCGGTTGATTGGGCCTGTGCTCGGCCGTCGGATCGTGTTCCTGCGACGACACCGCCAGACGTAATCACAATGAATGCCTCTACCTAGTGGCAGCGATCGCCCACTTGCCTCAGACACGCTGGCAGTATCTCAGCTCAGCTGGCGGAGGACAACATGGCATCGCGTGCCTGGTTCGTACCCAACAAAAGCGACAAAATGTCGTACCACGCTTATCGGATAATAAATAACGTGCCGTGATTTCCGTGACTGGCCGAGCCCGCACAGAGGTGAACAAGGGATGTATGATGCGCCGCGGCAGAGACGTGGTGCGGCATCATCACCCAACAAGCCATCAGGCGAGGAACCTTCGGCTCAGTCCGCCAGCTGATTAACACCATCAATACCTACATCACGAACTGGACTCAGGACTCACAACCCTTCAGCTGGACCGCGACCGCAAACGAGATTATCGCCAAGGTTCGTCTAGTTCACCAAGACTTCAAGAAACTACTCGACAACAACAAAACCTCGCAGTAAAGGGCTATTTATTACGAGACGCTAGCATGGGGGGCCACTCGTCGGTGGCCCCCCATGCGGTTATCTGGCTGACCACGCCGGCGTTAGCCGGTGGGCGTCACACCCACTTGAAGCTGCCGGACATTGGTCCGGATCTGCCCGGCATCGGTCTGGGCCTGCACGGCGTAGTTGTGTGCCTGCTGGGCCTGGTCTTCGGCCTGTTGGGCCTGCTGGTTCGCCTGGTCGGCCCGCTCTTGTGCCTGCTGAGCGCGCTGGTTGGCCTGTTGAGACTCGTTCTGGGCCTGCTGCACCAGGCTCTGGGCCTGCTGCACCTGGCCCTGCGCCTGCTGCGCGCGCTGGTTGGCCTGCTGAGCTTCATTCTGGGCCTGCTGGGCCTGGTTCTGCGCCTGCTGCAGCTGCGCCTGTGCCTGCTGGGCCTGGTTTTGTGCCTGCTGGGCCTGGTTTTGCGCCTGCCGGGCCTGGTTTTGCGCGTGTTGGGCGCCATTGCGAGACTGCTGTGCCCACTGGCGTGCGTTGTGCGCATCGTGCTGTGCCTGGCGCGCCTGGTCTTCCACTCGCTGCAGGTCACGCTGCAACTCGTTGACTGACAAATTCAGCAGTGCGCGCTCATCATGGTAGCGCTGGGCTTCCTGTCCTGTCTTCTGCCCGGTGCTGGACTGCTGTTGTGAGGCCGAGGACGTCACTCCGACTCCCTTGCGCATCGATTTACTTGACCACTGGCATTGACACGGACACACCACGGGTATTTGTGACAGGCCCGCCACGTGGGCCCAGCGGATGATCACCTTGCCCACTGGGTAGACATATGATCGACGTGAATCTGCGATCAATCAAAAGCTGGGAGCCGGGCAACAAGCCGGCCCACAGCTGTGGCTTCCGTAGCGGTCGAGTGTCTCCTCCGTAATGCGTCCTTATCAAGGTCTAACGTACCCGTCATAGTGGGTCAACCCCTGTCCGGGCGCTAATTTCGGTGAAGTTACCGTGAGATTAACCAGGCCTCTTGAGTAGCGCGCGCCGGTCCCGTTTGCGCGGGTGCGAGCCCCTATCGACTGGACGGGCGGTAAGTCTTCAGCAGAGCTTAACGTTTTCGCAAGGCCTGGTCGCGAACTTCACGTGAAATTCAGAAAGCTCACAGTCAACCGGCGGCATGAGCGCAGGCCGGCCCACAGCGTCTCGACAGACGCAAATACCCAAAGCAACCTGGATCAAGTTGAGCTCACCCGCATAGCGCAATGCACCGTTGCCGATTGGGCGCCACGCCGTCTACTCTAAGTTCCAACCCCACTGACGTATTGTCCTAGTCTCGTCCTGGTCGAATTCCCACCGCCTGATCCGGCCAACCCAGATGACCGGCCTCGGTGGCGTTCTCGCGCTGTTCCACAGGTCGACGAGGCTCCTCCAGCCCGGCTCTGACACCACCCGGACACCACCCGCCCGAATTGCTGCTGCGCCGGCCGATTGGCGTGGTGCCCAGGACGGCAGGCGGGGGGACGACAGCTTCAGATGGCGTGAACCACGGTAAGGAGCCAGCAATGCCGCCCATGAGCCAACCCAGACGACATCGTGCGTCCTGAAACCTCACCCCCAGAGCGTTCCCACGACGCATCGTCGTGGGAGCCACGCCCACTGCTGCGGTTGCAGATCGCAACAGACCCGGTCGCGCCCTCGGTGGCTCGCCACCAGGTGCGGCGCTGGCTGGCCGGCTCAGCATGGCCAGCAGATCAGCTACCAGACATCGTGCTAGCCCTGAGCGAAGCCGTCACCAACGCCGCCGAACACGCCTACCGCGACCGACCACCCGGAATGATTGAGCTCCAAGGTGGCATCGAGCTCGCGCCGGGCGGGAGACACCTGGTCACGCTGACCGTGCGCGACCACGGCCGCTGGCGCCCGCCACCTACCAACGACGGAGACCGTCGCCGGGGTATCCCGCTCATGCGGGCCTGCATGGACACCGTCACCATCACCGAGCCCGACGACCGAAAGGGCACCCAGGTCATCCTCCGCAGCCGAGCCATTCCCCACACCCGGCTGAAACGGCCAACGATGCGTCCTGCACGGAAGACTCGGGCACTGCTATCGCTTCCTCGCTGTATGGCAGCACAGCTGCGGACACACACCGATCGGCACGCGACAACGGCTGGGATACACCACGACTCGGGTCCTCGTTCAGCGAAGCCGGCAGCAAGCGCACGGCACCGTCGAGCTGCCCGTCATCCAGTTGGTGCCGGCAGTGTTGCTGCCGGTGTGCGCTGCAACCCCACCACCCAGCACACATCCTCGATCATGATTGGAGCAGGACACGTTTGCAGACGATGTCGAAGTAGGCTCGGCCGTACATGCTGCGCTTGATCATTTTTGTTTCTGTTGATGGTGCCTTGGGCGGGGCCTTTTGCAGGGCAGGGTAAACCTGGCGGCCGCTCACAGTAAACCACCGATGTACCCATCGCTCGAGGCGGAACGCACAGCATCAGTAACATCGTCGCAACATGCACGCCATACAACTCAACGAAAATAAAATTCTCCTGATTCGGTGACGAACCAGAAGGGAGGTGGTGTCGATATGCTTGGAGTCTCCGCATATGGTGGCGTAGAACCACAACCAGCCCAAAGCCCGCGCCACCTGGATACGTCAAGTGATATTGACCGGCGCTTTAGACCGGGCAAATGCAAAGGGAACAGCTGGTCTGACTCCCACTCCCACGTCGTCAAACACCTGAGCCTGGCCATGGCCACCCGCACCACCTCCGCCTGGCACCACGCAGCGAGCGGACTATCGACCGGCGCCAACCTCAACCGCCTACACCAGAGCAAATCACCCCGCGGCGAAGTCACCGGCCGAGGTTAACAATGCCCACCGTCCACGTGATCCCACTCCGCGACCAGATCGAGCACCTGGTCCCCGGCAATACTGTTGACGAAAACCGGCACCCCTCGGCCAGCTGGACCTCGATCGAGGAAAACCCCCGCGCCGGCAACGTTGATTGTCCCTGTGGTCCTGCGATCGAGAGGGTAGGCCGCACTAGCTGGCTCGTCACCCACCATTCCCTCGACGGTCGCGAACGCCACGAAAATCCACCCGGGCGCTTCGTACGACTGGACCTTCGGGACCTACCAGACCCCCCACAAATGACGGTGTGAACCATTGCCTTCATGCACCGAATTGCCCCCACAAGCTAGCCGATGCTTACCGATCCGCGGCACCCAATCATGCTGAACTAATCGCGGAGATCCCGACGCTGCAGACCCGCCGAAAGTCCCGAAGTCCAGGGTGCCCACCGTGCCTGTCATGATCAACCGAATACTGCAGTACACCTCAGACAACCCGCCGCGGCTTGGGAGTCTTACTACACTGCCCGGTTGCTCGACTACTTCCCGCCATCCACCGGCTAACAACGAGGTCAAGGCGTCGGTAGTGATCGGCACAAGATTCGGTCGCCCACCTACCTAAACGCGGGCGTGTGCTGGTTGTCCTGCGGGGCGGCGCGGGTCTGGGTGGGCACTGCCACCGCGCCTGCGGCACAGGCCGTTCACACGGCAATGTGCCGTCTACGGTCATGATCATTGTGCGGGCGGGTGCGTGACGAACTGCGTGACAATCACCACGTACGGCGGCGGACTTCGGTGGATCCTGGCGGATGTCTGAACAGGTCAAACCCGGTGAAATGCGCTGGTAGGACATTATTGTTATTGCTTCGGACGAAGAGGCCGTGGGTTCAAATCCCGCCACCCCGACAGCAAAACAGCAGGCCAGAGGCTGTGTGCGATCAAGTCGTGATGGCCTTGGGTGACGAACTGCGTGACTCTTGGGTGACGAACTGCGTGACTACGGGATCCTTTTCCGGTGGTGCACCCCTGACCTGCGGCCCGTTCGGCGGTTCACGGTGGTGATCACCTGCCGATCGCGGCTGCAGGAAAACCGAGACTAGGCCGATGCACCGGCCTAACCGGGCACCAGCGCCTGCGTCTCGACAGCGCCCCACCGCGCCACAAACCGGCCTGTTATTTGACTTACCGAGGAAATTTGCTAGCGCCCGTTGCCTGTGATACGTGGATGCGCCACGGTGAGCAAACACCACCACCGGCGCCGCTGATGACGCTGGTCGGGAACAGGAGCTCCGATGGCCCCCGACAACACCCCTCAGCCCGCGAGAGATTTCCTGCCCGACGCCCCATCCCCCGGTCACGGCAACGGCGACGGCAGTCAGCTGTTGGGGGTCACCGTGGTCGAGCAGGACCACGCGGTGGTGGTGGCCCACGTGGCCGGTGAGGTCGACATGCTCACCGCACCTTTGTTGCAACGGCATCTCAACTACGCCCTGGCCACTCAACCCCAACGTCTTATCGTTGACCTCAGCCGGGTCCGCTTCCTGGGTTCGATCGGACTGGCGGTGTTGATCGATGCCCGGACCGCCGCCACCTACCAGGGCACCACATTGCAACTCAGAAGCGTCAGCGGCGCTATCGCTCGCCTGCTGCACGTCACCGGCCTCGCCTCTTGGTTTGAGATCGTGCCCCCTGAGGATGGACCCGGTGGCTGAGTCCGTCGCTGAGCTTGATCGGGTGCACAGATCAGACTCGGTGTACCTGGCTTCACCACCCGTCTTGGGCCGCCGCGATCACGACCGGGCCCACCCCATACTGGCGGATCAAAAACACCGCTGTTCCGTAAGCCGATCCGCCAACGGAACGCCCAGATGCTCAGCTTGCGGCGCTGGTCGGATTGTTCCGTAAGACTGTTCCACAGCCTGTCCCGATGACGGAGGGCGATCCGGAACAATGATCGGCGTGAATGGCGCCCGTGTCGGCTACGCCCGCTGCTCCACCGACGATCAAGACGTCGATATTCAAATCGAACAACTGATCGCGCTCGGCGTCGCTGCTGACCGGATCTACATCGACCTAGGCTTCTCTGGCACCCGACGCACCAACCGGGTCGGCCTCGACCAAGCACTCGCCGCGGTCTGGCCCGGCTCGATCTTTACCGTTACCAAGTTCGACCGCTTCGCCCGCGACGTCGCCGACGCCCACACCATCCTGACCGATCTATCCGATCGGGGCGTGCTCTTCGGCCTGGGCGGCTCGGTCTATGACTGGAAAGACCCTTTTGGTCGGCTGTTTTTGCAAACCCTGGCCATGGTCGCCGAGTTCGAAGCCAACCTCGGGCATCTGCGCACCCGCGAGGGCATGGCCAAGGCCCGCCGCCAAGGCAAGCTGCGCGGCAAACAGCCCAAGCTGCCGCCCTCGGCGGCGCGGACCATCCGCCGCCGCTATGCCGAGGGGCAGGTATCCCTGGCTGATCTTGCCGAGGAATACCGCGTGGGTCGGTCCACCATCCACCGCATCATCCACCGTCCGGAGCCAGGCGCCCCGGCGCCGCCCGCATGAGCGCTCTACCGAGTCCTCGCCGCACAGTCGGGTGGACATCCCCGTACTGGCGTCCCGTGACCGATTCCCCCACGGCTGGGTCGGCCTAACGGAGACGTCCTGATCCTCAACGCTGCGCTTGCCGAAGCGCTGTCCGCCGTGCTGCTGCTGGCCGTCCTGGGCTGTGCGGTAGTGCGCCCCTGGGGGTGGCCGGAGGCGGTCGTCGCCGTCCCCGCCGCGATACTGGCGATCGGCATCGGGGCGATCTCGCTGCGCGATGCCTGGGCCGAGGCCGCCCGGCTGGGGCCGGTGCTCGGTTTCCTCGCGGCCGTGCTGGTGTTGGCCCAGCTGTGCCACGACGAAGGGCTGTTTGACGCCTGTGGCGCGTGGATGGCCCGCGCCGCCGCCGGCCGACCCCGCCGGCTGCTGGCCGCGGTGTTCGCGGTGGCGTCGCTAATCACTGCAGCGCTCAGTCTGGACGCCACGGTGGTGCTGCTGACCCCGGTGGTGTTCGCCACCACCGCCACGCTAGGGGCCCGTCCCAAACCCCACGTCTACGCCTGCACCCACCTGTCGAACACCGCCTCGCTGCTGCTGCCGGTGTCCAACCTGACCAACCTGCTGGCCTTCGCCAGCGTCGGACTGAGTTTTATCCGTTTCGCCGCGGTGATGGCGCTGCCCTGGCTGGTGGCCATCGGCACCGAATATGTGGTGTTCCGGCGGTTTTTCGCCACCGACCTCGACGCCGGCACCCAGGCCCTGACCGCCGCCCCGTCGCCGCAGTTTCCAGTGTTCGCGCTGGCCACCGTCGTCGCCACGTTGGCGGGATTCGTCGTGGCTTCCGCGCTCGGGCTCAACCCGGCATGGGCGGCCGTCGCCGGAGCGCTCGTGCTCGCCGCCCGAGGCCTCGCCCAGCACCGCACCAGCCCACCCGCCCTCGTGCGTGCGGCGGCGCTGCCCTTCCTCGCGTTTGTTCTGGCGCTCGGCGTGGTGGTCCGCGCGGTCCTCGACAACGGGCTGGCCACCGCGTTAGCTCATCTCCTCCCCGCCGGCACCGGGCTGCCCGCGCTGCTGCGCATCGCCGCTGTGGCGGCACTGCTAGCCAACATGGTCAACAACCTGCCCGCCGCGCTGGTGCTGCTGCCGTTGACCACCGCAGCCGGGCCGGGGGCCGTGCTGGCGCTGTTGCTCGGGGTCAACATCGGTCCCAACCTCACCTACGCCGGATCACTAGCCACCCTGCTGTGGCGACGCGTCATGCGCGCGCACAACCACGAAGTCGACCTCGGCGAGTTCACCCGACTCGGCCTGCTCACCACACCTATCGCCCTCACGGCCGCAGTGGTAGCACTATGGGCGGCGCTGATCGCCACCGGAGGCTCATCGCCGTGACCGTGATCGCCTGGCTCACCGAAGCCACCTGGCCCGCCTGCGTGGACGCCGCCCGCACCTACACCCCCGACGGCTCCGACATCGTGCTGCTGCACGTCATCCCAGCCGAAATCCCCGGCACCGCCCACGGCGCCTACGCCGGGCTGCTCGGCCGGACACGTCCCGACCGCGACCCCGGCACCCAGCTCGAACAACTCGCCGCCGGCGCCGCCGAACAACTTCTGCAAGCCGCCGCCGAGCGTCTGGGCCGCCCCTGCACCCGCGCCACCCGCACCGGCCGCCTCGAACAGGAAGTGCTGGCTGCCGCCCAGGACGCCGAGTTGTTGATCCTGGCCCGCGACGGCGACCGCACCCGCCTCGGCCCCAAAAGCATCGGCCCGGTCAGCCGATTCATCCTCGATCACG
>DATELN010000208.1:0-20676 GCA_035276605.1 Pseudonocardiaceae bacterium | reverse complement strand
TGGCGCACCGCAGCCAGAACCACTACCAGCTGGCTATCGCGGCGGCACTGCTCACCGCGACCGCATTCGTGTGCTTGGCCCTGCTCATCGCGGTGTTCGAAGCCCGTTTCCGGCGCCGTCGCGGGTCACTCGCCGTACCCGACGATGCTGCCATCGCCGAGGCAGACGTCCACCGGAGCTGAGGACTCCTGCTCAGCGGCACCCTAGGATTGGGTGCGATGGCGGAGAATCGAGTGCGGGTCGGCGGGCCGTACTTTGAGGACCTGGCGCACGGGCAGGTCTTCGCCGACGCTCCGGGTATGACCCTGACACCAGGGCTCGCGGCGCTGCATCAGGCGCTGTCCGGCGACCGGCTACGGCTGCCGTTGGATCACGAGCTGTCCGCAGCGGTCACCGGCCGGGCGCAGCCGTTGGCCCACCCCACGCTCGTCTGCCATGTCGCGATCGGGCAGACCACGGCCCCGTCGCAGCGGGTCCGGGGCAACCTGTTCTACCGCGGATTACGCCTGTTGCGACCGGTGCACCTAGGTGACACCCTGCGCACCCGCACCGAGGTCGTCGCGCTGCGGCAGAACCGCCCGAAACCTGGACGGGCGCCGACTGGTCTGGCTGTGCTGCGAGTGCAGGTCAGCAACCAGCACCAAGAGTCCGTCCTGGACTACTGGCGTTGCCCGATGATCCCGCTGCGCGACCCCACGGCTAACACCGGCCACGCCGACAGCTTCGACGACATCCCCGCCGACGCGGAACCCGTCGACGACCTGCCGTGGGGTTGGCGACTCGACGCGCTGCGGCCTACCGAGGCCGAACCCGGCACGGTCTACGACATCGAGGTGCGCGACACCGTGACCGGCGCGCCGGAGCTGGCCAGGGCCACCCTCAACCTGGCAGCCACCCACACCGACCCCGGGGCCTCGGCGTACGGGCGTCGCCTGGTTTACGGCGGGCACACCATCTCCATCGCCGGGGCGCACGCCACCCGGGCGTTGCCTGACCTGGTGACGATCGTGGCGTGGCGCAGTTGCGATCACACTGGCCCGGTTTTTGAGGGTGATGTGTTGCGTACCGAGCTGCACGTCGAGGCAGTCCATGCCCGCGATGGTTACCAGCTGATCGACCTACGGGCCGTGGTGCACGCCTACCCGGCGGCCGACGCCGGGGACCCGACCGCGGTAGACAAGCCGGTGCTGGACTGGCGATTCGTCGCCCTGGCTCGGTAACGGAGGTGGGGATGACCGGAATTCTCGCGGGGATGCGAGTGGTGGAGGGTTCGGCCTTCGTAGCGGCGCCGCTGGGCGGGATGACCCTGGCCCAACTCGGCGCGGACGTCATCCGGTTCGATCCCATCGGTGGCGGCCTGGACGCCCACCGCTGGCCAGTCACTGCGGCGGGTCAAAGCCTGTTCTGGGCCGGCCTGAACAAGGGCAAGCGATCGATCGCGGTCGACATGCGGTCGTCCCGCGGCAAAGAACTGCTCACCGACCTCATCACCGCGCCCGGCGACGATGCGGGGTTGTTCCTGACGAACTTCCCGGCCGCGGGTTGGCTGAGCTACGACGCCCTCGCCGCCCGACGCTCCGACCTGATCATGGTCAACATCGTGGGCAACCCGGATGGCTCATCCGCTGTCGACTACACGATCAACGTCGCCACCGGCTTTCCGTGGACCACTGGCCCGGAAACCTTGTCCACTCCGGTCAACCATCTGCTGCCGGCCTGGGACGTGATCACCGGAACCTTGGCCGCAAGCGGGCTGCTCGCTGCCGAGCGCAAGCGGCGGATCGCCGGAACCGGCCAGTTCATTCGGCTCGCACTCGCCGACGTGGCCATGGCCACAGTCGGTCATTTAGGATATATCGCCGAAGTGCAGGTCAATCAGACCGAACGGCCACGGCACGGCAACTACCTCTACGGTGCTTTCGGGTGCGACTTCGCCACCAAGGACGGCAAACGGGTCATGGTGGTCGGGCTGACACCGCGGCAATGGCGCAGCCTGGTCGCAGCGGTGGGGATTGGAGATGCCTGCATTCAGGTCGAAAAGTTGCTCGGAATCGACCTGTCCAAGGAGGGCGACCGGTTCGTCGCGCGGCATGTCATTGGTGCGCTCATCGAGCCGTGGGTCAACAGCCGCACCCTGCCTGAGGTCGGCGGAATTTTCGACGCGCACGGCGTGTGTTGGGGGCCGTACCAGACCTTCGCCGAGCTTGTGGCCCACGATCCGCGTTGCTCACCGGCCAACCCTATATTCGCCGAAATCGACCAGCCCGGCGTCGGAACATATCTCATGCCTGGCTCGCCGCTCGAATTTTCGGCCGACGATCGGGTCCCACCCGCGCCGGCGCCGTTGCTCGGCCAGCACACCGACGAGATTCTTGGCGGCATCCTCGGCCTGTCAGCCGCCGAGATCGGTCGCTTACATGACGACGGTGTCGTCACCGGAGCCACCGCTGACTAAGTGCAGCCCGCATAAAATCCACATATGACGGGAACACTAATGCGCCCGCTCGCGCCTATCCCTGGAATGGGACTCTCCACATGTTCTTCTTTTTCTCGAATCGATTGGGCTGCTTCGGTTCGTTGTTGTTATCAGCCGCGGTCACCATCGTGCTAATTTTGATCTTCACGCGGTGAGGCCCAAATGCAGGGTGGTCACGACCGGACGATGGGCACTACGGAGTTGAACCCTGCGGTGGCGGACCCTGCTCGCCGCCAAGGCGTTCCCTGAGCATGTCTTCGCCCTTGTCGATCTGTCCTGAGTACTTACCGCCGGTCTTCTGATTGGCGATGTCTCCCAGCTTGTCAAGACCCTGTTCGACCTTGTCTGGGTGCTGACGAGCGAAGTCCTTCGCCTTTTGGGTCAGCTCGTTGAACGTGTCACCGATACCCACGAGATCTCCTCTCGTCGTGTCGACCAGATCATATTGGCTACCCAGCACGGGCCGGTGACCCACGCAGCACGACCGGAATTAACCCGGCTGGGGCATGGCGGTGTGGTTTTACGCTGGTGGATTCGCGCAGCTCGGCTGCAGAATCGCCTGCACTGCAGGATCGTTGATGTTGCGCTGGGTCACGAACGTGACGCCGGTGTCCTCGCTGGCTGCCAGCTGGCCGGTGCGTACCGTCTTCACCATCGCGTTGACCGAGTCGAAGCCCATCCGGAACGGGTTTTGCACGACTAGTGCGGTGATCGCACCTGAGGTGACGCCTTTGACCTCGTCTGGTGACGCGTCCCAACCGATAAGCTTGATCTTCCCAGCCTTGCCCGCTTGGTTCAGGGCGTTGGTGGCGCCGACTACCCCTGGCTCGTTCGCCGCAAAGATCCCGTCCAAGCTCGGGTTGGCGGTCAGGATGTTCTCGGTGACCGACAGTGCCGTGTTGGGGTCGCTGTTGCTGGACTGCTCGGCCACCAGGGTTAGATTCGGGTGCTTCGCGAGTCCCTCTTTGAAGCCCTTGGTGCGCTGGTCGTTGGTCACCGTGCCGGGCTGGAACGGGATGAAGGCGACTTTATGCTCGCCTGGGCCCAGGGCGTCGGCTAGCAGATCTGCCGCCTTGCGGGCAGCCGTGACATTGTCCGTCGCAAACACCGGCACGTTGCTCGGTTGCGGGTTCGTGCCGGAGTCGATATTGATCACGGGGACGTTCCGGCTTAGGGCGTCCTGGCTGACCTGGGCGAGAACCTTCGCGTCGGTGGCCGCATAGATAAGCCCGTCCACCTGTCGGGTCAAGAAGTTCTGCAGCAGGTTGACCTGACCCGTGACGTCGGTCTCCGCCGTCACCCCGTCCCACTGGACTTTCACGTCGGTCATCGTCGACGCCGCGCATTGCGCGCCCTTGCGGACGCTGTCCCAGAAGTCAAACCCGACCGCCTTGGGGACGACGGCGAGGGTCAGAGGGCCGGTGGCCTTGATTTTCGGACCTCCGGACGCGCCCGAACCGGGCACGCTGACCGCTGAGCAACCCGAGGCCAGCACGGCCGCGCAGACTGCGCAGGATAGGGACACCGAGAGCCTGATACGCATGGCGCCTACCTTTCTGGTGATCGTCGCCGCCGGTACTGGTCCCAGAACACCGCGATCCAAATAATCACGCCGATGATGACCTGCTGGTAGAAGATGTTGATGTCCAACAGGACTGACCCGTTGCGGATCAACGCGATCAACAGGGCGCCGAGCAGGGTTCCGATGACCGTTCCCTCACCACCGAAAAGGCTGGCGCCGCCGATCACGGTCGCGGCGATCACGTCGAGCTCGAGCCCAATGCCGAAGTTCGGTTGGCCGGAGTTGACCCGCGACGCGGCAATCATCCCAGCGAGGCCTGCCAGAGTGCCGGAAATGATGTAGACGATCGACAGGTAACGCTTGACGGGGATACCGGATAGCCGGGCAGCTTCGACGTTCGAACCCATGGCGTACGCGTACCGTCCAAGCTTGGTCCGGGTGAGCACGAAGTGGCCGGCTAGCGCCACGATGACCAGAGCCAGGATGGGAATCGGTAGCGCGCCGAGTCTGCCCTGGCCGAGGAGCTTGAACTCCGGTGGTGCGCCGGAGACGGCCACGGAGCCGGTCACGATGTACACCAGCCCGCGGGCCACGCTGAGCATGCCCAGCGTCGCAATGAACGGTGCCATTCCCGCCTGCGTCACCAGCACGCCGTTGACCAGGCCGGCCAGCGCACCGATCGCTGCACCGCCGACAACGGCTAACGGCACCGCTACGCCGTACGTCACCACCAAAAGCGCGCCGAGCACACCTGACAGGGCGGCGACCGAGCCGACCGACAGATCGATCCCGGCGGTGATGATCACCAAGGTCATGCCGATCGCGATGATCGCCACTACCGCCGACTGGACACCGATGTTGATCAAGTTGGTTGTACTGAGGAAGGCGTTAGACGCCAACGACAGGTAACCGAACAGCACGATCACGGCACCGGCCGCGGCGAGCTGGGACACCGCGGAACGGACGCGGTGGCGCCAGGCGTCCAGCAACCCAACGCGGTGCCGTAGCGATCCCATCGAGCTGCCTCCCCGGTCAGCGCTGTGACCCGTTGCCCGTGCCGGTAGCCAACTGCATGATTTGCTCTTCGGAGAACTGCTCACGGACCAGTTCGCCGGCGATCCGACCGGCGCGCAAGACCACGATTCGATCACACATGTTCATCAGCTCCGGGAGGTAGGAGCTGATGAGCACGATTCCGCGTCCTTCGGCAGCCAGCCGGCCGATCAGCTCGAAGATCTCGGCTTTGGCGGCCACATCGACGCCGCGTGCCGGCTCGTCGAAGAACAGCACCTGGCTGCGAGTCTCCAACCACTTCGCCACCACCACCTTCTGCTGGTTCCCGCCGGACAGCAGACGAACCAGGGTCTTGATCGACGGTGTCTTGATATCCAGCTGGTCTCGCCGGGACAGCGCAGTGTCGCGCTCGGCGCGCAGCTTGATGACTCCGAAGCGATGGGGCACCTTCGCCAAGGTGATGTTCTGATCGACCGGAAGCGCCATGGCGAGCCCCTCGACCTGGCGATCCTCGGTCAGGTAGCCAAGCCCGGCCGCGATGCCCTCCTGGGCCGAGCGGAGCTGGACTTCACGCCCGCGCAGGAGGACCCGACCGGCGTCGGGGGTGTCCGCGCCGAAAATGGCCCGGGCGAGCTCGGTACGACCGGCACCGACCAGGCCGGCGAGCCCGACAATCTCGCCGGCCCGAACGTCAACGTGGCAGTCCACGAGGTCGACGACCTTGCCCCGCCGGCAGATGCCTTGCGCCCTGAGCAGGACCTGCCCGATCGCGACTTCTGGTTTGGGATAAAGGTCGTTGATCTCGCGACCGACCATCAGCTGGACCAGGCGTTGCGGTGTCGCCGCCGCTGCCGGCAGGGTCTGGACGACCCGGCCATCGCGCAGCACGGTGACGCGGTCGGCGAGGCGGGCCACCTCCTCAAGGCGGTGGGAGATGTACACCACCGCGATACCGCGCCTCTTCAGGTCCGCGATCACCGTGAACAGGTGGCCGATCTCGGCCTCGGTGAGCATCGCAGTCGGCTCATCCATGATCACTACTCGGGGGCTACCGTGCAGCGCTTTCGCGATCTCGACCCGCTGGCGATCGGCCACCGGGAGCGTGCCGACCAGGCGGTCCAGATCCACCGCCAGATTCACCCGGCTCAGCAATTCGGCGGCACGCCTGCGGTCGGCCCGGCGAGACAGCACCCCCCACCGGCTCGACTCGTCGCCCAAGCACAGGTTCTCCGCGACAGACAGGTGCGGCGCGAGTGCCAGCTCCTGGTGCACCATCGACACACCCAACACCAGCTGGGCGAACCGCGGACCTCGGAACGCCACCGGCTTGCCCCCGACGAGCACAGCACCCTCGTCCGGTCGCTCGACCTGGGACAGCAGCTTCATCAAGGTCGACTTGCCAGCACCGTTCTCACCGACGATGACGTGGACCTCGCCGGGCTCGACGGCCAAGCTGACCCGGTCGATTGCGAGCACCCCCGGATACCGCTTGGACACCTCGCGCGTCTCTAAAACCGGCTCGATCATGGCGCGCTGTGGTCTCGTTGGAAGAGCACGAACAACCACAGCAGTGAAGGGATGAGCAGTACGGCGCCGGCGGCCAGGGCGATCAGCGTTGCCGACAGCACGTCCGGAGTTGCAGCGCCGGCCGCGATGGTGACATCCGCCGTAGCCGGCGGCGGGAGTAGGTAGGGGTACTGGGCCAGCGCCCAGCCCCACAACACGGCGGTGACCGCCAACGCTGCGGTGATTCGCACCGGCAGGTAGCGGCGGCGCAGCACTAGCAGCAGGGATGCCACCCCCGCGATCGCCGAGATGACGACAACGGGCAGTGCGCGGTGTGTCAGACCGTCGAACAACCGGGGCGCGTCGGCGTGTAGCACCGCGATCCCGCCCAAGGCCAGGGCACCGACCACCAGGCCAGTGACCAGAGCGCGCCGCCGGAATGCCTCGGCCAGCTGGTGTTGGCCTTCGCGCCTGGCGTCCGCGCAGAGGTAGATGGCAGCCAGGTAGGCGGCCGTGCCCACGGCGAGCGTGCCGGCGAGCACCGACGTGGGATTCCACCAACTGGTGAGCAGGTTGCCCGCGGCCAGCCCTAACGGAACGCGGCCGGAGGCGATGCCGCCGGCCACGGTGCCCAGGAAGAATGGGGTAAGCACCGAGGACAGCGCGAACGCGGCGCCGAACAGGCGTTGCTGCCCGAGCTGGTCGCTGGCCTTGCGAAACGCGAACGCCGCGCCTCGCGCGATGATGCCGAGCGCCGCCAACGTCAAAGGTATGTACAGCGTCGACATCACGGCCGCGAACACCGTGGGGAAAGCCGTCCACAGCAACACGATGACGAAGATCAGCCAGACGTGGTTGGCCTCCCACACCGGTCCGATGGAGTGCTCGATCAGGTCGCGCTGTGGGCGTCCGCGGTGACTTCCTCCTGCCAACAGGTCCCAAAAACCGCCGCCGAAGTCAGCTCCGGCCAGCAGCACGTACAGCGTCAAACCGATCCACAGCACGGTGATCGACCATTGCGCTAGGCTCACCGTGCGGCTCCGGCCCGCGCCATCCGGCGCAGCACGTAGACGGTGGCGATGGTCATCACGACGTAGACCGCGAGGACTGCCACCAGACCAATGAGCAACCCAGGGGCGGGGTTAACCGCGTCTGCAGTTCTCATTTGGCCCCACACGATCCACGGTTGCCGGCCGACCTCCGTGGTCACCCACCCTGCCTCAAGAGCGCAGCAGGCAGCGATTCCGGTGACACTGGCGGCGCGCAGGAACCAGCGAGTGCGGGGCAGGTCCCGGCGCCGCCACCAGCTCACGCCCAGCCACAGCCCCAGCACCAGCAAGGCAAACCCGATGCCGACCATCACGTCGAAGGACAGGTGCACGACTCCCACCGGCGGGCGGTCGGCCGGGGGCACCCGATCCAAGCCGGTGATCACCGTGTTCGGGCTGTAGCCGACCAGCAGGGACAGCCCGCTGGGGATTTCCAGCCCATAGCGCAGCCCGTCACCTACCGGGACGCCGGCCACGGTCAGCGGAACATGCGAGCCAGTGTGATAGACGCCTTCGATGGCGGCGAGCTTGGTGGTCTGGTAGGTGGCCAGGAACCGGGCTGCGTAGTCACCGACGGCGATCTGTACCGGGGTGATGATCGCTGCGGCTGTAAACGGGACCAGGAACCCGAGCCGGTGGTAGCGGTCGTGCCGGCCCCGCAGCAGGGCCACCGCGTAGACGCTGGCGATAACAAATCCGGTGACCATGAACGCGGCCAGGATCATGTGGGTGGTCTGCGGTGGGGTAGCCGGGTTGAACATCGCCGCCCATGGGTCGACTGCGGTGACGGTGCCGTTGGTGAGGTCGAATCCGCGGGGTTGGTTCATCCAGGCGTTGGCGGTCACCACGAAGAACGCCGAAGCCACCCCGGCGATCACGATCGGAACACCAGACAGCAGGTGCTGGCGCGGCGGTAACCGATCCCAGGCGTAGAGGTAGATGCCCAAAAAGATCGCCTCGATGAAGAACGCGATGCCCTCCAACGCGAACGGCAACCCGATGACCTGGCCATAGCGGCTCATCATGGCCGGCCACAGCAGTCCCATTTCGAAGCTGAGGATCGTTCCGGACACCGCTCCGACGGCGAACAGCACACCCATCGCCTTTGCCCATCGGCGGGCCAGCAACTGGTAGGCGTGCTCGCCGGTGCGCCAGCCCCGCCATTCCACGAACAGGGTCAGCGCCGGCATGCCGACCCCCAGGCAAGCCAGGATGATGTGCCAGCCTAGCGAGATTGCCATCTGCTGCCGGGCGGCAAGCAGGTCGATCGGCGAGGCGGCGGCTGAGATCATGAGTCGATGCGGGTCGTCTCGGGTTCGAGCCGCTCGCCCAGATATTCAATCCACGCGGTCTTCATGCACGGGTAATGCTTGCTTGCCTCCGCAAGATCCATGAATCCGATGATGGTGTTGGCGAAGAACTCCGCGAGCTGCGAGCTGGCGATCTCACCGGACTCGTCGAACGCCTGATGGGCCTGCGCGAGCGAAAACATATCCGGGTAGATTCGAGCCCCGAGGTGCTCCAACGGTATTCGCAGCGCCCATAGTCCGCGGTTGCCGCCACTCATGGATGGCGATGCCGACATGACCATGCCGTGCCGCTGATGAAATGGTTGTGGCCGGTACCGGGACACCCAGTCGATCGCATTCTTCAGCCCACCCGGCATGGATGCGTTGTACTCCGGCGAGGCGATGACGAACGCATCCGTGGCTTCCAGCCGTTGCCTCAGCTGCGCGGGGCCGTCCGGAATCCCGGCACTGTCTTGCGCGTCCTGGCTGTAGCTTGGTGCGTCGAACTCGGCCAGCGTGGCGAAGTCCACACTCCCGCCATTTCGCTCGATCGTGCTGGCGGCCAGCCTGGCCAGCCGGGTATTCAGCGATTCAGTACGCAGCGACCCGGAGAGCACAAGAACTCGCAATCGTCGGTCCGTCATTGGCGAACTCCATTGCTGAGCCCGGTCAGCTGCTCCGACAGCGTGCGCAGGCGGGCGCGGGCGGCGGGATCATAGGCCTGCCGGTGAGCACGCGCCTGCCGCTGGCCGTTGTAGTAACGGCCGCTCACCCCATCGAGGTCCCGATCAAGCACGAGGCGGACGGTGGCGTCGACGCCGGATTTCAGCGTGCTGATCGGAGTGGGAACCATCTTGGTGGGCATGTACGTGGCGGGGTGCAAGGTGGTGGCGGTGACCCCGGTGCCGGCGAGTTCCTCGGCGAGGTCGAACGTGAACATGATCTGCGCGAGCTTGCTTTGGCAGTAGGCCTGCCCGGCGTCGTAGGAACGGGTGAGCATGACGTCGTCGAAGTCGATTGGGCTCTGGCCCGCAGAGCTCACCTGCACGATCCTGGCCGGTGCGGAAGCCCGCAAGGTGGGGAGCAGCAGCCGGATGAACAAGAAGCCGGCGAGGTAGTTGACCGCAAAGCGCAGCTCGATCCCGTCAGCGCTTTCCTGCCGCCCGCCGGTGGGATACATCCCACCAATCCCCGCGTTGCTGACCAGCGCGTCCAACCGTGAGGCGTCGGCCGCAACAGCGGCGGCAAGCCGGCGGACCTGATCAAGGTCGGCTAGGTCGGCCCGGTACCAATGCAGCCGGTTGTTGCCCGTGGCCTCGGCGATCTCCCTCAGGGTGTTTTGACCGCGATTGTCGTCACGGCCGTGCACCAGCACAGTAGCGCCGAGCCGGGCGAGTTCGGTGGCCACCGCCTTCCCGAGACCGTCGGTGGCGCCGGTGACGAGCACGGTCTGCTCAGCGACGGGACGCATAGGCGCAACCTCCTCAGCGCGCGGCCTCGATCACTGACCTTGCCGGGCCCAGGCCTCGCCTGCCAGCTACGTTCCTCCATTCAGGTGATAATTTAATCGTTGAGTACTCGGCTGACTCCCCGTTGGCGATCAAATATTTATCAGCGCGGACTTGCGGGACTCCGCGCCACCGTAGGGGTGCTGTGATCGTCGCCAAAGGCGATCACAACGGTTGATGGGGGCCAACCATGCTCGAAAGAAGACCTGCCGGCAAACTGTGGCAGAAACGTTATCGGCTGGGCATCGATTCAGGCATTGGTGTGTTCGGTGGATTTGCTCTGGCTATTGTGGCGCTCCTTGTTGTAGTTGCCATGTGGGCTGCTCAAGGGCACTCGCGGGTTGAGGTCCCGGCGCTTACCGGCCTGCCCCAAGTGTCAGCGGAGGCACTGCTCAAAGGCATGGGGTTGAGCGTGCGTGGGACCTCTAGCGAGGTTTCCGCACAGCCGGTGGGAACGGTACTGCGCACCGACCCTGCAGCGGGCGTGAAGCTTGACCAGGGCGCCGGCGTGAGCCTCGTCCTCGCTATCGCAACACCGTCGGCCAAGGCGTCCGGAGCCGCGGAAATACCACCCGCCCCGCCAGCACCTCCGGTCCAGCCACCGGCTCCGGTTACGGTGCCGGCGCCCGCCCCTCAACCGGCTGCGGTGGTGATCCCGGCACCAGCCGCACCACCGGCGCCAGTAGTGGTGCCGGCCCCGGTGGTGGTGCCGCCGCCGGTAGTCGTGAAACCGCCGCCGGGTCCGGCGCTGCGGCCGGTTCCCGACGTGGTCGGTGCGAACCGGGCGCGGGCGGTACAAGTGCTGCGCGATGCCGGGCTGTCGGTGGGCTCGGTGACGCAGGAGGTGTCGAACCGGCCGGCCGGAACGGTGCTGCGAACCAACCCGAGGGCGGAGACCGCGGTGTGGCCGGGCAGCTCGGTCGACCTGGTCATCTCCAAGCGCGATGACCAGGTGAAGGTGCCCTCCGTGGTCGGCATGGATCAGCAAGACGCGAAGCGGGTGCTGACCGATGACGGGTTGAAGGTCGGGTCGGTGACGGAGAAGGAGATGCCGAACCAGGCGCCGGGCACGGTGCTGAGCACCAACCCGAAGGCGGGTACTGCGGTTCGCTCCGGTAGCACCGTCGACCTGGTCGTCGCGAAGGCACCTACGAACGAGTCCGGTTTCGGCGGGGAAGCTGCCCAGAAATCGGGTGCGGTGGCGAACCGCCGCGACAAGGGAACTGGGTAGGAACCGGTCACCAGCCCCGGGCGCGCCACTCGTCTAGATGTGGCCGCTCGGTGCCGAGCGTGGAGTCGTTACCGTGCCCGGGGTAGAACCACGTCTCATCGGGCAACTGGTCGAACACCCGCGATGTCAGGTCGTCCATCAGGCTGGTGAAATCAGTGGAGTTGGTCGTTCGCCCAGGGCCACCGGGAAACAGCGCGTCACCGGTAAACAGATGTGGGGTGCCGTCGGCGTCCCGGTGCAGCAGGGCGATCGAGCCCGGCGTGTGTCCACGCAGGTGGATCACATCGAGCCACACGTGGCCGACAGCCACGGTGTCCCCGTGGTCGACGAGCTGATCCGGTGGCACCGGTAACTGCGGCGCGTCGATCGGATGCGCGATGGTGCGTGCACCGGTCGCACCGGCGATCGCACCGAGCGCCTGCCAGTGATCCGCGTGCCGGTGGGTGGTCACGATCGTCCGGAGATCCGGTCGCTTCGGGCCATGGCCCAGCAGGTCCATCAGCCGCTCGGCCTCGTTGGCCGCGTCGATCAGCAGCGCCTCGCCGGTCTCGCGGCAGGTCAGCAAGTAGGCGTTGTTGTCCATCGGTCCCACCGACAGCTTGGTGACGGTCAGCGCGGCCAACGTGCGTCGCCGCGCTGGTCCGCCGGGTACCACTGCGCCGGTGTAATCCTCGAGAATGTCCACATCACCGACCGTAACGCGCCCTGCACCCCAACCGCGAGACCGCCGCTGTCGGTCCGGGCGCCTAGCATGGGCTGGGCTGTGTGGCGAAGGGACAACAGTGGCTGACCGACTTGTCGTGCGCGGTGCGCGGGAGCACAACCTGCGCAGCGTCGACCTCGACCTGCCCCGCGATAGCCTCATCGTGTTCACCGGGCTGTCCGGGTCCGGTAAATCCAGCCTTGCGTTCGACACCATCTTCGCGGAGGGCCAGCGCCGGTACGTCGAGTCGCTGTCGGCTTACGCCCGCCAGTTCCTCGGTCAGATGGATAAGCCCGATGTCGACTTCATCGAGGGTCTGTCGCCTGCGGTGTCGATCGACCAGAAGTCCACCAGCCGAAACCCGCGCTCCACGGTCGGCACCATCACCGAAGTGCACGACTACCTGCGCCTGCTCTACGCCCGCGCCGGCGAGCCGCACTGCCCGATCTGCGGTGAACCGATCTCCCGGCAGACCCCACAGCAGATCGTCGACCAGGTGCTGGCCCTGGAGGCCGGCACCCGATTCCAGGTCTTGGCGCCGGTCGTGCGGACCCGCAAGGGCGAGTTCGTTGACCTGTTCGCTGAGCTGCAATCCCAGGGCTACTCCCGGGTCCTCGTCGACGGCACCGTGCACCGGCTCACCGAGGCACCGAAGCTCAAGAAGCAGGACAAGCACGACATTTCCGTTGTGGTCGACCGGTTGGCCGTCAAGGACAGCGCCAAGCAGCGGCTCACTGACTCGGTGGAAACCGCGTTGCGGCTGGCCGACGGCCTGGTGGTGCTCGATTTCGTCGACCGCGACGAGCACGACCCGCACCGGCAGCGCCGCTTCTCCGAGCGGATGGCCTGCCCGAATGGTCACCCCATCGGCGTCGACGATCTGGAGCCGCGGTCGTTTTCGTTCAACTCTCCCTACGGCGCCTGTCCCGAGTGCACTGGTATCGGGATACGCAAGGAGGTCGACCCCGAGCTGGTGGTGCCGGACCCGGAACGGTCGCTGGCCGAGGGAGCGATCGCGCCGTGGGCCACCGGGCAGACCTATGAGTACTTCCAGCGGCTGCTCGAAGCACTGGCCGAGACCATCGGCTTCCGGATGGACACCCCGTGGCGCCGGTTAACGGCTACCGCCCAGAAAGCCGTGCTGCATGGCACCGATATGCAGGTGCACGTCCGCTACCGCAACCGTTACGGGCGCGAGCGCGCCTACTACGCCACCTTCGAGGGCGCCATCCCGTTCCTCGAGCGCCGGATGAACCAGGCCGAGTCGGACCACATGCGCGACAAGTACGACGGCTACATGCGCGAGGTGCCCTGCCCGGCCTGCCGCGGCACCCGGCTCAAGCCGGAGATCCTCGCCGTCACGCTCACCCACATCACGGAGGGTCGTAAGTCCATCGCCGACGTGTCCGCGCTGTCGGTTCGCGATGCCGCGGCCTTCCTCGGCGGTCTGCGGTTGGACACCAGGCAGGCCATGATTGCCGGTGCGGTGCTCAAGGAGATCCAAGCTCGGCTGCGTTTCCTGCTCGACGTCGGGCTGGACTACCTGTCCCTAGATCGTGCGTCGGCCACCCTGTCCGGCGGCGAGGCGCAGCGGATCCGGCTGGCCACCCAGATTGGCTCCGGGCTGGTCGGTGTGCTGTACGTGCTGGATGAGCCGTCGATCGGCCTGCACCAGCGGGACAATCACCGGCTGCTGGCCACGCTGACAAGATTGCGCGACCTGGGCAACACGCTGATCGTGGTGGAACACGACGAGGAAACCATCCGGACGTCCGACTGGGTGGTGGACATCGGTCCCGGAGCCGGCGAGCACGGCGGCCAGATTGTCTACAGCGGCCCGTTCCCCGGGCTCGAGCAGCATGACACGTCGATTACTGGCGCTTACCTGTCGGGCCGGCGCAGCATTCCGGTTCCGGCGGTCCGCCGCCCGGTGGATCGGTCACGACGGTTGACCGTGGTCGGGGCGCGGGAACACAACCTGCGCGGCATCGACGTGTCCTTCCCGCTCGGCTGCCTCGTCTCGGTCACTGGAGTGTCCGGGTCAGGGAAGTCGACCCTGGTCAATGACATACTCGCGACCGTGCTGGCCAACCGGCTCAACGGGGCTCGTCAGGTGCCCGGCCGGCACACCCGGGTCATCGGCCTGGACCACGTCGACAAGCTGGTCAAGGTGGATCAGTCCCCGATTGGGCGGACCCCGCGGTCCAACCCCGCGACCTATACGGGTGTGTTCGACCGGATCCGCAAGCTGTTCGCCGCCACCACCGAGGCGAAAGTTCGCGGTTACCAACCCGGGCGGTTCTCCTTCAACGTCAAGGGTGGTCGCTGCGAGGCATGCGCCGGGGACGGCACCATCAAGATCGAGATGAACTTCCTGCCCGACGTCTATGTGCCTTGCGAGGTGTGCCACGGCGCCCGGTACAACCGGGAGACCCTCGAAGTGCACTACAAGGGCAAGACCATTGCTGAGGTGCTGGATATGCCGATCGACGAGGCGGCGGCGTTCTTCGAGCCGATCTCGGCGATTTATCGGCACCTCAAGACGCTGGTGGATGTCGGGTTGGGTTATGTCCGGCTGGGGCAATCCGCGCCGACGTTGTCCGGTGGGGAAGCGCAGCGCGTCAAGCTGGCCAGCGAGTTGCAGAAACGTTCCACCGGACGCACCGTGTACGTGCTTGACGAGCCCACCACCGGCCTGCACTTCGAGGACATCCGCAAGCTGCTCGGCGTGATCAACGGGCTGGCCGACAAGGGCAATACCGTCATCGTGATCGAGCACAACCTCGATGTGATCAAGTCATCGGACTGGGTGATCGACATGGGCCCCGAAGGTGGCGCGGCCGGTGGCACCATCATCGCTGAGGGAACGCCCGAGCAGGTCGCCGCCATCGACACCAGCTACACCGGTCAGTTCCTGCGCACCGTGGTCGGCGTTCAGCACGCCGCCCCGCAGCGCCCGCGCCGAGCCGCCGTCGCCGCCGGCTCCTAGCAGTTGGTCGACCTTCAAGTACTACCAACGCTCGGTGTCGCGGTCTCAAACGGCTGCCAACTCCCGCTGGTCGCCGGCGGCCCCGCGATCATCGGAGCTGGACAGAAGAGTCTGCGTTACCGCGGGCTGCATCGAAATCTTCGGCGCCCAGAACGTGACCCGCGAGCGTGAGCAGCTCTCCGACGACGTGCTTGCAGGCGTCGTCGCGGGGGAGGCGATCTGCACTAACTCGGCGTCGTGGCGCTCGAGCGTCATCAGCACCCCGCAGTTCACCGCCGATAAGTTCGAGGGAACACATACACGGAGCCAGCTGGCTTGCGCCGTGACACGGAGATCACGGGCGAAATGTCGCACTGTCAAGTTCACGGATGGCTGACGTCCTGGTGCGTGGATAGCGGGTGCCCGGCGTTCGTCCTGCTAAGATGTCCGACGCGACCAAACCTCCGTTCCGGCGGAGGCGGCAAGTGGAGCCCGCTCCCACCCGAACCGCTGCGAGGCGGCCGGGTCCGGTCCTGGAATCCCTAGGTGGGTTCCGGCGTTGACGTTGGGTGTTGACAGCCAACATGCGGCGTCGATCGATCGGTCGGATCTGCGGGCCCCGCACGTCATGATGCGTGCGGGGCCACGTGGTGTCCGGGGTGTGTCCTCAGGGAGCGGCCCACTGGCTCGGTTGCGCCGCGGGTAGCACGACTGAGGAGGCCACATCACCGTCGAGACACGCATCAACGAACGCATTCGCGTTCCCGAGGTCAGGTTAGTGGGTCCGAATGGCGAGCAGGTCGGCATTGTCCGTATCGAGGACGCGCTTCGACTAGCTCAGGAAGCGGATCTCGACCTGGTCGAGGTTGCGGCACAGGCCCGTCCACCGGTCTGCAAACTGATGGACTTCGGCAAGTTCAAGTACGAGACCGCGCAGAAGGCCCGGGAATCTCGCCGCAATCAGCAAATGACGGTTATTAAGGAGCAAAAGCTCCGCCCCAAGATCGACGCGCACGATTACGAGACGAAGAAGCGCCATGTGGTGCGGTTCCTCGACGCGGGGCACAAGGTAAAGGTCACCATTATGTTCCGGGGTCGCGAGCAGTCCCGGCCGGAGCTGGGCTTCCGGCTGCTGCAGCGGCTCTCCGAAGACGTCGCCGATCTCGGCTTCGTGGAGACCTCCGCCAAACAGGATGGTCGGAACATGACGATGGTGCTGGCGCCGCACCGCAATAAGCCACGTGGGGCGAAAGCCGAGCGGGCCGCGGTGGAGCCGGCGACTGCGGCCGACCCAGGAGAGTAACGCCCGCTCCTAGCAGCATCGGGTGGCCCGCAGTGGGTCACCGGAAAAGATGGGGTGGCCCGCCAGGGCCACCCCACAGTGAGCGCCGCCATGCCCGGTGGCACAACGAGGACGGACATGCCGAAGAACAAGACCCACAGTGGTACCGCGAAGCGCGTGAAGCTCTCCGCTACCGGCAAGTTGCTGCGGCAGCGCGCTGGCAAGCGCCACCTGCTGGAGAAGAAGTCCTCCAGGATCACCCGCCGGCTGACCGGAGTTGTCGAGGTGGCCTCGCAGGACACCGGACGGATCCGCAAGCTTCTCGGTCGCTGACCGACCGCGCACCGCCGAACCCCGACCCCTGGGCGGTTAGGCCGCCCCCGAGATCGACAGGACAAACCAGTGGCACGCGTCAAGCGAGCGGTCAACGCCCAAAAGAAGCGCCGCAGCACCCTGGAGGCCGCCAGTGGCTACCGCGGCCAGCGCTCCCGGCTCTACCGCAAGGCGAAGGAACAGATTCTCCACTCGTTGCAGTACGCCTACCGGGATCGGCGGGCACGCAAGGGCGACTTCCGGCAACTCTGGATCACCCGGATCAACGCCGCCGCACGGCAGAACGGAATGACCTACAACCGGCTCGTGCAAGGCTTGCGCTTGGCGGGGGTCGAAGTAGATCGCAAGAACCTCGCTGAGCTTGCCGTGTCGGATCCTGCCGCGTTCACCAAGCTGGTTGAGATCGCCAAGGCCAACCTGCCGGCCAGCCGCGGGGCGAGCGGATCGGCAGCCCGAGACGGCGACGCCGCCTGAGCCCAGCGACCCCTATCCGACCGGGGACCCCGTTCACTGAACGGACGCCCAGGGTGGTGGCTGCCCACCGCTTACTGCGGCGGCGCAACCGCGGCTCAGAGGGGCGATTCCTCGTGGAGGGTGCCCAGGCCGTGCGCGAGGCCATCAGCCACGGAACGGTGCACGAGCTGTTTGTCACCGACCGTGCGGCGTATCGCCATCCCGACCTCGTCGAGGCGTGCGGCGCTCGAGTGTCTTCGATCACTGAGCGAGCCGCCGCAGGGTTGTCCGAAACGGCCACGCCGCAGGGCATTGTTGCGGTGTGCACCACGCTCGGTCAGCCCGCGGCGGACGCACTTCGGGGTACCCGGTTGGTTGCGGTGCTGGTCGGTGTCGCCGATCCCGGCAATGCCGGCACGGTCATCCGGGTAGCCGACGCCGCAGGGGCTGGCGCGGTGCTGTTCACCGCGGATGCCGTCGACCCTCACAACGGCAAATGCGTGCGAGCGTCCACGGGTAGCGTCTTCCACCTCGCGTTAGGGATAGAGCGTGATCCACACCGCGCTATTGCAGCGTGCCGCCAAGCCGGTTTGCAGGTACTAGCAGCGGACCCGAGAACCGGCCGCAACCTCGATGATCTCGTGGACGCCGGAACGTTGGCAGCACCGACGGCATGGCTGTTCGGCAGCGAGGCGCACGGGCTGGATGGCGACTTGCTCGCGGCCGCGGACCATGCCGTTGCCATCCCGCTGTACGGGCGCGCGGAGAGCCTCAACCTGGCTACCGCGGCGGCGATCTGCCTGTACGCGAGCGCGCGGGCGCACCGCCGACGGTCCGGCCCGGAACCGATCACCTAAGATCTGCCCCAGAACTGACCGCATACCGGCACGGCAGGCGCCTTGCGCCAGCCAGGAGTTCACCACCCTATGTCTGGATCCACCGACTCCTATGACCCCAAGCAGGTCGCGATACTTGCTCCGGACGCCTTGGCGCGCGCTGTCGAGGACGCCGAGAAGGCCTTCGCCCAAGCCACCGACCTTGAGGAATTGGCCACGGTCAAACCCGCCCATCTCGGCGATCGATCACCATTGCTGAGCGCCCGGCGTGAGATTGGTGCGCTGCCGCCGAAGGCCCGGGCCGAGGCCGGCAAGCGGCTCAACGCCAGCCGCACGGCCGTGCAGGCCGCCTTCGATCAGCGTCGCGCCGAGTTGGCGGCCGAACGGGACTCCAGCACTTTGCGGGCCGAGGCCGTCGACGTGACGCTGCCTTGGGACCGGGTGCCAGTCGGTGCCCGCCATCCGATCACCGCGCTGTGCGAGCGGATCGCGGACGTGTTCGTCGCTATGGGTTATGAGGTCGCCGAGGGCCCAGAACTCGAGGCCGAGTGGTTCAACTTCGACGCCCTCAACTTTCCCAAGGACCACCCCGCCCGCACCATGCAGGACAGCTTCTATGTCGCGCCGGAAGGATCCGGCATGGTGTTGCGTACCCATACCTCCCCGGTGCAGGTGCGGGCCCTGCTGGAGCGCGAGCTGCCGGTGTATGTGGTGTGCCCGGGTCGGACGTTCCGCACTGACGCGCTGGATGCCACCCACACGCCGGTGTTCCACCAGGTTGAAGGGCTCGCGGTGGACAAGGGCATCACGATGGCGCATCTCAAAGGTACGCTGGACGCCTTCGCCCGAGCCATGTTCGGCGAAACCTCCCGGACGCGGCTACGACCGTCGTTCTTCCCGTTCACCGAGCCCTCCGCCGAGGTCGATGTGTGGTTCCCGGAGCGCAAGGGCGGAGCAGGCTGGGTCGAGTGGGGCGGTTGCGGGATGGTCAATCCCAACGTGCTGCGCGCTTGCGGGGTCGACGCACGCGTCTATTCCGGCTTCGCCTTCGGTATGGGCATTGAGCGGACCTTGCAGTTCCGCAACGGCATCACCGACATGCGCGACATGGTCGAGGGTGACGTCCGCTTCACCTGCGCGTTCGGAACGGAGGCCTGAGCCGATGCGCGTTCCCGTGTCATGGCTGCGTGATCACGTCACGCTCCCTGAGGGCGACGCTGCCCCGACGGTGAACCAGATCGCGGACGCCTTCGTGCGGGCCGGCCTTGAGGTCGAGGCCGTGCACCAGCTCGGTCCGGTTACCGGACCTCTGGTGGTGGGGCGGGTGGTGGAGATCGAGGAGCTGACCGGTTTCGCCAAGCCCATCCGCTACTGCCTGGTGGACGACGGCGAGCCGGCGCCGCGCGGAGTGATCTGCGGTGCCACCAACTTCGCCGAGGGAGATCTGGTGGTGCTGGCCCGGCCGGGCACGGTGTTGCCTGGAGACGTCGCGATCGGTGCGCGTGCCGCCTACGGTCGGACGTCCAACGGGATGATTTGCTCGGCCGCCGAGCTACGGCTCGGCGACGACCACACCGGGATCATCGTGCTGCCGACCGATGCGGCTGCGCCCGGGGACAGCGCGCTCGACGTGCTCGGCCTCGACGATGCAGTGATCGAGCTAGCGATCACTCCGGATCGGGGATACTGCCTCTCGGTGCGCGGCCTGGCCCGTGAACTGGCCATCGCGTTCGACGTCCCGTACCGCGATCCTGGTCTGCTCGAGGTGCCGCCGGTTGACGCCGCGAGTTGGCCGGTGCACATCGAGGATGAGCAGGGTTGCCGCCGATTCGTGGTCCGCCAGGTATCAGGTGTGCACGCGGCGGCCGAAAGTCCCTGGTGGATGCACCGACGGTTGCAGCTAGCCGGGATACGGCCGATCTCGCTGCCCGTCGATGTCACCAACTACGTGATGCTCGAGCTCGGGCACCCGATGCACGCGTTCGACGCCAGCAAACTCGACGGCGACCTCGTCGTGCGCCGGGCGACCGAGGGGGAGAAGCTCACCACTCTCGACGGGGTGTGCCGGGAGCTGGATCCCGACGACATCGTCATCTGCGATGCCAGCGGCCCGGTCTCCCTGGCGGCCGTGATGGGCGGGGAGAGCACCGAAGTCGGCCCGCAGACCACCAGCTTGCTCCTGGAGGCGGCGAACTGGGATCCGGCCTCGGTGGCCCGCGCCGCCCGGCGGCACAAGTTGCCCAGCGAGGCGTCCCGCCGCTTCGAGCGCGGCGTCGACCCCGCCCTTGCGCCGGCGGCTGTTGAGCGTGCCGCGATGCTGCTCACCCGCCACGGCGGCGGGGAGCTTCTGCCGGGCCGCACCGACGTTGGCACGCCTCCGGAGCCGGTATCCGTGGTGATGCCCATCGATGAACCAGATCGGGTGGCCGGGCGGGTATACGAGCGCGGCGTCACCGTCCGCCGGCTGTCCCAGATCGGCTGCACAGTGCAGGTCGCTGATAGCGCC
>DATELN010000207.1:0-3152 GCA_035276605.1 Pseudonocardiaceae bacterium | reverse complement strand
CTGCTGCCGCTGTCGCTCTGCTGTTGCGGAACTTTCACCGTTGGTGATTCGGCGGTCCAACCAGAGGCAGGATCGTGCCAGGCGCGTCTTCGGACCGCGACAGCTCCGATGGCCAACCACTACCAGGCGGCCACCGCGTGTCGCCTACCGCCGGTGTGGTCGACGGACACCCTCAGGTCCGCGCCTGCTTGACAAGGTGCTGCGAGACCTATTGCCGAAGCTTCCCGGACTCCTCGGCTGCGAGGCGGCGCAGGTCAACCGACAGCCCTTCCCGACGGGCCTCCTGCAGCTCGGCCTGGCTCAATCTTGTGGCCAGAGCAGCGTCGACCTCAGCGATGAATCGGTTGGTCAGCATCGACCGATGTATCCCGCCGTCGCGGCGGATGCGGTCGGCCGCGGCTAGGGCCAGCGCAGCATCCGGCCAGCGTTCCTGCCGCGCGGACACAATTGCGAGGCAGTCGAGGCTCTCGGCGGTAGCGCCGGCGTGATGCATGGCCAGGGCTGTTGTCAGGGCGCGGAGGAAGGCGTCTCCTGCTGCGCTGTAGTTACCCTGGCCGACCCAGGCGAGGCCAAGGGTGTGCAGCGATCCCAGGGCGCCTTCTCGATGTCCATGCTCTTCATTGAGATGCAGGCTTTCCTCCGCGTGTCCGATGGCATCGTCGAACTGTCCGTCGCTGATCTCGCCGCGGGCACGCTGAACAAGGGCGGCGGCTAGCACATGTACATCCCCGCTGCGTCGAGCCGCCGTCTCGGCTTGATTGAGACGCCGAATCAGGTCGGGATCCGCGTCGTCGAGCGCGGTTCGGGCACGAAGTACCAGGGCCAGCGCTGATCCCCACGGATCGCGCAGGCCATCGAACAAGTCGGCCGCCCTCTCGTGGGCCTCCGCGGCGGCGGTGTAGTCACCCTGTCCCCACAGCGCTATCCCCCACGCGATGAGCACTCGGGCGAGGCCCAGCTGATCACCGGAACGCTCGAACAGGTCGGCAGCGGTGCGGCAGTCTGCCGCAGCTGTTCCCAAGTCGCCTTGAGAAACAGCGTGCGTCCCCGAGCTCGCCAGCAGCGCGGCTTGCGTCGGGGTGCCGGCCGGGACGACGTCCTTCGCGATCTGGAACCATCGGGAGGCGTCTTCGAAGACGCCCTCGCGAGGCCACAGCCACCACAACTCCGCCAGCAGCCGCGCCCCAAGCTGCTCCTCGTTCGATGTGAAGCACCACTCCAAGGCGCGCCGCAAATCTGGCAGCGCACCCCGTAGTTCACCCCGCCATCCCTCGACGCCGCGGTCCTGGCCGGCGGGCGCCCCTTCGGCGAGGAGATCGGCGTACCAGCTGGCGTGACGCCGCTGGGCGGCCACCTTCTCGCCGCCACGCGCCTCGAGCCGCTCGGTCGCGAACGCCCGGATGGTGTCCAGGAGTCGATATCGGGTGCCCCCGACCACCGCAACCAGGGAATGTCGGGTGAGCGCGAGCAGCAGCCCCAAGCCGTCGCGTTGTAGGCCATCACCGGCTACCGCGATGGCGCCCTCGAGAGGGAACGGTCCGGCGAACACGGCCAGCCGCTCGAAGAAGACCACCTCTTCGGGACGAAGCAGATCATAGCTCCAGGCAATAGTTGTGCGCAGCGCCTGTTGCCGGTCTCCGCGGGTGTCGTCAACCAATAACCGGAGCCTGTCGTCCAGCACCCGCACCATGCCGCGGGGATCGAGAGCGGCGGCATGGCTGGCGGCCAGCTCGATCGCCAGCGGCAGCCCGTCCAGAAGCAGGCAGACGCGAGCGACATCGACGCAATTGTCACCATCGAGCTGAAAGTCGGGGTCACGGTTGGCCGCCCGCTGCGTAAACAGCTGCACTGCTGCGGACTCGGCTATCTCCTCAACGGCAGAAGCGTCGGGATGTGGCAGAGACAGCGGCGGTACGGGCCACCCCAACTCTGTAGCCGCACCCATGGGCTGCCGGCTAGTGGCCAACACTGTAAGTCCCGGCGCGTTCCGCAGAATCTGCTCCACCACGTCCCGCACCTCAAGGCGCACCCGCTCACAGGTGTCCAACACCAGCAGCCCAGTGCGGGGAGCCAACTGTTGCGCCAGCGCCGATCCGTCGTCACCCAGCTGGGTTGCCGCGCTGGTAGCGCCTGCAATCGAGTGGAGCACCGCCTGTGCGTCCTCTGCGGCGGACAGGTCAGCCCACCACACCGCACCCGCCGTCTGCGCCGCTAGTTCCGCGGCGAGCCGGGTCTTCCCAGCTCCGCCCGGGCCGGTTAGCGTGACCCAACGGCGGGAGGTCAAGAAGTCGGTGAGGCGGGCCAGTTCGCGCTGGCGGCCGATCAACACATCGAGTGGTCGTGGATACGTTGCCGTCGTCCACCCGGTCCCCGACGCTTCGTCGCTACCGTCCTGCGGCTGTGGCGTCGTTGGGCCTGGCTGGACTGACGGTTGGAGTGCCGGCGAGTGAGTGAGCACTGCCTGTTCCATGGCCTGCAGCTCGGGGCTGGGATCCAGGCCCAGCTCCTCCAGCAGGGTGCTGCGCGCGTTGCCGTACACCTGCAACGCTTCAGCTTGCCGGCCGGAGCGGTACAGGGCTGTCATCAGCTGGACGTAGAAGCGTTCGCGAAGCGGGTGATCCACGATCAGCCCTTGGAGATCCAGTACAGCGTCGGCGTGGCGCCCGAGATCGAGCAGCGTATCAACGCGCTGCTCCGTTAGGGCCAGGCGCAGTTCGAGCAGTCGTTGCAGATCAGCCTGCGCGAACTCCTCGCTAGCTACCTCAGGTATCGGCGGTCCGCGCCACTCCGCGAGAGCGGCTTCCAGCTCCTCCAACCGTGATGCGGCGTCCGCTATCTGTCGGGCCCGGATGGCTACTGCCTCGATCCGGTAGGCGTCGACGGAGTCCCTCGGCGCAAGAAGCCGATAACCCTTACCAACTCTTTCGAGGGTGACCCCCTCTTCCGACGTGGATAAGGACTTACGCAGATGTGACACCAGGATTTGCAAGGCGTTCACCGGGTCGTCGGGAGCGTCGTTGGTCCAGAGCATGTCGGCCAGGGCGTCGATGCTGACCCGTTCGCCTAGCCGCAACACCAAGGCCACCAGCAACTTGCGGGGCAGGCCGGCGCGGAGCGGAACCACGCCATCATCGACCCGCACCTCTAGCGGA
>DATELN010000206.1:0-2220 GCA_035276605.1 Pseudonocardiaceae bacterium | reverse complement strand
AATCGTCGAGCACCGCAACCCGAACGTCACGCCGGTCAACGTCAATCTCAAGTTCACCATGCGCTCCTCCAGCTCCGGCACCTTGAGCTGGAGCATCGTGAGGCAGGACCCACTGCAGCGGCAGGGACTGCTCTCATTCTGCAACGCACACGGCATCCCGGCACGGATCCTCCACTGAGCCTCGATCCACCGCCCGAATTTGGTGATCATTCTGGAATGCATAGTTGGTCTTCAATCGGAGATTTCGATTGGTGGGCGTGCGGGGTCGGCCGGTCTCTCGTCCGGCGTGTCCACTGTGGTTTCGGGTTGGGCCCGTGCGGGCGGTGGTCAGGGTCAGGCTGCCAGGGCTGGTGGTGGCCGGTGGGTGGCGTCGAACGCGGTGAGCCAGGCGTCCTGCCAGGGCCAGGCCTCGGGCAGATGCCAGGTGATGGTGTCGCGTCCGGTGCGCGCGGGGCGTCCGGCGAGCTGGATGAGTTCGGCGCGGATGGTCGCGCCGCGGGCGAGGGCGTGCCGGGCCGAGGCCAGAGCGCCCAGCGCCCGGGTCAGTGCGTGCGCGGTGACCGCGAGCTGAACCCAGGCGGCGTTGGCGTTGAACGCCGCCGAGGGCAGGTGCGCCCACGGCCCGTCGATCAGATCCGCGAAGACCTGCTCGACGACCGCGTGGGCGCGGTGGTCGGACTCGGCCTGCGCCAGCTGGAAGGGGCTGTCGGTGAACACCGCGTGATACCGGTAGGTGCTGAACAGCTCGCCCTGTCCCTGGGCGGTGGCCTTCGGGTTGAGTCGTTTGACCCGCCGCACGATCAACCGACCGTCGGTGCGGTGGGCGCGGCTGGAGGCGAACGCGGTGTAGGGCACTTCGGCGATCTCGGCGTCGGAGATCCACTCGCCGGCCTGCTCGTCGTAGATCGCGTTCGGGTATTTGATCGCGGTCCAGGCGTCGTCGGTGATGGTGGCGATGGCGCGGCGCACCTTGGGATCCATCCGCACGGTGACCGAGAACCGGGCCCGGTTGCGGCGGCAGGCGGCGACGAACGCTCCGCTGTAGTACGCGGAGTCGGCGCGCACCACGATCAAGCCGGTGGCGCCGGCCTGCCGGGCGGTGTTGATCGCCTCAACGACCAGGGTGGCCGCGCCCCGCGCGGAGCCGGCGTTCCCGCCCCGCAACCGCGCTGTCGCCACGATCGGCGCAGCCAAGGGGGTGCTCACGGTGGCGGCCAGCAGGTTCAGCCCGCGCACCAGCAGCGACTTCGAGGCGATCTTGGCGTGCCCGAACGCCGCACCCTGCTTGGTGCCCCCGTACACCCGCCGCTGCACCGAGTCGACATCGATGAACGCCACCGCGTCGGCGCCGGGCAGCAACGGTGTCCGCGCGGCCAACTCGACCAGCACCCGGCGGTGCACCGCGGCGAGCTGGCGCACGTTGCCGTGGTCGAAGGCCCGCAGGAAGCTGCCCAGCGTCGACGGGGCGCGGATCCCGCTGACCGTGGCCGGGATCGCGCCGTGGCGCAGCAGGTCCATCCCGTCGATGGTGTCGGCGCCGGCGACCATCCCGGCCACCAGCGAACCGATCTTCAGACCCGGGTTCGCGCCGACCTTGGCGGCCACCCGCACATGCTCGGCGACCAGGTCTTCCAGCCCAATGTTCTGGGCCAGCCGCACCGCCGGTACCAGCCCGGCGTGCGACACCAGATTCGGATCATCAAACGTCGCACGTGTCTTGGCCGCGGTGTGCAACAATCGCATCCCAGAGGTGCCCTTTCGATCCTGGCGCTGCGAGCTTCAGCAACCCGCATTATCCCAGGTCAAAGGGCACTCCTGCTGTCACGACACACTCCCGAGAACAATCCGGGCGGTGGATCGAGGCTCAGGGTCCGGTTGAGAACAGCGAGGAGCGGGCCATGCACGCTGTCGTAACGACCGCCCGGCTAATGCTGCGCGACTGGTCGGCTCGCGAGCTCGGGTTGCCCGACCTCTGCGGGCTGGTCCGCGACGGAGTTCCGGCCTATGCCTGGCCGCCGTCTGATCCTGGATCCACCGTCCGGATGTCTCAGGAAAGCGTGTCGTAACAGCAGAAGTGCCCTTTGACCTGGGAGAATGCGGGTTGCTGAAGCTCGCAGCGCCAGGATCGAAAGGGCACCTCTGGGATGCGATTGTTGCATGCCGCGGCCACGACACACGCCAGGTTCGATGATCCGAATCTGGTGTCGCACGCCGGGCTGG
>DATELN010000205.1:0-4545 GCA_035276605.1 Pseudonocardiaceae bacterium | reverse complement strand
CGAGCAGCGCCATGACCTATCAACCGATCGTGGTTCCCAACCTAGGTCAGGCGACCCGGCATGCAGGCTCGCGGCCCTCCAGGAAGTCCTGCAGGTTGTCCAGCACGAGCATGCCCATGGCGGTGCGGGTTTCCAGTGTTGCGCTGCCCAGATGGGGCAGCAGCACGGCGTTGTCCAGCTCGAGCAGCTCGGCTGGGACTTCGGGTTCCCCGTCGTAGACGTCGAGACCAGCGCCGGCGATCGCTCCCGATCGCAAGGCCTCGATCAGGGCCTGCTGGTCGACGACGTCACCGCGAGCGCTGTTGACCAGGAACGCGGTGGGCTTCATCCGGGCCAGCGCCGCAGCGTCGATGAGACGGGTGTTCCCACTGCCTCCGGGCATGTGCAGGGATACGAAATCAGCGACCTCGAGCACCTCCTCGAGGGTGCTGACCCGGCGGGCGCCGGGAATGCCGTGGTCGGGTTCGAAGTCGACCGGGTCGTAGAAGACCACCGGCATGCCGAAACCGAAGTGTCCGCGGCGGGCTACCGCCACCCCGATCCGGCCCATGCCCAGGATGCCCAGCGTCTTGCCAGTTACGTCGGCGCCCATCATGTGGGTGGGTCGCCATCCGGTCCAGCGCCCGGCGCGGACTTCGCGTTCCCCCTCGCCGGCCCGTCGGGCGACCATCAGCAGCAAGGTCATCGCGGTGTCCGCGGTGGTGTTGGTCAGCACCCCGGGGGTGTTCGTCACGACAATGCCGGCCTTGGCCGCGGCCTCGATGTCGATGTGGTTGTAGCCGACGCCGAAGTTGCCGAGGAACCTGGTCCGCAACTGCCCTTCGAACAGCTCGGCCGGCAGCTGGTCGGAGACGGTGGGCAACACGACGTCGGCCTGCTCCAAGGCAGCGCGCAGCCCGTCGCGACCCAACGGCACATCGTCAGTGTTGAGCTGGACATTCGAAAAGCGCTGCGTGAGGGCCTCCTCGACCGACGCCGGCCAGCGTCGGGTGACAACGATGACCGGTTCAGCCATGACGATCGTCCAGCAGCGCGGACTCCCGGCGGGTTGGCTGCGGTTTAAGATGATCAACAAGGGGGTTGGTGGGTCTTGAAGGGCCACCAACTGCGGAGGAGTCACCCATTTCTGAGGAACTATCGAGTAGGCCGTGCTCAGCCAGGACGTCGGCCACGGTTTCGCCGATGCACGACGGGTTGGGCGCCACGGTGATCCCAGCGGCGGTTAGGGCCTCGATCTTCTCCTGAGCGGATTCGCCCACCGCGGACACGATCGCGCCAGCGTGGCCCATCTTGCGACCCTTGGGGGCTGACAGCCCGGCGATGTAGGCGATCACCGGTTTGGTCATGTGCTCGCGGACGTACTCGGCCCCGTCCACCTCCTGGGGACCGCCGATCTCACCGACTATGACCACCGCGTCGGTATCCGGATCGGCCTCGAACAGCGCCAGGTGGTCGCGAAACGACGACCCGTTGACCGGGTCGCCGCCGATCCCGATCGAGGTGGATACCCCGATGCCCAGCGCCTTCATCTGCGACGCGGCCTCGTAGCCCAGGGTGCCGGAGCGGCTGATCACGCCGACCCGGCCGGGCAGGTAGATGTGGCCGGGCATGATGCCCACCAGCGACCGCCCGGGGGAGATGGTGCCGGCGCAGTTGGGCCCGGTCAGGGTCATCTTCTGCTGGGCCCGGTAGCGGCGCATGTACCGCTTGACCTTCAGCATGTCATGCATCGGGATGCCGTCGGTGACGCAGACGCAGAACCGGATCCCCGCGTCGGCAGCCTCCATCAACGAATCGGCCGCGAAGGGAGGCGGCACGAACACGATCGAGGCGGTCGCCCCGGTGGCCGCCACGGCGTCTTTCATGGTGTTGAACACCGGCCGGTCCAGCACTGTCTCGCCGCCCTTGCCCGGTGTGACCCCGGCGACGACCTGAGTGCCGTAGTCGATCATCTCTTCGGTGTGGAAGCGGCCGATGCGGCCGGTGATGCCCTGCACCACCACTCGGGTGTGCTCGTCGATCAGGATGGCCATGAACCCTCCTCAGCTCGTGGCCCTCAACCAGCCGTGGCGTTCACGACGGAGACAGCCTTCTTAGCCGCGTCGGCCAGGGTGTCGGCGGTAATGATCGGCAGTCCGGAGTCCCGCAGCATGGCCTGACCCTGCTCGACGTGCGTGCCGGCCAGCCGCACCACCACCGGGATCTTCACGTCAAGCTCCTTGAACGCATCGATGATGCCCTGGGCGACCCAGTCACACCGGTTGATCCCGGCGAAGATGTTGATCAACATCGTCTCGACCCGGTCATCCCGCAGGACCGCGCGAAACGCCTTGAGCACCCGCTCCGGTGAGGCACCGCCACCGATGTCTAAAAAGTTCGCCGGCTCCCCACCAGCTAACTTGATCATGTCCATGGTCGCCATTGCCAGGCCCGCGCCGTTGATCATGCAGCCGATGTTGCCGTCCAGGCCGACGTAGGCCAGCCCACGGTCAGCGGCATGGCTTTCCCGGGCGTCTTCCTGGCTGCGGTCGCGCAGCTCGGAGATCTCCAGGTGCCGGAACAAGGCGTTGTCGTCGAAGGACATCTTGGCGTCCAGCGCAACCAGGCTGCCTTTAGTCGTCACCACCATGGGATTGATCTCCAGCATGGTGGCGTCCAGATCCCGAAAAGCGCGATAGGCGCGCCGGAACACCCGGCTTGCCTGGGCAACCAACTCCGGTGGCAGTCCCAATGCGAAGGCGATCTCGCGGGCCTGGAACTCGAGAAAACCCACCGCCGGTTCAATCGTGGTCCGGATCAGGGACTCGGGTTTCGACGCGACCAGCTCCTCGATGTCGATGCCGCCCTCAGCCGAGCAGATGATGCACACCCGCTCGATGCGGCGGTCCAGCACGATGCCGAAGTACAGTTCCCGGGCGATCTCGGTGGCTTCCTCGACATATACGCGGTAGATCAGTTTCCCGCGCGGGCCGGACTGTTTGGTGACCAGCCGCCGGCCGAACATGCTGTTCGCGACGTCTTGCACCTCGCGGTCGGAGTGACACAGCTTCACCCCGCCGGCCTCACCCCGGCCACCGGCGTGGATCTGCGCCTTGACCACCCACGCTGATCCACCGATCTCGGTGCACCGGTAGGACGCCTGCTCGGGACTGTACGCCAGACCACCGCGGGGGATGGGCACATCGAAGCGGGCCAGGATCTCCTTGGCCTGGTATTCGTGGATGTCCACGCGCAGCCCCCTTTCAGCTCCGGCTCGCCGCGGCCGCTCGGATCGCCTGGTCCATCGCGATCACCGTCTGCGCCATCCGCTCCGAAGCGGCGTCGATCATCTTGCCATCCACCGAGGCCGCTCCCTTGCCTTGCGCCTCGGCCTGTCGCAGCGCGTCGATGATCCGCCGGGCCCGGTCCACCTCCGCTTCCGGAGGGCTGAACACGTCATTGGCCAGCTGGATCTGGCTGGGATGGATCGCCCACTTTCCCTCACATCCCAGCGCCGCCGCTCGCCGCGCGCTGGCCCGGAAGCCATCGGGGTCGGAGTAGTCCCCGAACGGGCCGTCGATCGGGCGCAGCCCGTAGGCCCGGCAGGCCACGATCATCCGGGACAGCGCGAAATGCCACTGGTCACCGGGATAGTTGGGGTTCAGGCCACCGATGCTGACCGTGCGAGCCCGGTTGCTCGCGGCGTAGTCGGCCACCCCGAAGTGCAGCGCCTCCAGCCGGCCGGGGGCGGCGGCGATGGCTTCCACGTTCGCCATCCCCAGCGCGGTCTCGATCAGCGCCTCGATCCCGACCTTGTGCTGGTATCCCTTGGCCTGCTCCACCTGCGCGACGAGGGTCTCCACGCAGTACAGATCCGCCGGCACGCCCACCTTGGGCACCAGGATGGTGTGCAGGCGATCACCGGCTTGTTCCATGACGTCGATGATGTCGCGGTAGCAGTAGTGCGTATCCAACCCGTTGATCCGCACCGACACCGTCTTGCCCTTGGCTGCCCAGTCGATGTCCCGCAGCGCCTCGATCACATTGCGGCGGGCCTGCTCCTTGTCAGGCGGCGCCACCGCATCCTCCAGGTCGAGGAATACGAAGTCGGCCGCAGACTGCGCCGCTTTGTCGATGAAGGTGGTGTTCGACCCAGGCACTGCAAGCTCACTGCGCTGCAACCGCGGCCGGCGCATCGGGTAGAGGGTGTGGCTCATCGTTAGAGGCACCTCCTTGCGCGCGCGATTACTGAGGTGACGCCGACGCCTCCCCAGCAACGTCTGTCTCGGCTTCCAGCGCGGTACGGTAGTAGTCCTGGGCCGCCGCCACACCGGCTCCCAGCTCTACCTTCGCGCCCGCGTCGGCTAGTGACATCTCGGCGCTGGCCAGCGCGGCCAAGCACATGACCTCGTTGAGGTGGCCGAGGTGACCGATCCGGAATACCTTGCCCGCGACCTTCGATAGCCCGCCACCGAACGCTGTGCGGTAGCGGTAGTAGCCGATCCGGCAGACCTCCGTCGCATCCACCCCCTCGGGCGTGCGGATGGCCGTGACGGTGTCGGAGTA
>DATELN010000204.1:0-13688 GCA_035276605.1 Pseudonocardiaceae bacterium | reverse complement strand
GGTGGCCCGGTTGGCTCGCACCTCGTCAAGTAGTGAACCGGTCGCCGACTGCTCCCACAGGTTCAACCCCTCCTGGACCTGCCGGTAGTCGAGGGTATTGAGGTTGATCGTGGCCTGCTGGGCATCCTGTAGCACGGCATCCCGGGCGGTGCCTGCAGCGAGGGATCCGTCGTGCCCCGCGCGGTACCACGACACGCCGCACCAGCCGGCGGTGCTCACGGCAAGGGAGGCGACCGCGGCGAGCACGACGGTGACCTTCACGGTGAGCCAGAGTAGGGTTGTCACGGTAGGTAACTGACCGCGACCCTCAGTTGCCATCCTCCAAGATCGAGGTCAGGGTCCTGACCTGCTCGCCGGTAGCGCTTCCCGGCAGCACCGGAGCCGGGGTGCCGGCGCGGGGCACGTTCTGCGCGCCGCGGACGTCGGTCGGGCTGCCTGGTGGCTCGGCGCACAACGCGTTGGTGTTGGCCGGGATCGGCGTGGTGTCCGTCCCAGAACGTCTGATGGTGCCCTGATAGCCACGCACGCAGGCGTACGGGTCGAACAAGTTGAGCGCCAGCCCAAGGTGGGCGAAACCATCGTTGGGGACCACCGACGAGTCGGTCCCTCCGGTGACCACCGGGTAAACCGACAGCAGGTGGCGTAGCGCGGCCTGGCGCGGCAGCGTGACCCGGGACACCGTGACCAGATCGGCCAGCAGCTGGCCGATCTGGGTGCCGCTTTCCCGGAGCAAGGCACTGGTCTGGTCGGCGAACTGCGGCGCGGTGACGATCAGTCGGCGCAGGTCGGGGTCGGAGGCGCGCAGTTGAGCGGCGAGCAACGCAAGGTCCCGGCTGAACGAAATGATCGCGCTGGACTGCTCGTTCTGCGTCTGCAACACCACCCGCCCGTCCCGGATCAGGGCCAGCGTCTGCGGCAGGGCGGTGATGGCGTCGCGGGTGAACGCATCGGTGCTATCCAGCAGGATCTGCAGGTCAGCTCCGGTACCGGTGAACGCGGTGCCCAGTTCGTGTACGACCGTGCGCAGCGAGTCCAGCGGCACCGACCGCAGGAACGTGACCAGGTGGTCAATGAGATCACCAATCGGCACCGGCGTGCCTGTCCGGGAGGCCGGGATCACCGACCCGGCGTGCAGTGTAGGGCCGTCGCCGCGTACCGGCCGCAGGTCGACGAACTGCTCGCCGATCACCGACAGGTTGCTCACCACGGCGTCTAGGTCGGCCGGGATGGGCGGGGCGTCTGGCCTGATCTCGAGTTCGGCATCGACGCCCTGGCTGGTCAGGCGCAACGGGCCGACCTGACCGACGCTGACCCCACGGTAGGTGACATCCGCGCCGGTGAAGATCCCGCCAGAATCGACCAGCTGCAGGGTCACCGGGTACGGGCCGGCACCGAACAGGGCGCCGGCACCGAGATAACGGACGCTGACATAACCCACCCCGAGCACGGTGACGATCACAAACGCCAGCAGCTGGAGCCCAACCCTGGTAGTGATCATGCCGGTGCTCCGGGCAGAACCGGCCGCAGCAACGGGATGAGCATTCCCTCCATACCTGCGGCGCCTGACGCAGACGGCGGTGGGGGCACCACGCCCGACAGGCCCTCAAGCAGCGGTCCTACCGGCGGTTGGCCGGGGGCAAGCAGCTGCCCAAGCGGCGGGGGCACCCCCATCAGCGGCTGCCCCGATGAAGAAAAGTTGTCCAGCACCGTGCCGAGGTTCAGGTCGGCCCGGACGTAGAGGTTGGCGTAGTCGCCGAGGAAAGCCTCGCGGGCGGCGCCGTCGGTGAACGGGTAGGTAGCGATGAGCTCCAGCGCGTTGGGAAGGTCCGCGCCCGCGGCGGCCAGTTGCTGCAAGGTGGGGCGTAGCAACTGCAGGTCGGCGACCAGGTTGTCCCGGCTGCGGTTGATCGTGTCGGTGGCGACCGCCGACAGCCGGTCCAGGGCTTGCAGGGTGCCGACGAGCTGGGTGCGCTGGTCGGCCAGCACCTGAAGTCCGGGGGGCAGCCCGTCGAGTGCGGTGACGATCTGCCCGCGCTGCCGGGTCAGGGTGGCCGACAGCCGGTTAAGTGCATCCAGCGCCCGGTTGATCTCCGCTTTGCGCGCGTCCAGGCCGGACACCAGCGTATTCAGGTCCACCAGCAGAGCGCGAAGTTGCGGTTCGTGACCGGACAGCGCCGCGTTCAGCTCGGTGGCGATGGTCCGGATCTGGTCGACACCGCCCCCGTTGAGTAGCAACGACAGCGCTCCGAGGACCTCCTCGACGTCAGTGGCCCGGCTGGTGCGCGTCAGCGGGATCACCGCATCGTCGGCCAACCGGCCTTGTGATGGCTCGCTGGACGGTGCGGCGAGCTCGACGAACTTCTCTCCCAGCAGGCTGGTGGTGCGCACCCGGGCGACCGCGTTGGCCGGTAACACGACGCCGCGGTTGACCTCCATGGTGACCATGGCGTGCCAGGTGTCCGGGGCAAGCCTGATCGCCTGGATCGCGCCGACCGACACGTCGTTGACCTTCACCAGCGACTGCGGCACTAGCTCCAGCACGTCGGAGAACTCCGCCGTGACGTGGTAGGGATTCGATCCGGTGTCCGCGCCGCCGGGCAGTGGCACGTTTTGTAGGCCGCCCTGCAGCACGCCGCATCCGGCCACACCCAACATTGAAAAGCACAGCATCGACGCGCTAAGCGCTGCGGTAGCCCACCGGCTCATCGTCGGCCCCCCGGCACGGTGGGCAGCGCGAGCAATGGCAGCGGCGGCGGCTGCCCGGTTTCTAGCGCGGTGATCACCTGCGCCGCCGTGGGCAGCGGCACGGTGCCGGTGAGCTGGGGCTCCAGCGCCGCGCAGGTCCGCGCCAGGGTGGCCGGTACCTGCCGCGGGGTGCTGCGCCGCAGCAGCTCGCAGACCAGCAGGATCGGCGGGACCCGCAGCTCCTCGATGTTCAGCCGGGTGTCCAGGGTGCCGGAGGAGGCGTTGTAGGCGTTGTTCAGGTTGCTCAGCCCGGTCGGCGCGAGGTCGAGGATCTGGCCCAACGCTTCGCGCTGGCGCACCAGCACGGCGGTCACCTCGGTGAGCCGGTCCACATTGGACTTCAGCACTGCTCGGTTGTCCTGCACGAATGCGGCGACCTCGCCCAGCGCCAGCGACAGCTCCCGTAGCGCCGCCCCAAGATCACCCCGCTCCGCGGCGAGGGACTTCGACACGTCGGCGAGCTGGGTGCTGAACTGCCGCACCTGCGCGTCGTTGGCGGCCAGGGTGGACACGAACGACTGCAGCTGGGTGACGGTGGTGAACAGCTGCTTGCGGGACCCGGCCAGCGTCTGCGACAGCTCCGCCACGTTGCCGATGGTGTCGTTGATCGCCGGCCCGTTACCCCTGAGGTTGGCGGCGGCAACGTCGAGGGCGTCAGCTAGTGCGCCTTTTCCTTGGGGCCCGGGACGGTTGGCGGCTGTTGGACCGAGCAGGGTGGCCAGCTCGTTGGCGGCGCGGGCCAGGTCGTCGACCCCAAGCGGAACCGCGGTGCGCTGCACTGGGATGACCCCGCCCTCAGGCATGGTCGGGCCACCGGTGTAGGCGGGAGTCAGCTGGATGCTGCGGCCGGCAACGAGGCTGGGCTGGATGACCACCGCCGAGGCACCGGCCGGCACGTCGACCGAGCGGTCGATGGTCATGTCGATCTTGACCAGCCGGCCCTGCGGCGCCACCGTGGTGACCTGACCGACCGGCACGCCGAGGATCAGCACCGGGTTGCCCGGGTAAACCGCGACCGCGGTGGTGAAATAGGCGGTAATGGTGCGTCTGGGACGCGGCGCCAGCCACCACACTCCGACAGCCGCCAGTACGCCGAGCACGCAACCAGCCGCGATCAACCGGCCCATCCAGCGGGGCATGCTCAGCACCCCCGCTCGTTGATGACCAGCGGGCCCAGGGCGGTCGGTGGCGGCAGCAGCCCGCAGATGTAGTTGTCGAACCACCGCCCGTTGCCCAGGGTGTTGGTGAACAGCCGGATGAACACCGGCTCGAGCTGTAATCCACGGTCCAGGTTGACCTGGTTGCGTTGCAGTACCGCAGCGACCCGGTCGAGCTGCTGCAGCGCCGGACGCAGCTGGGCGCTGTTGTCTGCGACCAGGCCACGTAGCTGCAGCGACAGCGCCTGGACGTCGGTGAGCAGGGCGCTGATCGCCTCCCGACGGCGACGCACCTCCGCCAGCAGCAGGTTGCCGTCGACAAGCAGTCGCTCGAACTCGGCGTTGCGGCCGGCCAGCACCCCGGTCAGCGCCTCGGTGCCGGTGAGCAGGTGGTGGATCTGCTCGTCGCGGCTGGCGATGGTCTGCGAGAGCCGGGACAGCCCTTCCAGGGTGCCCCGGACGTCGGCGGGGGTGCCGCGGAAGGTTTCGGCCAGCGTCTGCAGGCTGTGCGCGAGCTGGACGGTGTTGACCTGCTGGAGCGTCCCGGACAGTCCGCTAAGCGCATTGACGACGTCGTAAGGCGAGGCGGTGCGGTCTAGAGGGATGGGTGTGCTGGGGTCCAGGGCGTGACGTCCGCGGGGATCCAGGCTCACCGACTTCGCGCCCAGCAGGCTTTTGATCTCGATGGCGGCGGTGGTTTGGTCCCCCAGCCAGGCATTGCGGACCCGAAGCGAGGCGCGTACCCGGTCGCCGGCCAGCTCCACAGCAGTGACCCGGCCGACCTCGACCCCGGCGATGTACACCGGATCGCCCGCCTTGAGCCCGGCTGCATCGCGGAACTGCACGGTGTAGACGGTGCCGCCACCGACCAGCGGCAACTTGTCCGCGTTGTACGCCGCGACGGCCAGCAACGTCAGGATGACCAAGCCGGTAAGCCCGATCAGGATCGGGTGGCGGGGGCGGGGCGCGATCACGGCGAGCACCTCGCCGCGGGCGGCGGCGTGGTCAGCGGGACAACCAGCGGCGCGTTGGTGACCGGGACAGTGACCGTGCCTTGGGCTCCGCACAGATAGAAGTTGAACCACGAGCCGTAGCTGGCGGCCCGGGACAGCTTGGTGAGTTTCTCCGGCAGGAACTGCAGTACCCGGTCGATGACCTGCGAGCTGTCCGCCAGGTTCGTCGACAGCGCACCCAAGGCAGCGATGTCGTCGCGCAGCGGCGGGCGGGCGTCGCGCAGCAACCCGGCGGTGGTGCCCGCCAGCTGGTCAATTGAGACGATCGCCTGCCCGATCGGCTCCCGGTCCGCGGCCAGGCCCGACACCAGCCGCTGTAGTTGCAGGATCAACGCGGACAGCTGCTCGTCGCGAGCGTTGACGGTGTCCAGGACGGCGTTGAGGTTCATGATCACCTCGCCGATCACCCGATCCCGGTCGGCGAGGTCCCGGGTCAGCGAGGAGGTACTGGCCAGCAGACTTTCCACGGTGCCGCCCTGCCCTTGCAGCACCTGCACGATCTCCCAGGACAGTTGGTTGAGCTGCGCCGGGTCCAACCCGACCAGCAGCGGCTTGAATCCGTTGAACAGCACGGTGAGGTTCAGCGGTGGCGTGGTGCGCTCGATGGGAATCAGCCCGCCCGGCGGCAGGGTCTGGCCGACCGGTCCGGGACCCCGCGCCAGCGACAGGTAGCGCTGCCCGAGAAGGTTGCGGTACAGCACCGCGGCGGTGGCCGACGCCGGCAGGTGCTGTCGCGCGTCCACGCTGAAGCCCACCTGCGCGAACCGGCGATCGACCAGTTCGATGGAGTCCACCGAGCCCACCCGGACCCCGGCGATGCGCACGTCGTCACCCACCAGCAGGCCACTGACGTCGGTGAACCGGGCCAGGTAGCGGGTGGTGGGGCTCAGGGTGACGTTGGCGATGGTCAGCGCGACTAGCCCGGTGGCCAGCGCGATGACGGCGGTGAACACGATCAGCTTGGTCAGCGGCGCGAATATCCCCCTCACCGCAGCGTCACCTCCGTGCCGCGCAGCAACGGGCCGAGCAGGAAGCTTGTCCAACCGGGCATCTCCCCGGGCTGGCCAAGCAGCGCCGCCATGAACTGCTGTTCAGCCGGGGAGTTCGGCAATCCCATCGCCACTTGGGGTGGGGTGGCGGCCGGTCCTACGCCCGGTGACGGATCCCCGCGGCCGATGGGAGGCGGCGTCGAGCCGTCGTGGATCGGGCCGCCCGGGTACTGCGGGAATTTGGTGCCGTCGCGGATGGGGTAGCAGCGCGGGCCGCGATCTTCGGCGTATTGCGGCTCGTCCACGCCCGGCAGGTACTTGCCGCGGTTGTTGGTGACCTCCAGGTACACGTGCAGGCCCGGCTGGGAGGTGCCCACCCCGAAGGCCCGGTCGAGCTGAGGCACCAGCCCGGCGATCTGGTGCAGCAGGCAGGGGTACTCCGGGGCGTACCTGGCCAGTGACTCCAGGGTGGGCCTGCTGTCGGCGGCCAGCGCGATCAGGTTTTCCCGATTGTCGCGCAGGAAAACCCGCAGGTCGTCCGACACGCCGGTGACCGAGGTCCATAGCTGCGCCAGGTTGCGCTGCTGCTGCGCCACGGTCCGGGTGGTAGTAGAAAGGTCCGCCAGGGCGGCGAGCAGGTCGGGCGCGGCCTGGGTGTAGGTGTCGGCCAGATCAGCGATACGGGTGATGTCCTCGGACAACTGCGGCAGCGCCGGTTTCAGGCCGCTGACCAGCTGCTGGGCCCGGACCAGGGTGTCCCCAAGTTGGTGACCCCGACCGCTCAATGCACCGGAGACCGCGCCGAGTGTGCTGGCCAGATCCTGCGGCGCGACGTCTTGCAGCAGGGGTAGCAGGCTGTCCAGAGCGGCCTCCAGCTCCCGGGCTGGCTGGCTGCGATCCTGTGCGATGACATCGCCGGCTGCCAGCGGTCGCCCGGAGGGGTGCGCCGGCAGGATCAGCGCGACGTATTTCTCGCCGAACAGCGTCTTGGGCAACAGCCGCGCGCTGACGTTGTCCGGGATCAGGTGCACCATCTCGGGTTTCAGGCGCAGCGCCACGGTCGCGCCGGTGCCCGAGGAGCGCAGCTCGGTGACCTCGCCGACGATCAGCCCGCGGACCTTGACGTCGGAGTGTTTGTCCAGCTGGAGGCCGGTGTGGTCGACGCGCAGTGTCACCGGTACCCCGTCGGCGAAGGCGCCGATGTATTTGGCGATGGACAGCGACACCAGGCAGATGACCACGACCAGGAAGGCGACGCCTTGCACCCTGCGCCGGATCACCGCGCTGGTCATCCGGCCACCCGTACCGAGGTGATCGTGCCGTAAATGGCCAGGGTGAGGAAGAAGTCGACGATGGCGACGATCACGATGCAGGCCCGCACGGCTCGTCCCACCGCGATGCCCACCCCGGCTGGGCCACCGCTGGCCCGGTAACCGTAGTGACAACACACCAAGATGATCACGAAGGCGAAGGTCAGGACCTTCACGTACGACCACAGCACGTCATTGACCGGCAGAAACAGTGCGAAGTAGTGGTCGTAGGTGCCCCCGGGCAGCCCGCTGATCAGCATGACGTTCAGCCGGGACGCGGCGTAGGACATCACCAATCCGATGGTGTACATCGGGATGATCGCGATGAACCCGGCGATCACCCGAGTAGTGATCAGGTATGGCACGCTGGGCACGCTCATGGTCTCGAGCGCGTCGATCTCCTCGGAGATCCGCATCGCACCAAGCTCGGCGGTGTAACCCGCCCCGAGCGTGCAGATCAATGCTTGCGAGGCAACCAGCGGGGCGATGTCGCGGGTGTTGAAGTAGGCGGTGAGCAAGCCGGTCAGTGCTTGGGTGCCCAGGGCGCTGAGCGCCCGGAAGCCTTGCAGACCCACGAGGCTACCGACGAACAGCGACAGCGCCGCCATCACACCGGCGGTACCCAAGATGACGATCAAGGCACCCGTACCGAAGCTCACCTCGGCCAGCAGCCGGGCGATCTCCTTGCGGTAGCGCTGCACGGCCCCCGGGATCCAACCGATCGCCCGGCCGTACAGGGACAGCTGGTCGCCGAAGTCATCCAGCCTGTCCAGCGGGGCTCGCGCGACCCGCCGAACGAAGGGATGCACCAACGATCTCAGCCCCCCTTCGGCGGCACGATTTGCAGGTAGATCGCGGTGACCACGAGGTTGATCAGAAACACGAGCACAAACGAGATCACCACGGACTGGTTGACGGCCTCCCCCACCCCCTTGGGTCCCGGTGGGGGGTTGAGTCCCCGGTAGGCCGCGACGATGCCCGCGACCAGCCCGAACAAAGCCGCCTTGAGCTCGCTGACCCAGATGTCGGAGACCTGCGCGATGGTGTTGAAGCTGGCGAGGTAGGCCCCGGGCGTGCCGCCCTGAACTACCACGTTGAAGTAGTAGCCGCCGGCAACGCCGACTACGGTGGCCAGCCCGTTGAGCACCACCGCGACGAGGACCATCGCCAGCACCCGGGGCACCACCAGACGCTGGATCGGAGAGATGCCCAGCGCCTCCAGTGCGTCGATCTCCTCCCGGATGGTGCGGGCCCCGAGGTCCGCGCAGACCGCCGCACCGCCGGCGCCGGCGATGAGCAAGGCGGTGACCACCGGCGCTGCCTGCTGGACGATCGCGAGCACGCTGCCGGCACCGGTCTGGGACTGCGCGCCGAACTGCCGGGCCAGCTCAGCGAGCAGCAACGCGATGGTGGCGCCGAACGGAATGGTGAACAGGGCGGTGGGCAGCGCGGAGACCTTGGTGACGAACCAGGCCTGTTCGATGAACTCGCGGCCCTGGAACGGGCGCTGGAACAGCCGCCGGCTCACCTCAAGGCCAAGCGCGAACAGCTGGCCGGTCTGCGCCAGCGCGCCCCGCCCCGGCGACCCGCTGGTCACGGGACGCCGGTCTCCCCGTGCTGGCGACCGGTTTCGGTGAGGCTGGCCCGGATGGCGACCTGGGCGGCGGTGGGCAAGGTGTGCAGCATGCCCCTGACGCGCTCCATACGGCGCCACACAGCCTTCCGACCGGGCAACCCGGGCGAGGGTTCAAGCTGGGGTCTGAGTTCAGGAAGTGCCGGCAGCTCGCCATGCACTTCGGCCAGCTCCCGTTCGGCCTGCGCGGCGTCCTTTTCTTCCGACATCCCGATCGGGCCCTGTCGACGGCCGGCGAGGAACTGCGCGACCGCCGGCTCGGTGCTGGTCAGCAACACCTCGCGGGGCCCAAAGGCGGCCAGCCGCTTGCGATAGAGCATGCCGATGTTGTCCGGGAGGGTACGGGCGGTGTTGATGTCGTGGGTGACGATCAGGAACGTGGCGTCGGTCTGCGCGTTGAGGTCCACGATCAGCTGGTTCAGGTACGCGGTGCGGACGGGGTCCAGCCCCGAGTCCGGCTCGTCGAACAGCACGATCTCCGGGTCGAGCACCAATGCGCGGGCCAGACCCGCCCGCTTGCGCATGCCGCCGGAGATTTGACCGGGCAGCTTACGCTCATCGCCGGTCAGGCCGACCATCTCCATCTTCTCGCCGACGATCGCGCGGATCTCGCGCTCTGACTTGCGGGTGTGCTCTCGCAGCGGGAAGGCGACGTTGTCGTACAGGGTCATCGAGCCGAACAACGCGCCGTCTTGGAACAGCACCCCGAACAGTTTGCGGAGCTCATATAGCCTGCGCTCACTGCAGCGCACCAGATCGGTGTTGTGAATGAGAATCGAGCCGCGTTCCGGTTTGAGCAGCCCGATCAGGGTTTTGAGAAATACCGACTTGCCGGTGCCAGACGGCCCCAGGAGCACGGTGATCTCGCCGGCGGGGAGGGTGAGCGTCACGTCGGACCAGATGATGGACCGGTCGAACGACTTCGTCAGCCCCTCCACCACCACCTCTGCACCGACGCCCGCGCTCATGGGCCCTCCTGGATACCGATCTAAAACGACTCCCGCTTAGAAAGACTCGGCATCGGCGATCTTCCAGCGGCCATCGACGCGTTGCGCTGTGATGGACAGCCTGCCGGTGGCTAGTAGTGGCTTGTCCTTACCGGCCTGGCGGGCCTGTTGATCGAGAAACACCAGCACGATCGCGCGGTTATCATTGAGGCTCTTGACGGCGATGGCGGGTACCGACGCCACTACCACCGCCTCCTGTGGCGGCGCCAGCTTTCTTATCTTGGCGAACTGTTGACGAAAGATGTCCAAGAACGGGCCGGTGACAACCTCACACGCGGCTCGTTCATTATCATCCAGACGAGCGAAGTCGTAGGAATAGACGCGTTTCACGGCGTCGCTGATCTGAGCAGAAACCTGGGCGGTCGCGTCCTTATCGACCAACGCATCGTTGGTCGCCGCCGAAGAAGCGGTCAGCTGGTTGGCCTCGCCGCGGAACCACGCCGCCACACCCACAGCCATCACCAGCACGGCGACCAAGGCCACCAGGGTCGCCACGCCAGTCACACGTCGCGGTGGCGTAGCCACCACCTCCTCGGTGTCGGCAATCTGCGGTGGTGCCGGGATAGTCATCGTCAGCGTTCTCTCGATTCGGGGTTGCTGTCTATCCGGGGAGCTCTGATACGACTTACTTAGGCGAGGCAGCCGGCGGGCAGGGCCCGGGTTCGGAATAGGTTTCGCCGACCGGCGTCAAATTGCTGACCTTCCAGCCGTGGCCGGTGCGAGCCATGTCGAGGTGGACGCGCCGGTGCACGCAACCTGGATCACCCTTGTCCAGCTGAGAAGTGACGTCGAGCCCGACGAGCACCTGTGCCGTACCGGCGCGCTCATCCAGCGAAGCGACCGCAGCGTCGATCACGTTGCCGTTGCTGACTGTGGCCGAGTCGGTGATCGCGCGGGCGTAGGAGTCGCGGTTTGCCCGCAGCTGGTTGAGCAACGATCCGGTGGCGGACTGTTCCCACAAGGTCAGCCCGTCCTGCACATGCCGGTAGTCGAGGGTGTTGAGCGTCAAAGCGGCTTGTTGGGCATCCCGCAGGGCGGCATCGCGCTCCAAACCCGCGGAAAGAGACTTGTCGTGCGCGGCGGTGTACCAGGACAGGCCGAACCAGCCCGCAGCGATGAAGGCGATCACGACCAGGGCCGCGACCGCGAGGATGACCACCCGCAGTGGACCGCCCTGAGCAGTCTGCGGCTGGACAGTGGGCTTGGTAGCGATGCTGGTCATTGTTGTCCAAGTTAGAGAGGTTTCCGAGGCACGGTGGGTCCTAAGGCCCATCGCAAGGTGGTCGCGCGCGGCGCGGAGGCAACTCTTGATTTGCCTGCTGGGCCACTCGCGCGACGGCTCCCTGCACGAGGCGGCGCCCTCGCCGAACCGACACCCAGGCGTCTACCACAAAGTGTGTAACGAGCCCGAGCGCAACTAGATCCGGGCCTCGTTCGCAATCAGCGGGCTTAGCGGGGTTTACGCAGTGCGTTTGAACCCCACTAAACCCGCTGAAGGCGGTAACCAGGCCTAGGTTCAGGTGAGGGACACCTTGGCGCCGGCTTCCTCGAGCTTGGCCTTAGCGGCGTCGGCCTGATCCTTGGGGACGGCCTCCAGGATGGGCTTGGGGGCGCTCTCCACCAGGTCCTTGGCCTCTTTGAGGCCGAGGCCGGAGACGATCTCCCGGACCACCTTGATGACCTGGATCTTCTTCTCGCCGATGGCCTCGAGAACGACGTTGAACTCGTCCTTCTCCTCAGCCGCCGGGGCTTCCGCCGCACCCGCGGCAGGGCCCGCGGCTACGGCAACCGGCGCCGCAGCGGTGACGTCAAAGGTTTCCTCGAACTTCTTCACGAACTCGCTGAGCTCGAGCAGGGTCATGTCTTTGAAGACATCCAGCAGCTCGTCAATGCTCATCCTCGCCATGGTGGCGGTTCTCCATTCTTTGTGGTGGCTCTGCGGTGTCTTTGGTCGTGTCAGTCAGTCTTCGGGCTGCTCGTCGGCTGGTTGCCGCTTGTCTCGCAGTGCCGCGGCCAACCGGGCTACCTGGGAGGCCGGCTCGGCGAACAGCCTGGCGGCCTTGGACAGGTTCGCCTTCATGGCACCGGCGAGCTTGGCCAGCAACACCTCACGAGAGTCCAGGTCGGCGATCTGGGTGACCTCGGCAACAGTCAGCGGCCGACCGTCCAGATACCCGCCCTTGATGACGAGCGCGGTGTTCTCTCGGGCGAAGTCGCGCAGCGCTTTTGCGGCCAGCACCGGCTCACCGTGTACGAACGCGATCGCGGTCGGACCGATGAACAGCTCGTCGAGGCCCTCCACCCCGGCGTCTCGCGCGGCGCGCGACACCAAGGTGTTCTTGGCGACCCGGTAGGTGGTGTCGGACCCGAGACTGCGGCGCAGTTTCGTCAGTTGTGTCATGGACAGGCCGCGGTACTCGGTCACGAGCGTGGCCGTGGCGCTGCGGAACTCCTCTGCGATATCGGCAACGGCTTCGACCTTGTCCGGTCTAGCCATGGCTTGCCTCCTGCTCGGATTGATAGGTCGGTCGGCGTGCCCGCTCACGGGGCCCGAAACGACGAACGCCCCGGCGCAGCAGGCGCGCGGGGCGAGACCAGCCGGCGCGACACAGCGCGGCAGGCCAGCACGACCACGTCCTCCTGCGCGGGCCGCCCGCTGCTCGCGGGACCTTCATGAGCGCCGATGGCGCACCAGACCAGCGGTCTTCGGTGGAACTGTGCGTCAGCCTAGATCAGTGGTACCGCCCCAGCCAAACCGACCCAATCCCTGGCGGTCGCCGCCGTCTGTCTGGGGAAGCCATCATGGATCCGGCGAAGGTCGATGAGGTAATACACGCGCTCGAAGCGGCGCAGCGGGAGGCGGAGCGCATGGGCGCCGCGCCCGGTGGGCGAGTACCGCAGGAAGCCGAAACTGCGATTCGCGAGATCACGAGGGGCCCGGTTGCCCAGTAACGCCGCTTGGCCAAGGTGCACAAGCATCCATGAGCAACCGGATCCCCGTGTCCAGTCGGTCAGACGGTGGCTGGTTCGTCGACCAGCAGGTTGCGGGTGCGGTTGGGGTCCACCGGGATACCAGGGCCCATGGTGGTGGAGAAGTTGACCTTCTTGAGGTAGCGACCCTTCGCCGCGGAGGGTTTGCTGCGCAGCACCTCGTCGAGCGCGGCGGCGTAGTTCTCCACCAGCTTCTGGGTGTCGAACGACACCTTGCCGATCACCAGATGAAGGTTGGCCTGCTTGTCAACCCGGAAGTTAATCTTCCCGCCCTTGATGTCTGCGACAGCCTTGGCGACGTCGGGGGTGACGGTGCCGGTCTTCGGGTTGGGCATCAGGCCACGAGGCCCGAGGATCCTGGCGATCCGGCCGACCTTGGCCATCTGGTCCGGCGCCGCGATGGCGGCGTCGAAGTCCAGCCAGCCGCCCTGGATGCGCTGGATGAGGTCATCAGAGCCGACCGCATCAGCGCCGGCAGCCTCGGCCTCAGCAGCCTTGTCGCCGCTGGCGAAGACGATGACGCGGACTGTCTTGCCGGTGCCGTGCGGCAGGTTCACCGTGCCGCGCACCATCTGGTCAGCCTTGCGGGGATCGACACCCAGCCGCATGGCCACCTCGACGGTGGCGTCCATCGTCGTGGGGGAAGTCTGTTTGGCCAGCTCCGCAGCCTCCAGCGGGCTGTATAGCCGGCTGCGATCGACCTTCTCAATGGCCTGACGGTAGGCCTTACCGCGCTTCATAACTCCACTGCCCTTCGGTATCGGGATCAGTTCGTGGTGCGGGCCAGCGCCTGGCCCTCCCACACAAACCGGATAGCGCTGCCATCCGTGAACTCGACGCCAG